>CAJBCV010000118.1 GCA_903951635.1 uncultured Planctomycetaceae bacterium
TCGTCTCCGGTGAGGGCTCTTGCATAGAGGGCGACCAGCCCGATCTCGCCCCGCCAGGGTCGGTCGCCGCCAACTTCGTTCCCGACGACGAGCCGGCAGTCGTCGGGCCAGCGGTTCATGTCGCCAGCGACGGTGTTGGTGGCCACTTCCTTGCCGTCGAGGGTGAGGCGGACGACGCCGTCGGGTGTCCGCGTGGCGACAAGGTGCGTCGGCCGATGGATGGCGGTGCCGTCCGGGGTCGGGGTGGCGGGGGTGCCGTTGTCGTTGGTGGTGCTCGTTCGGAGGCGGAGTTCGTAGCGCCCCTTTTCCTGAACGAGCGAGAGGCTGCGCTTGCTCCTGTCGAGCGCGAGGCTGACGATCCGGGCCGGGCCGGTCTGCTCCGCGTCGGCGGGGGTGATCCAAACTTCGAGCGTGAACTGCTGCGCCTGGCGGAGGGCTTGGGTAAGGCGAATAGCCGGGCCGTCGGAGGCGATCACGACCGGAAGATCGAGCCCCATCAGGCCGGCTTGGAATCGGACCCCCTGCGGCTTGTCGATCCGCAGATCGATCCCATCGCCGACACCGGCCCGGTCGGGGATCACCCCGTTCACGAGCGCCTCGAACGTGTAGAGCACCTGGAGACCGTCGACGACCCGCTCGGGGGTTTCGGCCCGGGCCTGCGGAAAGCCGATCGACACGATTACGCCGACGATCACGATCGCCCGGCTCACACCGCCAAGAAGGGCGTGGCGCGGCAGCGGCGGGAAGGGAAGAGCAGGCATGGCAGCGACGAGCGAAAGCAACGGTCCGACCCCGCCGCCATGATACCGCCCGGACTTGACGCTTCCTCCGCCTGGGGCGGTCCGCCAGGGCCCACGACGGCCGAACGGCGAGATAGACTCGGGAAGTTGTAGACTTTGCCGGTTCGAGAGCCTCCCCTGCCCCATTTCTGCCATGCCCACCTACGTCTACGAGATCGTCAAGCCGGACGGCACCGGCGGCGACCGATTCGAACTGCTCCAGTCGATGGCGGAGCCGGCGCTCGAGCGGCACCCGGACACGGGGGAGCCGGTCCGTCGCGTCATCACCGGCTTCGCGATCGGCGGCAAGAGCACCGACATCGGCAACCCCAAGCTCCTCTCCGACCGAAACCTCGACCGGCTCGGGTTCACGAAATACGTGAAGAGCGGCGACGGGAAGTACGAGAAGACGGTGGGGAGTGGGCCGAGCCAGATCTCCGCCGATCAGGAGCCTTGAGCTCCGGCGCGGTGCGTGGCCGCGACGGGGAAGGCTTCGTGGCGAGTGATTCAATCCCGTGACGGAGCCATGCCGATGTGCCGCCGATCGATCGTCCCGATGCTCCTCCTGATGGCGATCGCGGCCCACCCCCTCCGGGCCCAGCCCGCGGCCCCCGCCGAGCCGCGGTTGGCGGAAGGGATCGGCATCACGGTCGAACGGACCGGTCCGCAGAAGGTGATCCTTGCGTCGGGGCAGCACGGGCTGGTCGGCTTCCCCGACGAGGGGATCACGTTCCTCTCCCGCAAGCCACTGTCGTTCCTCCTCGTCGCCGGCGTCTCGACCCGGCTCATGCAGGGTAGCTCCCTTGCCACCGCCAAGCCGGTCGCCGAGGTGATCGCCCCGTCCCCCGGCGGCCCCGACAACGGCTACGCCGGCGTCAGTGCCGCGATCACCGATCCGAAGGATGGCACGATCCGCGCCTTCTACCACGCCGAGGACTGGGAGGGCTACGAGAAGCTCGGGCTCAACGGCATCAACAATTTTCTCGCCAGCGTCTGCCTGGCGACCTGCCCCGCCGGCGGGAAGGTGTTCACGAAGCAGGGTCCGGTGATCACCGGCCCCGACCCCAAAGACACGACCTCCAAGCATCCGCAGGGGATCGGCACCGCCTCGGTCACGGTGACTCCGGGAGGGAAATACCTCCTTGCCTGGTTCACCGTCTACTCGCCCGCTCCAGGGCGCGGCTCCGAAATCGGGATGGCGCGGGCCCCGGCAGCCTCAGGAGGCGAGGCAGGCAGCTGGCTGAAGTGGCACGACGGCGACTTCACCGAGCCGGGACTCGGGGGCCGCGGCACCCCCGTCATTTCCTTCCGGGAACGGAAGGGGGCGGCGATGGATGCCAGCGTCGTGTGGGTCCCCGAATGCCGCCGATACGTGATGGTGTTCACCGGCGTCATCCATGGCGACACCGCGCCCGATTCCGATCCCAAAGGGGGAATCTGGGTAGCCTGTTCGCGCGAGGGGATCGCCTGGAGCGAGCCGGTGAGGATCGTGAAGGGGATCGGCGTGCCGTGCACCGGCCGGGAGTGCACGATGCACCCGTCCCTGGTTGTCAACAGCGCCAGCGCCGACACGATCGACGCCACGCTCCTCTACGGCTACAGCCCGAGTTGGGGCATGACCGTCGAGGCGCCAAGCCACCACCTCGTCGGCCGCACCATCCGGCTGAAAATGACCGACGGGGAATGACGGCTGCCAGCCGATCAGACCTCGGCCGTCGCGAAGCATGATCGATGAGGTTGCTGGCGACCGGGCAAACCGACCGACCCGGGCGTTACGATGGCGGCGTCGATCTTCGTTCCCGTCGCTTCCGGATCCCACCGATGAACGCACGCGTTCTCCTGCCGGTGTTTCTCATCATCGTGTCGCTCAGTGGTCCTGGACGGTGCCCGGCAGCGGAGGGAAACGCCGAGGCCGGGGCTTTTTTCGATGGCGGACGGATCCCGCACATCGAGATCCGTCTCGCCGAGGGGGCCGCCGACCAGCTCCGGGACAACCCGCGGAACTACGTGCCCTGCACGCTCACGATCGATGCCGACACCGTCCTCGAAGATGTCGCCGTCAAGCTCAAGGGCTCGGCGGGGAGTTTCCAGGGGCTCGACGAGAAGCCGGGCTTCACGATCAACATGGACCGCTTCCACCCCGAGGCGCGCTTCCAAGGCCTCGACAAGTTTCACCTCAACAATGCCGCACAGGATCCGACGCTCCTTTCCGAGTGGCTCGGCGCGTACCTCTTTTCCTCAGCCGGCATTCCCGCGGCGCGCGTGACTCACGCCCGCGTGCTCCTCGACGACCGCGACCTCGGGGTGTATGTGTTCAAGGAGGCGATCGACCGCGACTTCCTCGAGCGCCATTTCGACGACGCGGAGGGCAATCTTTACGACGGCGGCACGGCGGTCGATCTCGACGAGCTCGTCGAGCGCGACGAAGGGAAGCGGGGCGTTCCCGGAGCGGATCTGAAGCTTCTCGTCGCGGCCTGCCGCGCCGAGGATCCGGCGGACCGACAGGCCGGGATCGAGAGATGCCTTGAGGTGTCGGACTTCCTCACGTTCATGGCCCTCGAGCTCATGGCCGGCCACTGGGACGGCTACACCACCGCGCACAACAATTACCGCGTCTACGTCGATCCGATGAGCGGTGGCCGAGTCCGTTTCCTCCCCCACGGCATGGATCAGCTCTTCGGCGATCCCGGCGCCCCAGTCCTCGAGAAGCCCCCGACGATCGTCGCCGCCGCCGTGATGGGGGTGCCGGAGTGGCGGGGGGCGTTTCGCGATCGCATGCGCGAACTCCTCCCGCTGTTCGACGCGGAAGGGGAGATCCTGCCGCGGCTCGACTCCGTCGCCGGTCGCCTCCGGCCCGTCGTCGGGGCGATGAGCGTTGAAACGCTCGAGGCTTGGGAAGGGGCCGTGGGCGAACTCCGCGACCGGATCGTCGCCCGCGATGCCTGTCTCCGCGAGCAGGCCGAGGCCCCTGAACCGGAGCCGATCCATTTCGACGGCGCCCGCCGCGCTGGGCTCGCCGGATGGGCACCCCGAATCGACAGCGGCGAGGCCAACCTCGAAGAAACGACCGGGGACGATGGCCGGAGGGTCTTGCGGATCGCTGTCACTGGCGCTCCCCCCGTGATCGCGTCGTGGCGTGTGACGGTGCCGCTGCCGCCGGGCCGCTATCGCTTCGAGGGGCTGGCGTTCGGCGAGGGGATCGAGGCAACCACCGACGAGACCGGCACGGGGGCGGGCTTGCGGATCTCCGGCGGCCAGCGGAGCGCGGCTGCAGATCGCCAGGGGGAGTGGACGCCGCTCGGGTATGAGTTCGTCCTCGAGACCGCGGCGACGGTGGAGCTCGTCGCGGAGTTGCGGGCCACCGCCGGGAGCGTCTTTTTCAATGCCGATTCCCTCTCGCTCCTCCGCCTCTCGGCGCCGTAGCGGGCCGTCGGGGGAGCCCGCTGAATGGTCGACATCAGATTTCCTTAGAGTCGACAGGCCGGCAGAACGGCCATCAGGAAAGCTGCATCGACTGACGTGCCGATTTCGAGATCGCCACCACGGCAGGATGCTGCATCCGCTTCTCGACCGAGATCGCGTAGAAACGTTCGCGGAGCTTGTCGGCGCGGCCGATGACCCCGACCCGGTAGGCCCGCTGCACGTCTTCCTCGATGACGGAAGGCGCGGCAAAAACCCCCTCCCCCTCCGCTCCGAAAACCTTGAGCAGCGCGCTGTCGGCAAACTCTCCGCGGATTACCGGCCGGATGCCGTTGTCGTCGAACCATTGCTCGAGCGATCGACCGAGCACGCTGTTGCCCATCGGCATCAGGAAGGGGGCTCCATTGAGAGACGCCGGAAAATCACGGCGGTAGCTCCTGTGGAGGTTGGGCGCACCAAAGAACGAGACTCCGCTCTCCCCGAGAAGATGGTTGTAAGCACGCAACCCGATCTGAGGGTTCGCCGGGCTGTCACTGAGCACGAGATCGAGTTCGTGGAGGGCCAGTTGCGTTATCAGTCTGTCGGGGGCCCCGTCGATGCAGGTGATGCGAACCTCGTCGCCGATGTGGAACGCTGGGCGGAGGAGCCGGTGGATGACGAGTTTCGGGAGCGTGTCGGCAATGCCGACCACGAGCCGGATCGCCCCGCCGGCCGGTCGGCCGCGGACGACATCCTCGAGCTCCCGACCGAGCGAAAAGATCTCGTCGGCATACCGGTAGACCGTCTTCCCCGCCTCGGTGAGGATCATCGCCCTCCCCCGGCGCTCGAACAGCGGCGTCTTCACCGATTTTTCCAGGGCCTTGAGCTGGGCACTGATGGTCGGCTGGGTGAGATGGAGAGACCGGCAGGCCTTCGTAACGCTCCCCTCACGGGCGACGGTCCAAAAATAGAGGAGGTGGTGGTAGTTCAACCAACGCATGACACCCTCAGAACTTGGTAATTTCGATGGCCTGCATAGTATCCATCGAATGAACCAATGTAGCGACAGCCCCCTGTTTGGACGATGATGACGAAGGCTGGATGGGCGTTTCCGCCCAAAAACCCAGTCTTCCCGCCCCCCCCTGAGCCCCCCATGTCGTCGGCGAATCCCCACCAGAGCCGGAGTTCCGGCGCTACGTGGCGGCAACTCTCCCGGTTGCTCGCCAGCGAGCGCCGGGACGTGGCCACGATCCTCGCCTTCGCGTTCGGGGTGGGGGTGCTGTCGGTGGTCACGCCGGCCGCGATCGAGGCCCTGGTCAACACCGTGGCCTTCGGGGTGCTGCTCTGGCCCGTGGTCGTGCTCTCGCTGGTGATGTTCGGCTTTCTGGCGTTCTCGGCCTGCCTCCGGGCGATGCAGTCGGCCGTCGCCGAATACGTCCAGCGGCGCGTTTTCGTCCGCACGGCCAGGACGTTCGTGACGGCCTTTCTGCGCTGCGATGCCGACACCCTGGCCCGCAGCAACCCGACTGACGTCGTCAACCGTTTCTTCGAAGTGGCCTCGGTACAGAAGTGCCTGGCCACACTTCTCGTCGACGGTGTCCAGATCGCGATGACGACGATCGTCGGGCTCGCCGTGCTGGCCTTCTACCATCCGTATTTGCTCGTCTTCGCCGTCGTCATGGTGTTCATGTTGGCGTTTCTGATCCTCGTCCTCGGCTCCGGCGGCATCCGCACGAGCATCGCCGAGAGCGCGGCGAAGTACGATTTCGCGGCCTGGCTCGAGGATCTGGCCCGTTGCCCCCGTTCGCTCCGGGGGGAAAGTGGCCTGACGTTCTCCGCCGAGCGGGCCGAGGAACGGATCGACGCCTACCTGATGGCTCGACGGCGCCACTACTCGGTGGTCTGGAGGCAGGTCGTCTTCGCTCTCGCGATCGAGGCCGTGGCGAGCACCGCCCTCCTCGGACTGGGCGGATGGCTCGTGATCCAACGGCAGCTCAATCTCGGGCAGCTCGTCGCCGGAGAGTTGATCGTCACGCTCGTACTCTCCGCGGTGTCGAAGATCGGAAAATACGTCGAGGTGTTCTACGACCTCCACGCAGGCCTCGCGAAGCTGTCGATCGTCGACACACTCCAGTCCGAGGTCGACGGGGGGGAAATGCTTCCCGACGAGGCCGGGCCGATGCGCGTGGCCATCGATCCGGCAAGCGCCGAGGCGGTCCAGCCACGGTTGCAACTTCCGCCGGGTGGCCGGGCGGCGCTCGTTGCGGGCGCGGAGAGCACGGCGTGGCTGGAGTCGCTGGCCCTCCTCCGCTCGCCCCCGTCGGGAACGGTCGAACTCGACGGCATCGATGGCCGTTCCCTGAATCGGCCTGCCGCCCGCGAGCACATGGCACTCGTCGGCCCGGCCGAGACCTTCGCCGGCACCGTGGCCGAGAATCTCCGCGCCGGACGGACGGATGTCTCGGCCGCCAATCTCCGCACGGCACTGGAAACCGTGGGGCTCGCATCCCGGATCGCCCGTCTGCCCCTCGGCATGGCGACGCCCCTGGCCCCGGACGGCTTCCCACTCGACCCGACCGAAACGGCGCGTCTGGCAATCGCCCGGGCGATCGCCAGCCAGCCCCGGCTCCTCCTCATCGACCGGCTCCTCGACGGGCTCGATCTCGACAGCCCGGAGCCCCTCGCTGAATCGCTGTTCGGCCCAACGGCCCCCTGGACCCTCGTCGTGGCCAGTGCCCGCGACGACGTCCGTCGGCGATGCGTCTCGCCCCTGGAGACCTCGTGATCATGGGATCCCGCCCCACCGCCAACACGACATCCCTTCCCTCCGGAGCAATCACGCCGCGGAGCGTCCGTCGATTTGCCACGCTGACGATCCTGGCTTTCCTGGCTACCCCCTTTCTCCTCGCCTTCGTTCCCTGGCAGCAGACCGTTCAGGGGCGGGGGGACATCATGGCGTTCGCGCCGGTCGATCGGATGCAGGTCATCGAGGCGATGATCCCGGGGCAGATCAGCAAGTGGCACGTCGTCGAGGGAAGCCGGGTAAAGAAAAACGATCCGCTGGTCGATATCGAAGATAACGATCACGAGCTTTCGGCAAGATTGGAGGCCCAGCGGAGCTTCCTTGCCGACCGGATCACCGCCGCCGAGCGGGAGGTGGAAGAGCAACGATCGGCTGCCGACGCCCAGATAGCCGCCCGTGATGCGGCGATTCGTGCCGCCACGGCCAATCGGGATGCCGCCAAGAAATCGATCGAGGTCGCCAAGCAGGTGGAAGCCAACGCCACCTTCGCGGAGGAATACGAGCGGAACCGCTTCCAGATGTTCGAGGATCTGTTCACCAACCCGCAGTTCGGCGGGCTGGAGAGCCGGATCTCACGGGATGAAGCCCGGATGCGGGCCGATCGGGCAGCCACCGACACCGAAAAAGCCGGAGCGGAGATCGAGCGGGCCGAGGCGTTCCTCCTCACCCAGGAATCTCTTCTCGTTCAGGCCGACGCAGCCGGGCTCTCGGCCATCGCCGTGGCCCGCGGCAACCTCCGCAAGAGCGAACAGAACCTGTTCACGATCCAGCGCGATCTCCAGGAAATCGATTCCCGCATCGAACGATTCAAAGACCGCATCGTGCTCGCCCCCTGCGACGGGACCGTTTACCGGGTGGCCGCGAACGTCAGTCGCGGTGGCCAATTCGTCAAGGAAGGGGATGAGTTGTGCACGATCGTTCCCGACACCAACGACCGGGTCGTGGAACTCCTCATCGACGGCAACGATGCGCCGCTCGTGCTCGCCTTTGCAGAACAGACGGGCTCCTTTCCCCACGTGCGACTCCAGTTCGAGGGCTGGCCGGCCGTGCAGTTCTCCGGCTGGCCGGAACTCGCCGTCGGCACGTTCGGTGGCAAGATCCGACAGATCGATTCGGCCAGTGGGAGTACCGGGAAGTTCCGCATTCTCGTGGAGCCCGATGCCAAACTCGCCGGCGATACCTGGCCCGATCAGCAGATGCTCCGCCAGGGCAACCAGGCGATTGGCTGGGTGTTCCTCAACCGCGTCCCGCTCGGGTACGAGGTCTGGCGGCGGCTCAACGGCTTCCCGCCGGTGCTCGCGCCTCCCACGAAGGATTCGGACGGAAAAGACAGCAAGCCTCCGAAGGTGAAGGTCGGATGACTCCGAAGACGGGCGTGCCGGGCGTCACGCCGATCCTCACCGCCGCGGTCCTCGTTCTCCTCCTCGCGGCTTCCTGCGTGGCGGCGGAGCCAGGGAGGTTCGTCCCTGCCGGCCGGCCGACTCCCCTCGCCCCGGATCGGGGCGACCTGCCACCGACGGTCATCTCGCAATCGTTCCTCGACCTCGTCGACGCCGCCGAAGCCTCCGATCCTCTCCCCGCTGGCGACAGCGTGGAGAACGCCCCGGCGCCCCCCAGGGCCGTGGATCGTTCCCGACCCGATGCGATCGGTGCCCCTCCTGCCGCCAAGGCGACCGAACGTCCAAGCGAGCCTATCCCACTTCCTCCTCCAAAGGCCAACACCGGGATCACGGTCGCGCCTCCGAAGCCCTCCGCGGCCCTCGAGCTTCCCGACCTCGCTCTCGACGATCGCGACGAACCGCTCACACTCCAAGAGGTGCTCCAGAGCGTCCTCATCCACTACCCCCTCCTTCAAGCAGTGGAACGGGAGCGGGGGATCGCTTCGGGCAAGCTGACAAGCGCCATGGGGGCCTTCGACACCAACGTCAACATGGCGGGCAACGCCCTCGCCCCGGGAACCTACGAGAACTATCGATCCGACTTCGGTCTCTCGCAGCAATTCATGACCGGAGGCATCAGCGCCTTCGGTGGATTCCGCACGGGATATGGCGATTTCCCGACGTACAACCTCTCCCAGAAGACGGCCAACGCCGGCGAATGGCGCGGCGGCATCACACTCCCGTTCGCCAAGAACCGGGACATCGATCGCCCGCGTGCCGCACGCGCCCAGGCCGAACTCGACGTCGCCCTGGCCGAGCCGGTGATCGAGCGTGGGCGCCTCGATTGGATGCGTGCCGCCGCCAGGGCCTATTGGGCATGGCAGGGGAGCGGGGAACGCTACGGCGCCGGCGAGCGACTGCTCGATCTCGCCGTCCGCCGCGACGGCGAACTCGAACAGAAGGTGGCGCGGGGCGCGACGGCGAACATCGAACGGATCGACAACCAGCAGAACATCGCCCTTCGCAACGGCCTCATCGTTCAGGCCGATCGGGCGATGCAGCAGTCCGCCATCGACCTTTCCCTCTATCATCGCGATGCCTCCGGCCGACCGTTGCTCGCCCGCCGCAGCCGGATGCGACAGGTGCCCGAGCCGGTGCAGCCCACGGTCGTCCTGTACCAGGATTCGCTCGCCCGAGCGCTCGGATCGCGGCCCGAGTTCCAAAGGCTTTCCCTCCAACGGGAAAAGCTCATCGTCGAACGTCGACTCGCGGCCAACCAGACGCTCCCCAACCTCGATGGGCAGCTCACCGGCAATCAGGATGCCGGATTCGGCAAGAGCGCCCTTTCCGGGAACGATGGCCTCGATCGGCAGGTGTTGCAGGCGTCCTTGATCTTCCAACTGCCGGCCCAGCGACGCGAAGCCCGCGGCCGGCTCCAGACCGCCGACTCCCAACTCATTCAGATCGACCGGCAACTGAGCTTCGCCGAGGATCAGGTGCGGGCCGAGGTCCAAGATGCCTTTTCCCTCCTCGAGCGGGCTTACGAGTTCCACAAGCAGGCCCGCACACGCCTCGAGCTCGCCCGGCTCGTGGCGGGAGCGGAACGCGAGCAACTCCGGCTCGGTCGCAGCGACGTCCTCCGCGTCACCCTTCGCGAGCAGGCGAAGTTCGATGCCGAGATCTTCGAGATCTCGGCCCGCCAGGAGTTCTGGCGGGCCGAGAGTGATCTCCGCGCCGCCGACACCTCCCTCGGCCCGGAGAGCCCGGGGCTCCTCCGGGAAATGACGGTGCGGCAGGGGCCCGACGACGAGTGACGGTTGCGCCCCGTCATTCGTTGTGCGACGGGAACGATGAGCACGATGACTGCGTCCCTGCTGGAAGAGCCGGCGGGATTGCCGGAGGGCCGGGGAACGGTTCTGTTGGCGCGGCTGAATCCCGCCTGCCCCGGGCTCCCCCCCATGCACGACGTCGACTTGATCCTCACGCTCGCCGGCGGCCTCTCGGCCGCGCTGGTGTTCGGCGCGATCACACATCGGCTGCGACTGTCGCCGATCGTGGGCTATCTCATCGCCGGCGTCGTCGTGGGGCCGCACACCCCGGGCTTTGAAGCCGATGGCGAATTGGCCAGCGGCATGGCCGAACTCGGTGTTGTCCTCCTCCTCTTCGGCGTCGGTCTCCATTTTCATTTCCGCGAGCTCCTCGAGGTCCGTTCGATCGTCGTCCCGGGAGCGCTCGTCGCCAGCGCCGTGGCAACGGCGATTGGCGCTCTTGTCGGCCACTGGATCGGCTGGCCGTGGCCGGCCGCCGCCGTGTTCGGCGGTTGTGTGGCGGTGGCAAGCACGGTCGTCCTCCTTCGGGTCCTCGCCGATCACCGCGCCCTCCACACCCGCTGCGGTCACGTCGCCGTCGGCTGGCTCGTCGTCGAGGATCTCCTCACCGTGGCGGCCCTCGTCGTCCTCCCCACCGTCTTCGCCGGCGGACCACCGACGGTCGAGGGGCTCGTGATGTCGCTCCTCCTGGCGGCGGTGAAGATCGCGGCGCTCGTCGCCGTCGTCGTGTTTGCCGGCGGCAAGGCCATCCCATGGATCCTCGGGACCGTCTCCGACACCGGCTCGCGAGAGCTCTTCACGCTCGCGGTGCTCGTCGTGGCGCTGGGGATCGCCGTCGGAGCGGCGCGGGTGTTCGGCGTGTCGATGGCGTTGGGGGCGTTCCTCGCCGGGATGATGGTCGGGCGGAGCGAGTTCAGCCTCCGGGCCGCATCGGAGGCCCTGCCGATGCGCGACGCCTTCGCCGTGCTGTTCTTCGTCTCGGTGGGTATGCTCTTCGATCCTTCGACGGTCCTCCGGGCCCCGCTGGCGATCCTCGCCACGGTGCTGATCGTGACCGTCCTCAAACCGGCCGTGGCTCTGGCGGTGATGTGGGGCCGCGGGGTGTCGCTGTCGATCGCGATCCCGGTTGCCGCGGCACTGGCACAGATCGGAGAGTTTTCCTTCATTCTCGCCAACCTCGGCCGCGATCTGGGAATCGTTCCCGCCGCCGTCCTCGAGATCCTCGTCGCCGCGGCAATCGTGACGATCACGCTCAATCCTCTCCTCTACCGGCTCGCCGACCGGGTCGCCGTGTCGCTGACCCGCTCCCGCACGGGGGATGAGGATCCGCGTGCCGCAGCCGGCCCCGCCCTCCTCGCGCCGAGCCAGCGAGCGATCGTCGTTGGCTACGGGCCGGTGGGGAGCACGGTGACCGAGCTGCTCCTCGACAATTCGCTCGACCCGACCGTCATCGAGCTCAACCTCGAGACGGTCCGTCGCCTCCTCGCCTTCGGCGTCCGTGCCATCTACGGCGATGCCAGTCGGCCCGAGGTTCTCGCGCGGGCCGGGATCACCCGGGCCGACAACCTCATCCTCACTTCCGGCTCCGGCCCGGTCGACGAGGAGATCATCCGCCAAGCCAAGCTCCTCAATCCCCGCATCCGTATCCTCGCCCGAACGCACACCACCCACGAAGTTCCCAGGCTCCGTCGGGCCGGGGCCGAGGAGGCCTTCTCAGGGGAAGGGGAAGTGGCGCTGGCGCTCACCGTGAGGATTCTCGAGGGGCTCGGCGCGAGTCCAGAACAGATCGATCGAGAGCGGGAACGCGTCGAAGCGACCTTCCGCGACGGCTGACCCGGCCCCGCAGCGGAATCGCGGCCCGCGGCGCTATACTCTCCCCGTTTGTCGCGCGGCCAGTGCGCCCCGGTCAACGAGGGATCGATGCCATGCAGCCCAAGTTTCGACACATCCACCACTCCGCAGCCAACGTCGCCGTCGTCTGCCTGTTCCTCCTGGCCATCGCCCATGGGCGGCTCGCAAGCGCCGCGGAGACGCCCAGCCTCACCACCTGGGATGGCCGTCATTCGATCGACACGATCCGCGCCACGGTCGTCTACTTCGTTCCCTCCGATCGGCAACCACTTCCCGATTGGAGGGAACGCGTCGAATGGCTTTGCGAGCGCGTGCGCCGCTTCCACCACCGCGAGTTTGCCGGCCGCTCGCGGCTCGTGACCACGATCCAATCGGAGCCTTTCCGCTCCAACGCCTCGACTGCCGCCCTCCGCGTCGGCGACGGTGACGCCACGTTCTTCCGCACCCTGAGCGAAGTCGACCGGACGATCGACGTCGGCCGCGATGCCGACGGCGCCTTTCCCGTTCTCCTCGTCTTGAGCGACATCAACTGGCGGGCGCTGGACGACTTCTCCCGCCAATCGCCCGTCGGGCAGGGCTGGAAGTTCGACGGCGCCCTCGCCGACGGAGGGCTCCATGTCCCCGGCGCCGACGCCGGGGGATCCCGCGCGGTCTACCTCGCCGACCGGGGGCGGGGCTGGGGGCTGGTCAGCGGTGACGGTTGGCGCGTCCCCTGCCGGGGGAGCGACTGCGTCGTCTATCACGAGGGGATCGGCCACGCCATCGGCCTCCCCCATCCCCAGTCCGCTGACGGCTCCGTGATGAGCCTGGGGCAGTACCGTAGTGCCCTGGCGCAATCGTGGGTCGACGCCGGGCAGAAAAAGCAATTGGGGTTCACGGCCGACGCCGCCAA
>CAJBCV010000119.1 GCA_903951635.1 uncultured Planctomycetaceae bacterium
CCTTGCGGTGGCAGAAGTCACCGAGGGTCTCGGCCGTCTTCCGCTCCGCCTTGTAGCAGGCGAGGACGGCGGTGATCTCCTTGGCGAGATCCTCGAAGGGAACGACATCCTTGTACTGCTCGTTGAGCCGGTCTCCCAGGAGCCGACCGCCGAGGAAGAGCGTGTACTTCCCCGCCGTTCGCCCGACGATCCCGATGTCGGAGTTGTAGGGGCGGGCACAGGCGTTGGGGCAGCCGGTCATACGAACGGTGAAGGCGTCGTTCGAAAGCCCGAGCTTCGCCACTTCCGGCTCGAGTGAGTCGATGAGCCCGGGGAGGACGCGCTCGCTCTCGGCGACCGCGAGGCTGCAGGTGGGGAGGGCCACGCAGGCCATGCTCCAGCGGCGGAGCGTCGAGATCTCCTCCGAGGTCTTCACGCCATGGGCATGGAGGATCTCGGCGATCCGGTCGCGGTCGCTGGCCGCGAGATCGGTGAACAGGAGGCTCTGGTGGGCCGTGATCCGCACGCCCGGCGAGAGTTCGCGGAGGATCTTCCGCAGCGCCGTCTT
The DNA here is from genome assembly GCA_903951635.1 of uncultured Planctomycetaceae bacterium. Taxonomy (GTDB): domain Bacteria; phylum Planctomycetota; class Planctomycetia; order Pirellulales; family UBA1268; genus QWOP01. Next base: position 548 of record CAJBCV010000119.1, read on the forward strand.
GAGCTGAAACCCGTCACGGTCGATGATCCGGCCATTCTCGACGTTGAAGCCGTAGAAGTATTTTCCATCCCCCTGCTCGAACCAGCCGATGTGGTCGTCGAAGCCATGGACGTCGGAGGGATGGCAGGGGGCAAGCGGCTTGCCGAAGTATTCCTCCACCTTCGCCCGGAAAGCCTCCAGGCCCATGGTGTGGATCGTGTACTTCAGTCGCGCGGTCTTGCGGTCGGCGCGATTGCCGTAGTCGCGCTGCACCTTGACGATCGCCTCGGCGATACCGAGGACATCCTCGGGGGGAACGAAGCCGAGCCGCTTGGCCAAAGCCGGGAAGGTCTTGGCGGCGCTTGGCGTCACCCCCATTCCGCCACCGGCGACGACGTTGTAGCCGAGGATCTTTCCATGTTCATGGACGACGATGAAGCCGAGGTCGTTGGCATAGACGTCGGTGCAGTTGTCCTCGGGAAGGGCGAAGGCGGTCTTGAACTTCCGCGGCAGGTAGGTGGGACCGTAAATCGGCTCGACAGGGTCGGGGCCACCGGCGACGCGTTCCTTCTCCCCCGTCTCCGGATCGGTGAGCCAGATCTCGTAGTAGGCGCGAGTCCGCGGCGCGAGATGGACGGCGAGTTCGTCGAGCTTGGCCTGCATCTGGTCGCGGACGGAGTCTCCGTGGATCGGCGCCGGGCAGCACATGATGTTGCGTTCGACGTCGCCGCAGGCGGCGAGCGTCGTCATCTGGTTGGTGTGAACCTTCTGCATGAAGGCCTTGAGGTCCCCCTTCACGACGCCGTGGTGCTGGATCGACTGCCGGGTCGTCAGCCGGATCGTGCCGTTGCCGATCTCGTCTCCCATGTCGATCGCGGCGAGGAGTTGGGCGGCGGTGAGCTTTCCCCCCGGCACGCAGGTGCGGATCATGAAGCTGATCTCGCGGACGCTCTTGGCCCCCTCCCGGCTCTTCCGCTGCTCGCGGTCGTCCTGCTGGTAGGTGCCGAAGTTCTTGAGGAGCTGAACGCTCCCCTTTCCGAAGCCGGGGGCCCCGTCGACGAGTTCCTTGGCGATGTCCCCACGGAGGTAGTTGCTCGCGGTCTTGAAGCCCTCGACGGCGGTCAGCTTCGGAGCATCGGCGGGCTTCTGGTCGTCGGCCATCGTGGATCTCGCTGGAGGTCGGTGCGACTCGGCTGGGGACGCAAAGTGGGACCCCTGCGGGCCCTCCGGTATGCCAGAATAGCCCTTCGGGCGTGCGGCTGACACCCCGGTGTTGCCCCCCTCATTTCCTCGCCGGAGCTCAGGTGGTTCATGGGCTATTTCGCCTTCTTCCTCGTCCTCACGGCCGCCTGTCTCCTCTGGTCGGCCGCCTGCACGGCCGCCGCCGCCCGCAGCGACCGGCGCCGTGCGCTGTGGCTCTTCCTCGCCCTCGCCCTCCCCGTCCTCGCCCTCCTCCCCTGGCTCTTGGCCAGCGGGTACCTCGCCTTCGACGCCCGGATGCGGCCGAACTGGTTCGGTGCCGTGCTCACGGTCGTTCTCTCGGCGCTCATCGGTGGGATCTGGATCAGCCGCGCTGGCATGACGGCGGTCGCTTCCTCGTCGCTGGCGCTCGCTTCGCGCTGGCCGGTGATCGGGCTCTTTGGATTGGCGATCCTCGCCAAGGCCGTGTCGTTCGGCACGCTTCTGATCCTCGACAACGCCGTCGCCGCCGAGGCCCGGGCGATGCGTGTCGAGGCAGCGGAGATGATGCAGGCGGCGTTGCCGCCGGCGCCGGTCGACGCCGAGAACGCCGCCCGCCTCCACCTGCAGGCCGGCGCCGCGATCGCCGCCGCTCCCGACCTCACGGCGGCCGATGGCCCACTCGCCGATTCGCAGTTCGACATCGCGAGCCCCGCCGTTGGCGAGCTTCTCACCCGCCATGCGGCCCTCGTCGACACCATCCGCCGTGCCGCCGACATGCCGGGCTGCCGCTTCGCGCGCGACTGGGCGCGCCCGAGCATCGAGATGCTGCTTCCGGAGATGCAGGCGATGCGCACCGAGGCCAGGATCCTCGCCCTCGCGGCGCGGCGAGGGTCCTTCGAGGGCCGGCCTGCCGAGGCGGTCGCCGACGCCGTACGCCTCGGGAGCCTCGGCCGGCAGGCGGGATCGGAACCGATTCTCGTCTCCTCTCTCGTGGGCCTGGCGATCGACGGCGAGGCCCTGTCGGTCGTGGCCGATGTCCTCCCCCGGCTCGGCCCCGGCGACGCCGCACTCCTCGACGACCCAGGCCTCCGCGATCTCGTCGGCGCTGTGCCCTCGATCGTCCGGGCCGTCAACGGCGAAGAGGCTTTCGGGCTGGCCGTGTTCGCCGACTTCGCCGACGGTCGCGAGGACATCCACGCGTTCGGGCGGTTGTCGAGCGACGCCACGCCAAGGTTCGGCGAAGGCCATCCGCTCGCGTTCCTCGCCGACCCGCTGATGGCTCTCTATCGCGTCTTCTTCCTCCCGGCCGATCTCGCCGGCTACCGCGATCGCTTCCGTAAGCTCCGGTCCACCGCGGCACGATCGGTTGATCAGCGACAGGGCTGGCCCGAGATGAAGCGCGACATCGACGCGATCGACACCGATCGGCGCCGGGGCCCGGATGGAGCGCTCGCCCGCCTCATCGTGCCCGCCACCGAGGCCGTCTTCCGCGCGCAGAGCCATGCCGTGGCGCGGCACCGGGCTGCGGAGGTGCTCCTGGCGGCCACCCGGGAGCGTCTCGCCGCCGGGACACTCCCCGCGGCGATCGACTCGCTCGTGCCGGCCCGCCTGCCCTCGGTGCCTCGCGATCCTTTCACGAGCGACTCGCCGATGCGAGCGGCCTTTGAGGCGGGGGAGTTCTCCGTGTGGTCGGTCGGCCCGAACGGCACCGACGACGGCGGGCCGGTCGCGGCCGGCAACGCCCCTCCCGAGCGCGGCGACGACATCGGCCTGCGAATGCCCATCACGGCCCCCGCCGCAGCCCCACCAGCCAGTCTTTGACGAAACGGCCCGCATGCGAGGCGGCCGCCGGCCCCGGTGACGGGTGCTGGGCCCGGTTGGCGACGTTCGATCGCTCGACTTCGCGGCGGCGATGTGTGACGATCAAACAGCGTCACCGTCGGTCGACACTCTGGGGCCGGTGTCACCGGACGCTTGTCGCCACGCACGCGGTCGACCACCATCCGGAGTCCTCTCCCATGGGCTACTTCGCCTTCTTCCTCGTCCTCACGGCCGCCTGTCTCCTCTGGTCGGCCGCCTGCACGGCCGCCGCCGCCCGCAGCGACCGGCGCCGTGCGCTGTGGCTCTTCCTCGCCCTCGCCCTCCCCGTCCTCGCCCTCCTCCCCTTCCTCGCTGAAACGGCCTATCTCGCCTTTCATCTTTTCCTCAGCCCGAATTGGTTTGGCCCGGTGCTCACCGTCCTCCTCTCGGCACTCATCGGCGGATTCTGGATCACCCGCGCCGGCATGGGCTCCGCTCCTCCGTCGAACGCGGCGCTCGCGTCGCGTTGGCCGGTGATCGGGCTGTTTGGATTGGCGATCCTCGCCAAGGCCGTGTCGTTCGGCACGCTCCTGATCCTCGACAACGCCGTCGCCGCCGAGGCCCGGGCGATGCGTGTCGAGGCGGCCGCCATGATGCAGGCCGCAGTCCCGCCGGCGGTCGCCGATAGTGAGAACGCCGCGAAGCTCTATGAACAGGCCGCCGCCACGATGGCGGCCGATCCAGCGTGTCGGGCGGCTGATTCGCCGATGAACTCGGTCAATCCAGAGGTTGCAGGCGCTCCAGTCACCGATCTCCTCTCGCGCCACGCCGCCGCGCTCGACACGATCCGCCGCGCCGCCGATCGAAACGACTGCCGCTTCACGCGCGATTGGACGCGCCCGTCGATCGACATGCTCCTGCCAGAGATCCAGTCGCTCCGTCAGTCGGGACGCTTCCTGGCGCTCGCGGCCCGCCGCGCCGCGGCCGAAGGGCGTGTCGACGAGGCCCTCGTCGACACCGTCCGCATCCAAAAGATCGGCAGGCACGCGGCCACCGAGCCGATCATCATCTCGCAGCTCGTCGGCACGGCCCTCGACGCGGTCGCCCTCGACACGCTCGCCGACATCCTCCCCGCCGTCGGGCCCGCCGATCTTGAGCGGCTCGACGCGCCGGCGATCCGCGACCTCGTCGCCCCGCCGCCGTCGATCTTCCGGGGCTTCGTCGGCGAAGAGGCCTTCGGACTCACGACGTTCGCTGATTTCGCCGATGGCCGGAGAAACTTCGATGGCCTGTGGGAGTTGACCGGCAACCCCGACCTTGCCCCCGGCACGCTCTCGCGCTTCGCGTCGGCACCGGCCTCGGTCCTGTTCCGTGTCTTTCTCCTTCCCTTCGACATCGCGAGCCATCGCCGGATGATGCACGATTACCGACAGCTGGCGACGCTGAACTTCGATCGGCCCCAGCCGTTCGCCGAGCAGCAAAAGCAGATCGCGGCGATCGAGGCCACGCTCCAGAACGAGCAACGGACGGGCGTGATTTCGGCGAGCCTCAAGCCGGCAATGGCCCAAGTCTTCCAAGCCCAAACGCGTGCCGTCGCCAGGCACATGGCCGCGGCGACCCTCGTCGCCGCCACGAAGCGCCGCCTCGAGACCGGCAGCCTGCCCGAATCACTCGACGCCCTTGTGCCTGGCGAGCTCCCCACTCTGCCGCTCGACCCGTTCGCGACCGACGCGCCGCTGCGGCTGAAAGCGATGCCGGAAGCCTTTCTGGTCTGGTCGGTCGGCCCCGACGGCGAGGATGACGGCGGCCCTCAGCCTCCCGATGCCGAGCACGACGCGGGGAATGACGACATCGGCCTGCGGATGACCGTCGGGGCGCCGGCCACACCGTGACCGCCAAGAGGGCCGATCACTTCGCCTGTAGGAGATACGCGATCAGATCAGCCATCCCCCGGGCGTCGATCGTCTTCTCAAACCCCTCGGGCATGAGCGATCGCTTCGTGTTCGTGAAGCTCTCGAGATCCTCCCGATGGAGCGTGACGTCGACACCGTCGGCGGTACGGAGCGTGACGCTTCCCCCCGACTGCGCCGTGACGACGCCGGTGACGACGCGGCCGTTTGCATCGATCGCCGCGTGGGCATGATAGGCGGGGAGGACCTCGCGGTTGGGATCGAGGATCGCCAGCAGCATCGCTTCGGGGCCACGGGCCTGCACGGCCACAAGCGCCGGCCCCGTCTCGCGTCCCTCCCCCTCGACGCGATGGCAGCCCACGCATTGCTTCCGGAAGATCGCCCGCCCGGCATCGGCATTTCCCCCTTCGGGCAGACTCGCCCGGTAGGCGGCGACGAGGGCTTCGCGGTCGGCCGGCGGCGGGGGCCCGAGGACCTCCGCGGCACGCCCGGCGACAGCCGAATCGGGAAACGCCCACAGGGCCGCGGCCGTCTGTCGGTCGAGATCGCTCACCGCGAGGTGCCCCGACTGAATCGCCTCGAGGAGCGCAAGCGCCCGTGCGGCGTCGTGGGAAAGCGCCACCACGGCCGCATCACGGGCCCCGAGCGAGAGCCTGGGGAGGCCGGCGACGAGCATCCCCCCGACCCCAGGGTCACGGGATCGATCAAGCCCCTGGATCGCTGCCGCGACCAGCTCCGTCGGCTCCTCCGCGATGAGAAGTTTTTCAAGGTCGGCCGGATGGACAAGCCCGCGCACCGCCCGGATCCGCTTCGCCACGTCGGCCTTGCGATCGAAGGCGACATCGCGGTTGTAGTCGCGGAGGCGATCGACGAGCGCCCGCGTCGTGGCGACAGGGTCGATCGTGGCGACGTCCGCCCCGGTGGCGGCAAGCGCCGATGTGAGTTCACCCAGAAGCACCGTGGCGGTCGGTCGGGTGTCGGTGGCCCCCGCGGCAGGCGCCGTGGCAAGCCTGTCGATCCCGGCGACGATCCGCGACAGTTCCGCCGCGTCATGCTTCCGCCCCACCTGCGCGACGAGCCCCGGCAGCGCCGCCACAGCTCCCTTCGACGCCAGGCTCTGCGGTGAATCGAGCCACGCCGTGACGATCTCCGCGGCGTCGCCACGCAGCGACGTGAACGCTGCATAGCGGCACCAGGGATCGGCCCCGTCGCGCTCGAGGAGCGTGCGGAGGATCGCGCGCCGCGGAGCATCGGCAAGCCCGCCAGCCACGAGCGCCAAGGCAAACCGCACCGACACGTTCGGATCTTCCCGGGCGAGGGTCACAAGCGCCGCGACGAGGTCACTCGCGGCAGGATCCCCGCGCCGGGCGATCCCTTCGGCCAGCCGGACGCCAGCCGACCGGACGGAGGCCTCCCTGGCAGTGAGCATCGCCAGGAGGTCTTCAGTCTCGAGGGCCTCGAGCACGGCGAGCGTCTGTGCCGCGCCAAGCCGGGCCAGGGCAGGTTCGGCAGCCGATCTGACGACGCCATGGAGGAGCGGCAGGGCGGCCGGGTCGGCACGCTCGATGAGGAGCCGGCGGGCTGTGTCGCGGTGCCAGCCATTGGCATCCCTGAGAAGCGCGACGAGATCCCCGACCGTCGTCTGCGAGAGGCGGGGCGTGGCCTTCCGTGTGGCTGCCGCTGCCCCATCCGGTGCCTGCTCCGGCACGGCGACGAGCCGCCACAGCCGACCGGTATCGCGGCCGCTGGTGAGATCGAGATGCTTCTTGATCGGCGGGGCGAGGCTCGCCGGATGCTCGATCACCTCGCGCTGCATGTCGACGATCCACAGCGCACCGTCGGGCCCGTTGGCAAACTGCACCGGGCGAAACCAAACGTCGGTCGAGGCGACAAGCTCACATTCCTCGTCGATCCGCTCGGCGCGGACGCCGCCGCCATGGGGAAGGAGCTTCTTGCGATGGACGAGATTCGAGCCGACGTCGCCGACGACGAGCATCCCGGCCAGATCGCCGACGGCATCGCCACGGACAACCGTGATCCCGGTGGCGCTCGTGAAATAACCAGCCGGCCGACCGCCCCCCTCGACCATGCCGGGCACGATCCCACTGGCCCGGAGTCTCGTCCGCAGCACGCGCCACGGTTCGACGGGGCTCGAGCGGTAGACGGCGGCCTGCGGCCCCTCGACAGCGATGCTCTCCTTTGCCGCCGGCGCGGGAAAGAAAGGATTCCCAGCGAGAAGCCGATCCTCGACCATCACCCGGATCGCATGATCGCTGTTGTGGCAGAGATAGACATCGCCGAGATCGTCGGTCGAGGCGACAAGCTCACATTCCTCGTCGATCCGCTCGGCGCGGACGCCGCCGCCATGGGGAAGGAGCTTCTTGCGATGGACGA
>CAJBCV010000120.1 GCA_903951635.1 uncultured Planctomycetaceae bacterium
CGATCTCGACACGCCGCTGCCGGGGCTCGCGCTCACGCCGCGCGGCCTCCTCGAACAGCTCGCGACGGCGGTCGACGCGCTGGCCCTCCCCCACCCGCTCCATGTTCACACCGCCAACCTCGGCCTCCCCGGCAACTGGCGGACGCTCGAGGAGACGATGCGGACCTTCGACGGGCGGCGGGCTCACCTCGCGCACGTCCAGTTCCACAGCTACACCGGCGGCGACCTCGACGAGGATTCGTTCGGCTCGGGAGTCGAGCGGCTCGCCGAGCGTTTCAACGCCCAACCCGGCCTGACCCTCGACGTCGGCCAGGTGTTGTTCGGCGACACGGTGGCGATGACGGGCGACTCCGAGGCGGCGGCCCATCTCGCCCATGCCACCGGCGTGCCCTGGGTGTCGCACGACCAGCATCTTTCCGGCGGCTGCGGCGTGATGCCGATCCGCTACCGCGAGAAGAGCCTGATCCATGCCTGGCAATGGGCGATCGGCCTCGAGTGGTATCTGCGCGTGGCCGATCCGTGGCGCGCGGCGCTCTCCACCGACCATCCCAACGGCGCGCACTTCCTCGCCTATCCGCTCCTCATGAAGTTGCTTGGCGACGAGCCTTTCCGGCGCGAGGCCTTCGCGCGGATCCACCCGGCCGTCCGCAGCCGCAGCCCACTGGGAGGCTTGACGCGCGAGTACTCCCTCCAGGAACTGTGCATCCTCACCCGCGCGGCCCCGGCGCGGATCGCGGGGCTGCCGCACAAGGGGCATCTCGGCCCCGGCGCCGACGCCGATGTCGTCCTCTACCGCCCCGATGCCGACCTCGCGCGGATGTTCGCGGTGCCGGCCCGCGTCTACAAGGGGGGCGAGTTGGTCGCCGAGGATGGCGAGATCCGCGCCCGCCCGCGCGGCGCCGTGATGGCGGCAATCCCGACGCCGGCGTGATCAGCGACCGAATCGTTGACTCGCGCGGAGGCATCGGGGGCTGCGACCGACACCAACTCCGGGATCGTTCAGAGCTCCTTTGAGGTCTCGAAGCTCTTCGCGGCGTTCGACGCCTGGGGGAGGCGTGGGGGTCGATCCTGCGGCGTGGCGCAAGCATCCCTCTTCAGCCCCGCCCCGGCTTCCCGGTCAACGCCCGCTCGATCGAGGCCAGCAACGCCGCGGTCGAGCGGGCAACCGGAAACTCCGCCGCTGCCCGGGCGCGGGCCGCCGATCCGTAGCGGGCCGCGAGGGTGTCATCCTCGATGATGCCGAGCGCCCGGCGGGGAAACTCGCTGATCGGATCGGCCGCCACGATCCGCCCGCTCTCACCATCGGCCACGATCGCCGTCGCCGCGTCGCTCTCGACTGCCACCGCGGCGACTCCATGGGCCATCCCGTCGAGCAGACAGCCGGCGCCAGCCACGTCCCCCGGCTGCCAGACGAGGCGGACGCGGGGGAGGAGATCAGGAAGGCAATCGAGCGACGGGAAGACGAACAGCCGCTCAGCGCAGTGCTGGAGCCGGGCGCGCCGACGAACCCGGGGCAGGAGGGGGCCGCTGCCGACGACGACATGCTCGAGTCCCTTGTGGACGACGCCGAGTTGATCGATCGCCCACAGGAGCCGATCGACGTGGGTCGACGGATCGAGCGGGGCGACACAGAGCGTCCACACCGTATCGGGACGGAGGCCGAGGCGGGCGGCCACCTGACCGCGCGACAGGCCACTCCCGGCGACCGGTTCGATCCCCGGCGGCACGACATCGATCGCCGTTTCCAACACCCCCGCCAGACGGCAGGCCTCCGCGACGCCGTCCGTCGTCGCGACGACCCGATCGGCCTGTCGTAGGCCCCAAGTCTCGAGGCCAGGCCGGGGGACAAGGCCGACGACGGCGACAACCGCCGGACCAGGCGCGATCCGACGGGCGGCAGCCGCGATCGTCACTTGCCCCCTCCCCCAAGCGACGATCGCGCCAGGGCGGATCTCGCGGATGAGCCGAGCGAGTTCGAGCGTCGCGGTGACGCCCGGCCGCGGTCGGCGTGAGAGCGTGTGAACGACAAACCCGGCCCTGGCGAGGCGGCCCGTGCAGCTCCCCGATCCGGCGGTGATCGCGATCGGCACGTCGTTCCCAGCGGCACGACAGGCCTCGGCGGCAAGCTCGACCTGCCGGCCGGTGCCGACCGGGTCGAGCCCGCGCATGAGATGGAGGATCGGTCTGCGGGCGGGCTTCGTCATGGTGTGCCGAAGAGTGGCTTGGAAGCACGGACCGCGGCAATGTCGGCCGCGTCGAGCGCGGCGACATGGTCGAGTTGCCGGAGCGTGCCGTCGAAGTCGAGCCCATACCCGACGACGAACACGTCGGGGATCTCGAAGCCGACGAAGTCGGGCTCGATCGCCACCTCCCCCCGTCCCTGTTTGCGGAGGAGAACGAGCGACCGCACGCTGGCCGCCCCGCGCTGCTTCAAGGCCGCGACGATCGCCTCCATCGTCCGGCCGGTGTCGAAGATGTCATCGACGACAAGCACGTGCTGGCCGGTGAGATCGGGGAGGAGATCGAGATGGAGGCGGAGCGTGCCCGGCTCGGTGGCGGTGCCGCGGTAGCTGCTCGCCCACGCCATACTCACCTGCACCGGGCCATCGAGGCGGCGGATGAGATCGGCGACGATCACGATGCTGCCGGTGAGGACGCCGACGACGACCAGCGGTGTGTCGCCGGCTTCCCGGCGGACCTCGGCGGCGAGCCGATCGATGCCGGCGGCGAGATCGACTGCGGAAAGGAGGACACGCATGAACACACGCACCGGGAAATCGCCGGCCGAACATGACCGGTCAACCCGGGGTTTTAACGGCTGCGGGCCAACACCGACAAGCACCGACGGCTCCGCGCACGAACGATGCCGATGCCACAGGCGACCGCCATCAGGCCAGGAACCATCGACGTTGGCTCCGGCACGGCAAGCGGGGCGATGCGGTAGATCACCCCGCCCCGGTCGGCGGCGATGCCATCCACCGTGCCCACCATCGCTCCCGTAGCGTTGAGATCGGACAGAAAGATGGCCGAAGCCGTGGCCAAGACCCCGTTGGGATGCCCCATCAGCTGGTTCTCGATGAAGTGGAACGATCGTCCGGTGGCTGGATCGACCCACGACACGGGGTTCTCCGTGTTCGCCGGACCGCCGGCATTCCAGGCACCGGAGAAAGGCACGAAGATTCCGCCCGCCAGGTCATCGGGAAAGCTCGCCGGTGCGAAGGCCAATTCAACGGCCCCCTCGCTCTTCTCTCCGCCGATCGGACGAAAATCCGCCACGGGCAGGGTCACGCCGATGGTGGGCCCCACCGTCGCGCCGGTGGCGTAATCGACATAGGTGCCGGCAAAGCCGAAATGAGGGACGGTGACGCCAAGCAGCGAAGCCGAGATGACGTGCAGTGTGTCGGCGGACAAGGATGCGGAGAGGTTTGCCGGGTTATCGATCCCATTGTCCTCGAACCACAGGTTTCCAGAACCATCGAACGTCATGCCTGCCGCATTTCGAAGCCCGGTAGCGATCGGCACCGGAGCCGCTACCGACAAGCCGACGCCGGTATCGGTCACGACGACCCTCTGGATCGAATCACCGACCATCTGCACGGCGCCTGAATTGCCGACGAAAGAGGCCCCACCGGAGGCGATCAAGCCCACCGTCTCGGAGGCTGACGTCGCGGCATCGTTGGCCTTCGAACCGACGTTGAAATAGATCTCGATCCCTCCCGCAGCAGCTGGCCGCATGGCCAGCGCATAGCTGGTGTGCTCCCAGCCGCTTGGGAACGAAAACGAGAGCTTTCCGGCAGGAGTGAATGGATCGGAAGGAGTCGCACCGGTGCGCCAAGCCGTGATCGCCGGCCCACCGCTCTGTGCCGAAAGGGCCACGACGAGGTTGCCGACACGGCGAACC
>CAJBCV010000121.1 GCA_903951635.1 uncultured Planctomycetaceae bacterium
CAGTTCCGCGCCATGTTTCTCCAGATCCTCGCCCAGCGGATCTCACGCAACTTCCACGCCTACGACAGCCGCGAGAGCTTCGCCGACGGCAACCTAACCTTCTGACTTCACGTGGACCGAGCCATCCATGGCCTCGGTCCACTTGGGGCACCGCGGGGACACGGATGTCGTTGTCACGCCCCGGGGAGCGTCGCATCCGGCGACGAGCGCCAGCACCGGGCGGTCAGAGGTTCTTGAGATTCCGCTTTGGCTTCGGCGGACCGAGCTTTCGCTTCTGGTCGTCCGAAGGGGCCGCCGGGACGTTGTTGTTGTTGCCGGCGTCGGCCATCTGAGGCGTGTTCACCCCGGTGAAGCGCTCCGTCCACCGATACCCCAGCGGCGTCCGCAATTCCGTGGCCGCGACCTGGGCCCACGGGGTGCCGGCATGCTCCCGCACCACGCGTTCGAGGAGTTCGCTGGCCTGCTTGGCGAGTTTCTCCGTCTGTGACCCGACGCTCACGTCCTCGTTCGGCTCCAGTTGCCAGGTATCGTTCTTCTCGTCCTGGAACTTCATCCCCAGCTTGGCCTGAGCGAGCATCTGGTTGTAAGCGTCGGTGCGGACCTTCGCCGCCAGCACGCGCCCCAGCGCCAGGTCGTAGCCCGCCTGCCAGCGACGCTCCTTGATCGCGTCCCGTCCAGGCGCCCCGGCGGAGAGGGTGGCGTAGAGCGCGTCGATCCGCGGCTGGACCTTCGCCGCTGCCTTCTGGGCTTCGGTGAGAAGAACCGCCAGGGAAGGATCATCCCGCCTGGGGAATGTCATCACCGGAGCCTCCATCGGCTGGATCTCCGTCGACCGTGCCGCCTCGACGAGGGCCTTCTTGGCGGCGTTGGCCGTGATGTCCTGCTGGAGCTTCGCTGCCGCGACGTAGTCGGGCTGATAGGACTGCATCACGTCGGGATCGAAGAAATAGCGGATCTGGGACGCCATCGGCGCCACCATCTGGTTGGTAACCCGGCCACGTTCGCCGCTGTTGGGATGGACACGGAAGTAGATCCCGCCGGTTTCGGCACAGAGCTTGGAGAGGCTGAACGGGCCGAAGCCGGAATCGATCGCCTCGTCCTCGCGGGCCCCGCTGCGGACGCGGACCACCTCGGGAAAGAGCGTTTCCGGCCCCTGTTCGATCACCGCCCACTGCTCGTCCTCCCCCTGGTCGAACTTGGGGTCGAACTCGACGTACTTCATCCGCACTTCGCGCATCCCGAACGGGGCCGGAACGCCCACGACATAGACGGGAATGCCGAGCTTGCGGCAGTACTGGGCCGTCTGGTCGGCGAGTTGCTGGTCGTTCCCGACTTCGTCGGTGAAGGCGACGACCATGACGTTTTTCTTCGGGGCGGAGGTGCGGTAGATCCGGGCGCTGTCGGCGGCGGCCCGAATCGCCGCAAACGTCATCTCGACGCCGGAGTCGTCGACCGGCACGGAGTCGATCGCCTTGATCACTTCGGCCACATCGTCGGTCGGCTTCTTGGTGACCAGCGACACGTTCTTGCCGAAGGCGACGACGAGGTTCTCGAGGTCCGGACGGTGCCGCTGCGAGCGGTCGGCGCCGAGTTCCTCAAACACCCGCTCCAACCGACTGGCGATCTCCTTGCGCTGCGCCGACAGGCTCACCGACTGATCGAACACCCAGACGACGACCGTCGGCCGCTGGCGGAGCGAGGCATCGATCTCGGCCGTCAGCCGATCGACCGCGCCGGCCGCCCCGCTGGTGGTCGCCCCGACGGCCCCGCGGACGACGATCGTCTCGTCGATTTCGGTGGCCGTGGGAAGCTCGTCGAGCGGATCGACCTGGATGTCACCGACGAGTTCCGGGATGGCCTCGACGGGCGTCATGGAAACCGTGTCGAGGACCGGGGCGAGCGACTGGGCGACGTCGGCCGACTGATCCTCGCCGGCGGCACCGGTCTCTTCCGGCATGTCGCTGACGATCATCTCCTGCGGCGCCAGATCGACCTCTTCCTCACGCTCGAGCGGCGTCTCGATGACGGTGACGGCCGGACGGGACACCGGCGGCGTGGCCACCCCGACCAAGGCGAGGGCGAGGAGGAGCACGACATGGAGCACGAGACTGGCGGCGAGCGCCGGCAGATCGCGGGCAAGGAGGGCCGAGGTGCTCACCACCTCATCGTCAGGCCCGTCCGGCTCTCCGTCTGTCGTGGTGTGGCGTGCCATGCTCTTCCCCTCCGCGTCAGCGACCTTTTCCCCCCACGGGCCGGAGGCGGGCTCAGGTGTCGATTCTACCCAATTCGCCGGGGAGAGACGCGTCCCGGGACATTTTCTCGGGTCACAGGCCGGCTCCTCCGTGGCCGTCAGGGGAGGCGGAGGTCCATTCCTGCGACGAGAAGGGCGGGACTACGGAGTTGGTCGCGGTTGGCCTCCCACAGCCGGGCAGCCATCGCCCGGTCGCCATAGAACCTCTCCGCCAGGCTCTCGAGCGACTCCCCCGGGGCGACCCGGACCCTGGCCGGGCGGCGTGCCGGCTCGATCGGCGCCCCCGTGCCGGCGAGCCCGCGCTGGCGTGCCGCGGGAGGGACCCAGGTGGGGGGGATGCGGAGCGAGAGCCCGATCGGCAGGACCGCCGGATCGGTCAGCCGATCCCGGTTTGCCGACCAGATTGCCTCCGCCGCCCCGGGGTGGCCGTAGAGCCGGGTCGCGATCGAGGTCAGGTCGTCGCCGTCCCGGATCGTGTAGCTGCTGGGAGCGACCGCCGGCGGCGCCATCGCCGCCGGAATGTTCCCGCCCCCCGGGGCCACCCCGAACGGCACCGGGGCGAGCTCGGCCGACACGGTGCGGATCACTCCGCCACCCGACATCTGCCCCGCCGCCAACATCGCCCCACCGTCCCGCGCAGGCGTACTCACCGCCAGCGGAGCCGGCGCTGCGACGTCGAGAAGGGGAGGTGGGGGAACGTCGAGCGTCGAGCGGTAGGTGCTGTTGAAGGCGGGGGGGGCGAGCGACAGATCGGCTGGCGCCGCCGGGAGAAGGTCGGGCGGCGGCGGAGGTTGATAGCCCGCCGACGGCGCCTGGAGTTCGTCAGCCGGGAGGGGAGGGGGCACGGCCTCCTCGGGACCAGCCACGTCGGGGGCCACGGCGACCGCGGTGCGGGGATCGGGGATGCAGTATCCCCCTGCCCCCGCGGCTGGGGCAGACACCGGGCCAGCTCCCGCCCAGGCGGCAGGCCCCGCGGGCTCCGCAACTGGTGGGGAGGTCGATGCCGATGCCGGCACCGCCTCAACGCCGTTGGCCGCGCTCAGCCTGGCCTCGACGAGCCGGGTAGCCATCGGCGCGGCGAGGGACACGCCGGTCACGACCATCACCAATCCGGTCAGGAACCTCACGGTACGCATCATCGATCCGGTTTCCCCGAGGCCTGGTGCCGTCAGCGAGTCATCCGGAAAAACTCTAGCCCCTCAAACGTCGGGACGGGGCCCGACCGGGGCGCAGGAGGACTTCAATCCCCGTCGGCCGGGGTGCCTCGACCGGCACGGTCGGCAAAGTCGCAGGCCCCGGGGGAACGATCCGTCCCCCCGGGGCCGACGGATCTCAGGCGGTGCCGGCGGCCCGCGACGCCGGTGCGCCCGCGGGTGCCTCGGCGAACCACCGCTGCAACCAGAGCACGATCGGGGAGGCGATATAGATCGTGCTGTAGGTGCCGGTGATGATGCCCACGAGCATCGTGAAGGCGAAGGCATGGATCCCCGAGCCGCCGAACAGGAAGAGGATCAACGTCGCGAGGAACGCCGTACCGGAGGTGAGGACGGTACGGCTCAAGGTCTGGTTGACCGCCTTGTCGATCATCGGGGCGGTCACGTACTGCGCCTTGCCACGCAGTTCGCGGAGGCGGTCGAAGATCACGATCGTGTCGTTGATCGAGAAGCCGATGATCGTGAGGAGCGCGGCAACGACGTCGAGGCTGATCTTGAAGTCGTCGACGAGCGCCCAGCCGAGGAACGGCGCCACGTAGTGCGAGATCGCCAGGCAGGCGACCGCCACGAGGACGTCGTGGATGAGGGCCACAACGGCCGCCAGACCGAAGGCGACGTTCTGAAACCGCAGCCAGACGTAGAGCACGATCATCCCCAGGCTGGCCAGGAGCGCGTAGACCGCCGTGATCTTCGTGTTCCCGGCGACCTTGCCACCGATCGAGTTGGCCGAGAGATAGACCGGCGTGCTGGCGAGGTCGCTTTTCATCTTTCCGAGGACGCGCGTCGTCGTGTCGGCATCCATCCCCGAGGCGAGCGTCCAGATCTCGTAGGGCTTCGAACGGGCGACGGCGCCGGGGGCCTCGACGGCAAACGGCACCGCGCCGACCCCTTCAGCCGCCAGGGTGGCCTCGATCTTCTCCCGCAACGTGGCCTGATTGATCTTCGCCGGGAAGGTGAGCGTGGCGGTCGTCCGGGCGGCGTCGGCGGCCTGCCCGTCGGCGACCGGGGCCGTGGCGACATCCGCGAACGACATCTCGTAGGTGAGGAGACTGTCGGGGAACACCGATTGGAGCGTCCGCTGCACCTCGGCGGTGTCACGCAGCGACGTATCGATCTTGAACCGCGACTGCGATTCTCCTTCGACGGTCACCGAACTCACCGCCGTGTTGGGAAGCGTCTTGACGGCCTCCCGGACATCGGCAATGTCGGGAGCCTTCCCCGGCTTGAATGCCACCTGGACGCTCGTGCCACCGGTGAAGTCGATGTCGAACAGGCCCTGCCCGCGCTGGGCCGCGGCGGCCAGGCCGGCAAGAATGAACAGTGCCGAGCCGACGATCGCCGGCCGCACCCAGCGAACGAACTCGAAGTTCGTCACCCCGAAGATCCGGGCCATGTTGAGCCGGCGGATCCAGCCGTTCCGCTCGGCGAGATCGAACATCACGCGGGAGCAGAACACGGCGGTGAACAGGTTGAGGAGCAGGCCTAGGATGAGGGTGACGGCGAAGCCCTTCAGCTGATCGGTGCCGATGAAGAACAGGACGACGCCGGTGATGACCGTCGTCAGGTTGGAGTCGAGGATCGTCGAGAAGGCCCGCTGGAAGCCGTTGCGGATCGCCATCCGCAGGGCGGCGCCCCGGTCGGTCTCCTCGCGCATTCGCTCGTAGATGAGCACGTTGGCGTCGACGGCCATGCCGACCGAGAGCACGAGCCCCGCGAGCCCGGCGAGCGTGAACGCCGCCTTGATCGAGATCATGAGGGCGACGACGAGGATGATGTTGAGGAGCACCGCGAGGTCGGCCACGAGGCCGGAGAAGCGGTAGTAGGCGAGCATGAAGGCGAGGACGACGATCGTCGCCAGGAGCATCGCCCGAGCGCCGGAGCGGATCGTATCGGCACCGAGTTGCGGGCTGATCCGCTGCTCGCTGATCGGCTCGCTGTAGAGGGCGGCCGGCAGGCTGCCGGCGTTGAGGACCTCGACCAGCGAATCAACGTCGCGCTGCTCGAAGTTGCCGGTGATCTGTCCGTTCGACGAGATCGTGCTTTCGATACCCGGGGCCGAGAGGAGTTCGCCGTCGAGGACGATCCCGAGCCGGCTTTTGAGCCGGTTGGCCGGATCGGGGAGGTTGCTGCTGGTGAGGACGCTGAACAGGCTCGAGCCAGCCGAATTGAACGAGAAGTTCACGCACGGCTTGAGCGACTGCGGGTCGAAGTTGCCCGAGGCCCGGGTCAGGTAGCCACCGGTGACGTCGAACCGGTCGAGGACAACGAGCACCTCGGTGCTCCCATCGGAGGCCTTGCGGACGACGAGTCCGCGCTGCTCGTCATCGCCGAAATTGGCTGGACTGAGGACGATCCACCGTGCGATCGGACTTCCGCCGTCGATGACCGTCTCGCCGACCGTCCGTTCCCCCAACTCGATGACGCGGCGATGACGGGGATCGTCCCGATTGGCGGTGATCCGGAACTCGAGAACACCCGACTTCGACACGATCTTCTTGATGTAATCGACCTCCGACTGGTCGACCTCCGGAACGATCACTTCGAGCTGATCGAGGCCGTACCGGCGGACCGTAACTTCCTTCTGTCCGCCCGGATTGACGCGGCGGGCGACCGCCGCGACGAGCTTGTCCATGTCGACCGCCGCCGACCGACCCTCGACCTCGAACTCGAGGTCGAGCGCATCGGCCGCCACCGGGGCTTTCGCGAGCCGGACCTTGGCGCCGCCGTAGTCGAGCTCCTGGACGCCGTCGATGAACGACGCCCGAGAGGCGGGGTCGGTGGTCTCGAGCTTCACGGCGATCCTGCCGTCGGCGGTGCGGGTGGCGGTGCCGAGGCGGCCCTCCCGGGCGGTGAGGAGCGACTCGATCTTCCCAATCGCATCCTCAACCTGACCACCGACCTGCTTCGAGCCGTCGACCTCGTAGACGAGGATCACGCCCCCCTTGAGGTCGATGCCGAGGCGCGGCGGCCAGCCGAGCGCGATGATCGCCAGGCCGGCGACGAGCGCCGTCAGCACGGTGGCGAGCCGTCCCCACATATCCGAGGCGCGGAGCGCCTTGGCGAGGAACCACGAGAGGATCGTCGGCACGAGGATCGTGAGCAGCGCAAGCAGCCAGACGCCATATCCCACCCGCCACCACGGGAGTGCGGTGGCTGCCGTGGTGGCAGCGGCGACGTCGGGGGCGGCAGCGGCAGCGGCCTGGGCGAGGGGAAGGACGAGGAGCGGAAGCATGGGTCGCAGACTCACTTTCGATGCGGATCGGGATTCGGGGGTGGGGCGGGCACCGGATGGAAAAGTCACCCGCTCGTTGCGGCAGACTCCGTCGATCCGTCGAGCACCGACGCGATCGTCGACAGGGCCACCTGGATCTTGACGTTGGCGGCGTCATCCACCTTGAGGGTCACGCGACCGGATTCCCGATCGACGTTGGCCACGGTGCCGTAGATGCCCGCCGAGGTGAGGACACGGTCGTTCTTCTTGAGGCCGGAGAGGAGGTCCTGCTGCCGCTTTACCCGCTCGCGCTCGGGCTTGTAGAGCAGCGTCCAGGCAGCCAGACCGACGAGGAGGAACGGCAGGACCTGGAAAAGGAGTTGCGTCGGGGTCGCCGGTCCCTGAGCCTGGCCGAACAACGAGACGACGGCTGTCGGAGGGGGGAAGATCGGCATGGTGATAGCGGGAACCCTGCGGGCGGACGGAACGGGGGCGCGGGATGCCACCGTGCGGGGGGAAAACCGCAAATGTATCGGTCTCGGCGCACGACCGACAAGAGCGACACACGGCCCGGCCGGGCGACGGGCCGTTCGAGGCCACCCACGACAGGGGCGAACGACCCGATCCAGGCAGATCCCCACCGAATCAGGCCCGCTCCTCCCCTGCCAGCAGAGTGTCGAGCGTCCCCCGGGCCACGGCCTCGAATCGTCCTTCCACCACCGCCTCGCGAAGCCGGGCCACGAGCCGTTGGTAGAAGGTGAGGTTGTGGATCGACGCGAGCACCGGGCCGAGCATCTCCCCGGCCAGGAACAGGTGGCGAAGGTAGTCGCGGCCGTGCCGGCAGGCGGGGCAGGGACAATCGGCCTCCAGTGGCCGGCGGTCGCGGGCATGGCGGGCGTTGCGGAGGCGGATCGGCCCGGAGAAGGTGTAGACGAGCGAATTGCGACCGCAACGGGTGGGGAGAACGCAGTCGAACATGTCGATCCCGGTGCCGATGGCCTGAATGATGTCGGCCGGCTGCCCCACCCCCATGAGATACCGGGGACGGTCGGCAGGGAGACGGGGGACGGTGGCCTTGAGCGTCGCCACCATCGCCTCGGGGCCCTCGCCGACCGACAACCCGCCGACGGCGTAGCCAGGGAAGCCGATCTCCTGGAGCCGGGCGGCGCTCTCGGCACGGAGATCGGGATCGAGCCCCCCCTGCACGATCCCGAACAGCGCCTGATCGGGGCGTCGATGGGCGCTGCGGCAGCGCTTCGCCCAGCGGATCGAGCGTTCCATCGCGTCGGCCACGGCGTCCCGATCGGCCGGGAGGGCGATGACGTGGTCGAGTTGCATCGCGACGTCGGCGCCGATGCGCTCCTGAATGCGCATCGATGCCTCCGGCGTGAAGGCGATCGCCCGACCGTCGAGATGCGAACGGAAGAACGCACCCTCCTCGGTCACCTTCACCTGCTTGGCGAGGCTGAACACCTGAAACCCACCGCTATCGGTGAGCATCGGACCGTCCCATCCCATGAACCGCGCGACCCCGCCGGCGGCCTCGACGATTTCTTCGCCGGGGCGGAGATGGAGGTGGTAGGCGTTGGCGAGCACCATCCCGGCGCCGCTGCCGGCGACCCGACCGATGTCGACCCCTTTCACCGTCGCCGCCGTCGCCACCGGCATGAACAGCGGCGTGGGGACCGATCCCCGGGGCGTAACGAGCGTACCGGCCCGGGCCCCATCCGAGGTCGCTTGCGCTGTCCAACGCACCGGAGGGGGAGCCGCTCCCTGCTCCGCTCGATCGTGGTCGTTCACGCGTCCCCCGTTCCCGCCAGCACCGGTCAGCCCGGGAGGATCGGCGCCTTGCCGATGCAGTGGTAGGTGAACCCACGCGACCGCATCTCCGCCGGCGCGTAGAGGTTACGGCCGTCGAAGATGACCTTCGCCCCGAGCCGGGCGGCCATCTCGTCGAAATCGGGACGACGGAACTCACCCCACTCGGTGACGATCACGAGACAGTCGGCGCCGTCGAGGGCCTCCATCGGCCGCTCCGCGTAGGTGAGGCGATCGCCGTAGAGGGCGCGGACGTTTTCCATCGCCTCGGGATCGTGGACGGCGACCGTTGCCCCGCCGGCGAGGAGGTGATCGATGAGGTCGAGCGCCGGTGCGTCGCGGATGTCGTCGGTCCGCGGCTTGAAGGCCAGCCCCCATACCGCCACCCGGCGGCCGGAGAGTTGGCCTCCGAAGTGGGCGTCGAGCTTGGCACCGAGGACGAGCTTCTGGGCGACGTTCGTGTCGTGGACGGCGGCGAGGACGCGGGGAGCAAGCCCCTGGGCCCGGGCCATCGCCGCCAGCGCCTGGACATCCTTCGGGAAACAGCTGCCGCCGTACCCCGCTCCGGGAAACAGGAAGGCGAAGCCGATCCGGTTGTCATGCCCGATGCCGCGGCGGACGTCGTCGATGTCGGCATCGATCCGCTCACAGAGATTCGCCACTTCGTTGATGAAGCTGATCTTCGTCGACAACAGCGCGTTGGCGACATACTTCGTCATCTCCGCACTCTCCGGCGACATCGCCAGGAACGGATGCTCCGTGCGGAGGTAAGGCGCGTAGAGATTCCGCAGCACTTCGCCGTCGGCCGCGGTGCGAACCCCGACCACCACCCGGTCGGGACGCTGGAAGTCGTCGATCGCGGCCCCTTCTTTGAGAAACTCAGGATTGCTCGCCACCCGACAGGCCCGCCCCGTCGCGGCGAGGAGCCGGGCCTCGATCCCGGCACAGGTCCCGACCGGGACGGTGCTCTTCGTGACGACGATCGCCGCCGGATCGAGGTGCGGAGCGATCGACTCGGTCACCTTCCAGAGGGCCGTGAGGTCGGCCGATCCGTCGGCCGCCGGCGGGGTGCCGACGGCGAGGAAGACGATCTCCGCCCGGCTCACCGCCGCGGCGGTGTCGGTGGTGAAGCGGAGGCGGCCGGCACGGACGTTGCGTTCGACGAGTTCTTCAAGCCCCGGCTCGTAAATCGGGATTTCGCCACGATTGAGCCGAGCGATCTTGTCGGCGTTGATATCGAGGCAGGTGACGACGTTGCCACTGTCCGCAAAACAGGTTCCCGAGACGAGGCCGACGTAGCCCGTCCCCACGACCGCGATGCGCATGATGAATCCTTGAGTGAATCCGGTTGATCGATCCAGCCAGGTCCGAAGAAAAACCTCCGTCCGGCCCACGCCTGAGCCGCCGCCACCACCGGGCCTGGCATCACCCCCGCATCAGGGCGATTGAGTATCGCCGTCGGTCGGAGCGGGGCCGCCGCCCGCCACCGGCGCATCGCCACCGTCGACCGGGCCATCCCCTTCGGCGGAATCGCCCTCCTCCTGCTCGCTCGCCGGCACCGGCACGACAGCCGCCAACGTGTCGCCGTCATCCAGCCGCATGATCCGCACGCCTTGCGTGTTGCGACCGATGGCCTTGATCTCGGCCACGTTGACACGCTGGATCTTGCCGCGCGAGGTCATCATCAGGACCTGCTCGCCATCCTTGACGGCCACCACCGAGACGACTTCGCCGTTGCGCTGTGTGGCCTTGATGTCGCGCACTCCCTTGCCGCCACGGTGCTGGGTGCGGTAGCGCATGCCACTCGAGCCACCGTCGCCCCCATCCTCGCCGGCCCCCTCGTCGGCATCGGTGGCCACGACGTCGGAGGTGTCCGATTCGCCGTCGCCGTCAGGACCGGGGCCGGTGAGCTCCGTGCCCGGGCCGAACGGCGTCCGCTTGCCGTAGCCATGGGTGCAGACGGTGAGGAGCGTCGCCTCGGGGTCGGCCACCACCATTCCCACGAGCCGGTCGCCCGAAGACAGCTTGATGCCGCGCACGCCGCTCGTGTCGCGCCCCATCGGGCGGGCATCCGATTCCGGGAAGCGGATCGCCATCCCCTTCGCGGTGGAGAGGACGAGTTCGTCCCCCGGCCGCGTGATCACGGCATCGACGAGTTCGTCGCCGTCGCGGAGCTTGACGGCGATCAGTCCCTTCGTGCGGCGGCGCTTGTATTCCTCGAGCGGGGTCTTCTTCACGACACCGCTGCGGGTGGCGAGCATGAGGAACTGTCCCGGATCCTCGAAGCCCGACACCGCGCGGCAGTCGGCGACCTTCTCCCCCTTCTCGAACTCGAGAAGGTTGACCAGGGCCCGCCCCTTGGCGTCCCGGGCGAGCTCGGGCAGCTCGAAGACCCGGAGCGTGAACACCTTCCCGTGCGTCGTGAAGACGAGGAGAAAGTCGTGGGTGCTGGCGACGAACAGATGCTCGATCGGATCTTCCTCGTCGCTCCGGGCACCGGTCAGCCCCTTGCCACCGCGACGCTGGGCCCGGTACGTGTCGGCGGCAGTCCGCTTCACGTAGCCGGCACGGCTGATCGTCACGACCATCGTCGCTTCGGTGATCAGTTCGGCCATGTCGCGGATGTCGCCCGCCTCGCCGCTGATTTCGGTGCGCCGGTCGTCACCGTGCTTCTCGGCGAGCTCGAGAAGTTCCGAGCGGATGACACCGCGGATGTTCGTCTCGCTGGCGAGGAGGCGGCGGAAATCGCCGATCTTGCCGAGTAGTTCCCGATGTTCGCCGGCGAGCTTCTCCTGCTCGAGATTGACCAGTTGGCCGAGGGTGAGGCGAAGAATGGCGTCGGCCTGAACGGGGGAGAGCCCATAGGCCTCCGACACGCCACGCTCCTCCTGGAGCACGGCGAAGCCCTCCGGACCGAGAGCGCGTTCGAGGAGGGCCGCCGGGGCCTCGATCTTCGTCAGGCGCTCCTTGGCCTCGGACTGGGAGCGGGAGCTGCGGATGATCCGGATCACCTCGTCGAGGTTCGCCAGCGCCACGAGCAAACCCTCGAGGGTGTGCTTTCGGCTGCGAGCCTTTTGGAGGAGGTGCTGGGTGCGCCGGCGGAGGACCGCGGTGCGGTGACGGAGAAATTCCTCGAGGATGTTCTTGAACGTCAGGATCCGCGGCTTGCCGTCGACCAGCGCCAGGAAGATGAGCGAGAACGTCGTCTGGAGCGGGGAGAATTGGTAGAGCTGATTGAGCACGACGTCGGGATCGGCGTCGCGCTTGAGCTCGAGCACCAGCCGGACCGGCTCCTTGAGGTCGCTCTCGTTACGGATCGCCGAGATCCCTCGGATCCGATCCTCGTTGACCAGTTCGGCGATCTTCTCCTCGATCGCGTCGCGGGTCTGCTGGTAGGGCACCTCCGTGACCACGATCCGGGTCCGGTTCTTGCCGAACTCCTCGACCGTGGCCCGGGCTCGGAGGGTGATCGTGCTCCGGCCGGTGGCATAGCCGCGGACCAGGGCCTCGCGCCCCATCACGATTCCACCGGTGGGAAAATCGGGGCCGGGGACGATCTGGAGCAATTGGCCGAGGGTGATCCCAGGGTCGTCGATCAGCCCGACCAGCGCCCGGCAGACCTCGGCGAGGTTGTGAGGGGGGATGCTTGTCGCCATGCCGACGGCGATGCCGCCGGCGCCGTTGACGAGGAGGTTGGGAAACCGCCCCGGCAGGACGACCGGCTCGGTATTCCGCTCGTCGTAGGTCGGCACGTAGTCGACCGTGTCGAGCTCGAGATCGTCGAGCATCATCGCCGCGATCGGCGACAGGCGAGCCTCCGTGTACCGCATGGCCGCCGCGGGAAGGCCGGCGATCGAGCCGAAGTTCCCCTGCTTGTCGACGAGCACATGCCGCATGTTCCATTCTTGGGCCATGCGCACGAGGGTGGGATAGATGACGCTCTCGCCGTGGGGATGGTAGTTGCCGCTGGTGTCGCCGGAGATCTTGGCGCACTTCACCCGCGCCGCGCCGGGGGACAGATTGAGATCGTTCATCGCCACGAGGATGCGGCGCTGGGAGGGCTTGAGTCCATCACGGACGTCGGGCAGGGCCCGGGCCACGATGACGCTCATCGCGTAGGTGAGGTAGCTGTCCTTCAGTTCCTGCTCGATGGGCAGTTCGATCAGCCGCCCGCCGGCGCTGTCCCGAAGCACGCCCCCTGCCGAGGCACCGTCGGCCGCGTCACCGCCGCTGGGGCCATCAGGGCCTCGCCCATCAGGCCCTCCCCCGCTAGCCCCTCCCGGAGGCCCCCCGGGGCCCGGTTCCTGATCGTCCGAATGCTCGTCTGCCAACGGCCACTCTCCCAGCTTCGGCGTCGGCGGGAAACCGCCGGAAAAGCCTGAAGATACCTGTCTGGCAGACTGGGTCAACCGGACGCGGAACGTCGCCAAACCACCCCCTCGCCGTCCGTGGACAAAGCCCTCCGGGCCGTCCGTCCCCGGAGGACACTCCAGAAAAAGCCGGCGTTTTTCGGGGGTGGCTGCCGCCGCATCGAGCGACGGGCCCGTTTTTCCGCAGCCCACCGTCGGCAGCGCTGCCGGGGGCCGGCTGGCTTGACCCGCCGGGAGGCTCCCCCTACTGTCCCCGCCCCGCCCGACAGCCAAAGGGCGTGGTTCCTTTGTCAGCCCCCCCCGGGAAGGTGCCCTGCCGTGATCCCGCCGCGTCTGCACGCCACCGTCGTCGCTGCCGCCGCTGCGCTGATCCTCCTCACGAATCTGGGGGGGCCGGCGCTGTGGGACGAGGACGAACCGAAGAATGCCGCCTGTTCCCTGGCGATGCTCGACCGGGGCGACTGGGTGGTGCCGATGTTCAACGGACGCCTCCGGGTCGAAAAACCGGCCCTCGTCAACTGGCTCCATCTCGCCGGGTTCGCCGTCGCCGGCCGCAATGAAACCGGCGCCCGCCTCGGCTCGGCCACCCTCACGATCCTCACCTGCCTCCTTGTCTGGCGGATCGCCAGCCAAGCCTTGGGCTCCCGGGCCGGGCTCCTCGCCGGTCTGGCCATGGCCACCTGCATCTGGACGGCCGTGGGGGGGCGATCGGCCACCCCCGACGCCCCACTCGTCTTCTTCACCACCCTGGGGCTGTGGTGCTTCGTGGCCGGCCGGCGCCAGGAGGACGGGCACCTCGGCTCGGCTTGGAGATCGTGGCGCAGCGCCAGCGTCTGCGGCGGCGCCCTCGGGTGCGCCGTACTCGCCAAGGGGCCGCTGGGCCTCGCCATGCCGGTCGTCGCCTTCCTCACCTTCACGCTCTGGCAAGCGTGGGATGATCAGGCTTCCCCGATCCCGCGGATGGCCCGGCTGTGGCGGGCCGTCGTCGGCCTCCGCCTTCCGGTGGTGATGGGAACGGCGGCGGCCGTCGCCCTCCCCTGGTATGCCGCGGTCACGATCCGCACCGGCGGCGCCTGGCTCGAGGGCTTTCTGTTCGTCCACAACGTCGGTCGATTCCAGGCCCCGATGGAAGGCCATGACGGATCGACGCTGGTCTACTACCCGGCCGTGCTCGCGATCGGCTTCTTCCCCTGGTCGATCGTGCTCGCCGCGGCGCTTGGCCATGCCGCCGTAGTCGTCGGGCCCACCGCCGGGGCGACGGCACCACGTCGGGAAGGGATCCGACTGATGGTCTGCTGGCTGGCGACCTGGGTGGTCGCCTTCTCGGCTGCCGGCACGAAACTCCCCGGCTATGTCTGGCCTGCCTACCCGGCGCTCGCGGTGATCACCGGTGACTTCCTCGCCTCCTGGGCCGCCGGTGAAGCGGTCTGCACCCGGTGGTGTCGTGTGCCGGGCGCGGCGCTCGAGGGAGTGATGCGCTTGGCGTGGTCGATTCTGTTCATCGCCGGAAGTGGGATCGGGATCGCCCTGGCCCTCTCCTCCAGCCTCGGCGTCCCCGCCCTGCAAGTTTTGGCACCGATCGGACTGATTCCGGCGGCAGGGGCCGCGGCGGCGTGGGCATTCCAGTCCCGAGGACACCGCCACCGGGCTCTCGGGGCTCTGGCCGTCAGCGCCTGCCTGCTGGTTTCAATCCTGGCAGCGGTGGGAAGCGATCTCGTCGGCGGCGCCCGTGCCGCCCAGCGCCTCGTCGACTCGCTCGCGGCCCGCCCCGTGACGGGGGCCTGGGCCGGCTTCGGGAGTGTTCCGCCGAGCGTCGTGTTTTATGCCGCCGACACGATCCCGCAGCTCCACTCCACCGAGGCCGTCAGCGCCCATCTCGAGGGGCGCCCCGATGCCCATCTCCTCGTCGATGCTCGCTTCGAGATGAACCTCCCCTCCCCCCTGCCCTCGGGCTACGGGGTCATCGCCAGAGAACGCCCCCTGTTCGGCCCGGGATTGCTCGTCATCGGCCCCCGCGCCGCGCCGAACGCGGCCCCCGATGACGGCGATCCGATCACACCGTCCCACGCCCCGAGTCCGGAGTACCCCCTGGCATGGCACGCCCTAGCCCCGACCCCATGAACACGCCGACCTCGCCGAGCGGCCGCGGCGCGATGCCCGTCTTTGCGACGACGGCCGCAGACGGCGCCTCGCTGCGTCATCCGCTCTTGGTCGTCGTCGTTGCCGCCGCGGTGACGCTGGCAGTCGGCTTCGCGCCGATGCCGTTCTGGGACGAGGACGAACCGCGGTTCGCCGCCATCGCCCGGACAATGCTCGAGACGGGCGACTGGGTGGTGCCGATGTACAACGACACGCTCGCCGTCGACAAGCCGGTGCTCATGCACTGGTGCATGGCGGCCTGCTACCGGCTGTTCGGGGTTTCCGAGATCCCCGCCCGGATCCCCTCGGCGCTGGCGGCGCTCGCCACGGCGCTGGCCCTGCTCCGCGCCGGCACGACCTGGTTCTCCATCCGCACCGGCGTGGTGGCGGCGTTGGCCTGGATCGGCTGCCTTTTGGTCGGGATCGAAGCGCATGCCGCCACCCCGGATGCGATCCTCACCGCGCTCACGACCTGGATGACCGTTCTCGCCACCGAGCCGCTCCTCGGCGTCGCGACCGCTGCCTCCCATGGCACGTCGATGCCGCGGCTCTCCGCTGGCAAGGCGGCTCTGGTCGGAGCCCTCGGCGGCCTCGCGGTCCTCTGCAAGGGACCAGTCGGCTTCGTCGGCCCGTTGGCGGTGATCCTCCCGTGGGTCATGGCCATCGAATGGCAGGCCCGCCGTGATCCGTCGGCGTCGGTCGGCCGGCAGATGCTGACTGCGATCCGGGCTGGCTTCGGGTCCGTGGCGTTCATCCGTCCGGTGGTCCTCACCCTCGCGATGCTCGCCGTCGCCGCCCCCTGGTACGTCGCCGTCGGACTGCGGACCAATGGCGAGTGGCCGGCGGGTTTCTTCCTCATCCACAACGTCGGCCGCTTCGCGGCGCCGATGGAGAATCACAGTGGCGGCATCTTCTTCCACGTCCTGGCGATGCTCGTCGGCTTCTATCCCTGGTCGTGCTTCCTTCCCTTCGCCATCGTCGTGGCGACCTGGCGGGCGACCCGAGCCGACGTCCCCACCGTCGAGCAGCGTGGCCTGGGCCTGGCGCTCCTCTGGCTGCTGGTGTGGGTCGGTGCCTTCTCGCTGGCGGCGACAAAGCTGCCGAATTACGTCCTTCCCGCCTATCCTGCCGCTGCCCTCGTCGTCGCCGCGACGGCGACGCGACTGGTCGACCGGGGGTCGGTCGCCATGCCGCGATGGCTCGCGGCCGGCCTCGGCTGGGTCGTGTTCGGCGGCGTGGCCACCATCGCCACGATCCTCGTCGTCGGCCGGTTCGGCGTGAGCGGTGCGACGCCGGCGGCGCTGGTGGGTCTCGTCCCGATCCTCGGCGCGGCCGCCTGCTGGTGGGGCGCCCGGAGCGGGCGCTTCGACCCGCTGGCGGCGATGGTCGGCCTGTCGCTGGTCTACTCGGCCCTCGCCGTCGGCCCCGCCGCGGCGCGGATCGCCGGCGCCAACGCGCTCCCCGGCCTCGTCGAGCAAGCCCATCGTCATGCCGGGGGAACGGCCCGGCTCTCGACCTACGGCCAGAACACGCCGAACGTCGTCTACTACGCCCGTGGCCATGTCAACGAATGGCGCCCCGAGCAAGCCGACCGGGCGATCGCCGATCTCGCCAACGATGACGACCGGATCCTCCTGGTCACGGAGGAGGCGCTGCGGACGATCGAATCGAATCTGCCGGCCGGCACCGGGGTGGTGGGGCGCGTTCGCCCCCTCTTCAAGGACGGCGATTTTCTCCTCATCGGCCGGACCGATGCCCCACCGCCGCGCCAGGCCGCCACGGAGAGCCTCACCCGATGACCAACGCTGCCTCGTCCGAGTCTGGCCCCGACATCCTCTCCCACCGCCAGGCGCGGCAAAGCCGCCCCGGCTCCCGGGGACTGCTGTCGATCGTCATTCCTTGCCACAACGAGGAGGAGGTGATCGAGTCGACCCATCGCCGGCTCGTGGCCGCGCTCCCATCGACGGGCATGGACTTCGAGATTCTCTACATCGATGACGGCAGCCGCGACCGCACCCTCGACCGTCTCGAGGCGATCGCCGCGGGCGATCCCCGGGCGACGGTCATCGAACTGTCGCGGAACTTCGGCCAGCAGTCGGCGATGTCGGCCGGGCTGGCCCGGGCCCGCGGCGACGCGGTGGTGATCATCGACGCCGATCTGCAAGACCCTCCCGAGGTGATCCCCGAGATGGTCGAGTGCTGGCGCTGCGGTGCCGACGTGGCCTATGGCCGACGCCGGTCGCGCGACGGGGAGACGTGGTTCAAGCTCGTCACCGCGAGTTGCTTCCACCGCTTTTTCGCGAGCCTGGTTCCCTATCCGATTCCGGTCGACACCGGCGACTTCAAACTCCTCGACCGGGCCGTGGTCGACGCGGTCTGCGGGCTGCCGGAGAAGCGCCGCTACCTCCGATCGCTCGTCGCCTGGACCGGCTTCCGACAGGAGCCCGTCTGGTACGACCGGCACGCCCGGCCGGCCGGCGAGACGAAGTATTCGACGCGGAAATTGATTCGGCTGGCGATCGATGCGGTCATGCTCTCCTCCGACACGCCACTGCGTGCCGCTTGGTGGGCCGCCGGGGTGCTGGCGACCGTCGGGGTCGGCTGCACGCTCTCGGCGTGCCTGATGCCGACGAGCGACGGAACGCTCGTGGCGGGGATCGCCGCGGTCGTCACGCTGGCAGGGGCGATCCAGACCTCCGCGGTCGCCATCGTGGGCGAATATGTCGTCCGCACCTATCGCGAGGTGCAGGGGCGGCCGTCATGGGTCGTAAAGCGAACGATCGAAGGAGACTCGGCAGCCGGCGCAGGGCACGCTGATCACCATGGATCGCGGGCTGCCTGACAGGACGCCTGCCCCGTCCCCCCGGCGCCCCCGTCCCCGCCAGACAAGGCGGGAACGGGGGGCGGGAACGAGTCATCGATCGCCGGCAGTTGCCGCGATCACTTCTTGAGTTCGGCCTCGATCGCGGCCACGAACGCCGGATCATCGGGCTTCACCTGCGTGGCGAAGCGGCCGTTGATCGCACCATCCTTGCCGATGAGGAACTTCTCGAAGTTCCACTTCACGTCGCCGGCCGGCTTGGCCTGGGTGGTGAGCATCTTGTAGAGGGGCGTCTGGCCGTCCCCCTTCACCTTGACCTTGGAGAACATGTCGAACGTGACGTTGTACTTCGACGTGCAAAACTTGGAGATCTCCGCATCGGAGCCCGGCTCCTGGGACCCGAACTCGTTGGCGGGGAAGCCGAGGATCACGAACCCCTGATCCTTGTAGGTGTCATAGAGCTTTTGAAGGCCGGCGTACTGGGGCGTGGCGCCGCACTGACTGGCAACGTTGACGATAACGACGACCTTCCCCTTGTAGTCGGCCAGATCGACCTCGGTGCCGTCGATCTTCTTGACCTTGCCGGCCAACGGGGAATCGGCAAACGCCGTCGGGACGGAGACCGCGCCGGCGAGGACCGCGAGGAGGAGGCAGGAGGTGAGGCGGCGGAGGTTCATCGATCGGCTCCAGGGGATGGCCGATGGACCGGGCAGCGACGTCGCTGCTGTCCTCGGCAGAGAATCACCCGAATGGTAGGGGGGATGGAGGAAGTGTGTCAAAAAAAGTCGGAGTCCCCCGGGGAGCTGGCCCCTCGGCTACCCCTGCGGCCCAGCGGCCACGACGTCGGCCCCGGCCTCGTCGGCGTACTGGGCGAAATTATCGCGGAACTTCGCCGCCAGCGACCGCGCGGCCTTTTCCCAGTGGCGGGGATCATCCCATGCCCGTGCCGGGACGAGGAGTCGCGGGGACACCCCCGGCACTGCGGTGATCGCATCGAGGCCAAACACCGGATCGCGTTCCACCGTGGCCCGGTCGAGGGCCCCGCTGTGGATGGCGTCGATGATCCGTCGGGTCGAGGCCAGATCGATGCGCCGCCCGTGCCCATAGGCGCCCCCCGTCCAGCCCGTGTTCACGAGCCATGCCTGGGTGCCGTGGCGGGAGAGCTTCTCCGCCAGGAGCCGCGCATAGACGGCCGGATGGCGGACGAGGAACGCGGCGCTGAAGCAGGTCGAGAAGGTCACCTGCGGCTCCACCACCCCCATCTCGGTCCCCGCGACCCGGGCGGTGTAGCCGGAGAGGAAGTGGTACATCGCCTGCTCCCGCGACAGGCGGCTGACCGGGGGAAGCACGCCGGAGGCATCGCAGGTGAGGAAGATGCAGTGCCGCGGATGGCCGGCGACGCACGGCACCAGCGCGTTGTCGATGGATTCGATCGGATAGGCGGCCCGGGTGTTCTCGGTGAGCGCCGCGGATTCGAAGTCGACCTCCCGGGTGTGTTCGTCGTAGACGACGTTTTCGAGCACCGTGCCGAAGCGGATCGCGGCATGGATCTCCGGTTCCTTCGCCGCCGACAGGCCGATGCACTTGGCGTAACATCCCCCCTCGATGTTGAACACGCCTTCGTCTCCCCAACCATGCTCGTCGTCGCCGATGAGCCGGCGGGCGGGATCAGCGGAGAGCGTCGTCTTGCCGGTGCCGGAGAGCCCGAAGAACAGGGAGACATCTCCGTTCGGCCCCTCGTTGGCCGAGCAATGCATCGACAGGACGCCCCGCCCCGGCAGCAGCCAGTGCATGAGGGTGAACACCCCCTTCTTCATCTCGCCGGCATACTCGCTCCCCAGGATCACCTGCTCGCGCCGTTCGAGGGAGAGATCGATGCTCGTCCGGCTGGCGATCTGGGTGGTGAGGACGTTGGCGGGAAACTGACCGGCGTTGTAGATGACGTAGTCTGGGCGCCCGAACCGCTCCAGTTCCGCCGCCGTCGGCCTGATGAGCATGTTGCGCATGTAGAGCGCGTGGTAGGCGCGGGCACAGAGCACCCGGACCTTCACGCGACAGGAGGGATCCCAGCCGGCGAAGCCGTCGCAGACATAGACCCGATCGCGGGTGTTGAGGTAATCGACCGCCCGCTGGCGGTTGAGGAGGAACGTGTGGTCGTCGATCGGGTGATTGACCGATCCCCACCACACCTCCCGCTCCGAGGCGGGATCACGGACGAGATGCTTGTCCTTGGGGCTCCGCCCCGTCTTCGCCCCGGATCGGATGGCGATCGCCCCGCTGGAAACGATCCCGGCGCCCTCCCGCGTCACGGCCTCCTCGTAGAGAAAAGCCGGCGGCGCATTGCGGATCGCCATCGGCGTGAGGATATCGTGTTCGGAGAGGTCGATCGGGGTCGTCATGATTCACCGCGGCGGGGGTGTCTGAGGAGGGGGCAAGACGGTGGGCACTTGGCCGAGATGGACCGCCCGGGGGGACGGGACGACGGCGGGTTCGGCGGGCGAGCGACGGGCCAAGAGCGTCGCGGCGATGCTCCAGGAGGCGAGGAGCACGAGCACCGCCCCGACCCCGGCAAACAGCCCCCCCCAGGGGCTCGCACGAACGCGGAGCCGGCGTGACGCCTGACGGACGCGGCGGCTGAACTCGCTCCAGCCCTCATGGGCCGAACGCCGGCCAACCCCGATCAGGCTCACCGTGCGGAGGCTGCCGTCGCCGTCGAGGTGGACCTGCAATCCCCGGGTCGGAAGCGCCACCGTCTCGCCAGCCCAGCGGGCCTGCGGGTCGAGATCGGCTGCCACCTCGGCCACGAGCGGCCTGAGTTGTTCGAGGCTGATGTTGTAGACAATCAGCCTGGGACGCGAGACGAGCACGCACAACGCGACCACCAGACAGAAGCCGAGGATCAGCATCGGCCAACTCCATGCCGATCCACCGGCGGCCGGACGCAGCAGGGCGATCGGGCCGACGGTCACCAGGCCGACGAGACTCGCCCCGAGAAGGATGCCGTCCCACACCCCCGCGATGGCGAGCGGACGACGGCGAAGGTGAACCCATCCCAGTGCGAGGAGATAGACCCCGAGCGGAAGGAATGCGGCCCCGAGAGGCAAGGCGTCGAACAGACTGTTCATGTCGTTGCCCCCGCTCGGCTCTCAGGCGCCGCGGACCGCCATCCATCCGAGAAACAGCAGCCAGGCCGACTCGACGACGGCCGCCACCGCGAGGCCGACGGCGACCCCAGACCGCGTTCCTGCCACATCGGGCCCACCGACGGAGACCACCGACGGGATCGGTTCAAGCGGGTCGGCAGCCACATCAGGGCTCCACAAGCGGCATCGAGAGGGCTCACTCGCCGGACGTCATCGGGGACCGACGCACAGGGGATACACCCCGAAGCGGCCGTGCCGCGCGGGCTAGGAATTGTCGGGAACGCTGAAGGAGAGATCGCGGGTGAACGCCTCCTCGAAATCGTAGACGTCGTGGAAGTCCTCACGCTTGTCTTTGCGAGTCTTCCTCATCTGCCCGATGTCGATCATGTTGAAGACGATCTCGCCGAGGTCGCTGGTGGTGTGAATGCCCCACGTCCCCAGCACCGTTCTGGCCATGAACCCATACTGCTGCAGCGCGTAGCGCCGCGCCGCCTCGCACAGTTGCTGCCCCGTCAGATGCCGTTCCGCCGGTCGCCTCCGCGACTTGCCCCCCCGCGGCCGCCCCGACGGCGGGGATTCCGGGGGCCGTGGCTCGAGGTCCTCCTCGGGAGGCTCCTCGCCGAGGTTGAGCGTCTCTTGGGCGTACGACAACGCCTCGAGAACGAACATGTAGGCGTCGAGTTTGTAGCGACGGTCGCGCTGGAGGAGTTGCCCGAGCGGGTGGGATGGGTCGATCAACGACATGGAGTCCTCGAAGGCGGCTCTGGCCCGGCCCTCCGGGCGATCTCGACGGTGCCACGTGGGCCGCCCGTCACATCCGCCCCGGCAGGGGGCGGCCGGAGCCCCGGCGGGCGAGTGGTTTGGCCGGACGGCCGGTTGCCGGACGAACCGGCCGGTCTCACCAGCACGTCGCCGGAGTATACCGGGAAGGAGTCCGACGGCGAGGGAGCGGCCCCCGAACCTGCGGGTCAGCGCGGCCGCGGCGGGGCGGCGGGCAGCGACGTCTGCTGGGCCGGAGCCGCGGCACCTCCATCCTCGAGGATGAACGTGTACCCCAACGGGGTGACCGGCTTCGAGAAATCCCGGATCAAATCGAGTCCCTTGTCGATGAGACTCGTGTTCTGAATGAACTGGTAGACATCCTGATCCTGACCGCCCGGCTTGTAGATGCGGATCGCGAAGGGGATGAGGTCACGGGCCCCGAGAATCAATTCGACCTTCGAGAAGTTCGCGGCGTCGGCCTGCGTCCGCGGGAGGGCTTCGAGCCAGACCTGATCGGTCACGCCGGCCGGCGTGGGAAGGATACGCATCACGTACCGCTTCTTGAGCGTATCGGCCTTGGCTCCGAACACGAACGGCAGCGGACCGTCGCTGATCGCCTTGCCACGCATCTCGGGGGGCAGCTTCGTCTCCCGCAGTTGCCGGTCGCCGTGGCGGAACTCGTAGATGCTCGTCCCGTTGCACACCCAGTGCTCGCCCGAATCGCCCGGACGCTGTTCGTAGCGCGACGTCTGGGCGTTCCACTGCTTCGATTCCTTGACGCGAAACAGCCCCTTGTCGGGCATCGCGTACTTGATCTCGCCGGTGCTCTCCGCGAACGCGAGGCGATCACCGCTGGGCCCGACCGGACCGAAGGCGTTGTATTCCCACTTGTAGAAATCGCACGACCAAGTCTTCACCGCGGCGTTCCGTGCTTCCCAGGCCGTGAGGAGACGCTCGAGCGCCGCCGCGGCTTCCGGGGAAAGCTGGGGGGCGGTCGGCTGCGGCGGGCGCTGCTGGGGCGCCGTGCCCTGCGCCGGCGGACGTCCAGGGCCTTGAGAGGCTTGAGGAGCTTGGGGAACTTGCGCCACTCGGGGCTGCTGCGGCACGACCGCGGCGGGCTGTTGGGCCGGCCGCCCGGCAACGGGAGGAGCCTGAGCTGCGCTCGGCGGGCGAGCCCCGGCCGGGGCCTGGGCGTGGACAGGGGTGGCCGGGTGGAGCCCAAAAAGGGCGGCCGTCACGGCCAAGGCACTGACCCACAAAGACCGTCGGCGGGATTGTGACACTGCGCTGACTCCGGAGATTGGCCCGGACTCTAGCAACCTCCCGAAGACGCAGCGAGGGCGCTTTCCCGGCGGATTGCCGGGAAAGAAATGCCCGGCGGATTGCCGGGAAAGAAATGCCCGGCGGATTGCCGGGAAAGAAACGCCCGGCGGATTGCCGTGAAAGAAATGCCCGGCGGATTGCCGGGGTTTGCCAGCCTGGCGGCCTCGCCGTCGCCGGACTGCCCCCCGCGGACCTCAGGGGCGCGTCGGCTCCTCGAGATACGTGTAGCCCCCCAATCCCTCCTCGTAGAAACGGAGGAATCGACCGGCCTGCTGGTCACAGATCCGTCCTTCCCGCACCGCCTGCTCGATCGCGTCACGGAGCCGCTGCACGAGGTGCTCGGGGTCGAACTCGACATAGTCGAGCACCTCCCGAACGGTGTCTCCCTTGATCACCGCATCGAGAACGACCTCACCCCTGGCATCGGTGCTGACATGGACGGCGTTGGTGTCGCCGAACAGGTTGTGGAGATCGCCGAGGATCTCCTGGTAGGCACCGATGAGGAAGGCCCCGAGGTAGTAGGGCTCGTTTTGCCAGGCATGGAGCGGGAGAGTGCGCTTCACGTCACGGCGATCGATGAATTGGTCGATCTTGCCGTCAGAATCGCAGGTGACGTCGCCGAGGACGGCCTCGCGGGTCGGCCGCTCGTTGAGGCGGTGGATCGGCATCACGGGGAAGAGTTGCTTGATCGCCCAACTGTCCGGGATCGATTGGAAGAGGGAAAAGTTGCAGAAGTAGGTGTCGGAGAGCGCCGCGGTGAGTCCCTCGAGTTCCTCGGGAACGAAGTCGAGTTGCTTCGAGAGCTTGCTGATCCTCCGGCAGATCGACCAGTACAGGTTCTCGATCGAAGACCGCTGGTCGAGCGGGAGGTAACCGCTGGCGAACAGGCTCATCGCGGTGTCGAGGGCCTGCTGGGCGTCGTGATAGCTCTCGAGGAGGTTGCGGATGTTGAGATTTTGGTAGGTCTCCATGAGGTCATGGAGCGGCTGCTCGGCCTCGGCCGCCGGCTCGGTCACCTCGCCATTCCCGCCGTGCTCCGAGATCCCCAACACGCCGAAGATGAGCATGCTGTGGTAGGCCACCACGGCGCGTCCACTCTCGGAGATGATCGTCGGATGGGGCACGCCCGCCTCGTCACACGCGTTTTGGACGTGGTAGACGACGTCGTTGGCGTACTCCTGAAGGCTGTAGTTGACACTCGACTCGAAGTTTGTCTGGGAGCCGTCGTAATCGACGCCCAGACCGCCGCCGACGTCGAGAAACCGCAGCCCGGCGCCGCGCTTCACCAATTCCGTGTACATCCGCGACGCCTCGGTGAGCGCCGCCTTGATGTGGCGGATGTTCGTGATCTGGCTTCCCTGATGAAAGTGGAGCAACTGGAGGCAGTCCTGCATGTCGCGGGCGGCGAGCACGTCGAGCCCACGGAGGAGCTCACTGGCGGTCAGCCCGAACTTGCTGCGGAAGCCGCCCGAGGCCTGCCAACGACCGCTCCCACGGGCAGCGAGTTTGACGCGCATCCCGATCCGCGGCCGGACGCCGAGTTTCTCGGCGTATTCGAGAACCAGCTGCAACTCGGAGAACCGCTCCACGACCGGCATGATGTTGCGGCCGATCTTCTGCGCGAGCATCGCCGTCTCGATGAACTCCGGATCCTTGAATCCGTTGCAGATAATCGGCGTGTCGTTGTCGGCCAGCGCGATGACGGCGAGAAGCTCGGGCTTGCTGCCTGCCTCGAGGCCGAAGCGGTAAGGCCGGCCGAACTGCAGCACCTCCTCGACGACCTGCCGCTGCTGATTCACCTTGACCGGATAGACGCAGCAGTAGTCGCCGCGGTACCCCGCTTCCTTCATCGAGGTGGCGAAGGCCCCGTGGATCTCTCCGAGGCGGTGCTGGAGGATCTCGGCGAAGCGGAGGAGGATGGGGAGGTCGATCCCGCGCACCTGGAGACGGTCGACGAGCGACTTCAGATCGATGCTCTTCGTCGGATCCTTGTCGGGATGGACGAGCAGGTGGCCGTTGGGCCCGACCGAGAAGTAACCGTTGCCCCACCGGGACACCTCGTAGAGGTCCGCGGCATCGGCGGTCGTCCACTGTTCGATATCAAGATCCACGGCCATCGAGGGACTCCGCGGGCGGGCTCGTTCGGGAAGCGACGGGTGGGGCCGTCCGGGCTCCGGCATGCCGAACCGTCGACGACAAAACTCCCTGGAGTGTATCGTCGTCGCGGCAGGGGACCATGCCAATCCCGACACGGAGCGGGGAGATCGACGCCCGGCGGGATCCAGAGGCATCAAGAGGGATCAATCGCCCCCCCGCATCCATCCCCTTCCTGAGAAGATCACCGCCATCGCCACGCCACGGACGGCGAGGTCGATGGTCATCGCATACCAGGCCCCGACCGCTCCCAGTCCCCAAGCGGCGATCGTCGCGCCCCCCGGGAGTGGCACCTCGGGCCAGGCCAGCAGCATCGCCAGCGGGAGGCGGACGACGATCAGCCCGAGGAAGTTCACGATCAGCGGCGGTCGGGTCGCCCCGGCGCCACGAAGGCCCCCGGAAAAGACCATCAGCATCGCCAGCGGGGGCTGGGCGAAGGCGACGATCCGCACGAGTCGGGCCGTCAGCGCCGCCACCTCCGGCTGCCGCGTCTGGCCCCCCACGAACCAACCGGCCAGCGGATCAGCGGCAACGAGAAAAAACGCTCCCATCGCCGACATCAATCCGACACAACCGGCGGCAGCCAGCCACACGCTCTGCCTGGCACGGCGCTCGTCCCGGGCTCCGAGGAACTGCCCGGAGAGCGTCGCCGCTGCCAGCCCGAAGGCACTCCCGGGCAGGAAGGCGAGCGATTCGATAGTGATGGCGACGGCGTGAGCAGCGGCGTCGACGTCTCCGAGCCGGTTGACGACCGACAGAAACCACAGATGGCAGACGCCGTTTCCGATGGCATCCATCCCCGCAGGCAGCCCCACCGAGAAGACCCGTCTGAGCCAGTGGCGGTCGGGAACGAGGTCGCCGGGGGAGGGGCGGAGTTGCCGGTCACGACGCGCAAGCAGCCACAGCGTACAGACGGCCCCACAGCCGTAGCCGATGAACGTGCCCCACGCCAACCCCCGCCACCCGAGGCGGGGAAGCCCGCCGATCCCGGCGGCCAACGCGTAACTGGCGCCGGCATTGACGAGGTTCACGACCGTCATCGACATCAATCCCGCCACCATGTCGCCCGAACCGCGGAGGATCGCCACCCCGACGGCAATGATCATCATGGCGGGAAGTACCGGAATGACGATCGCCAGGTATTCCATCGCCAGAGCGGTGCTCTCGGCCGGCAGCCCGAGCAGCATCACGAGCCTCCGTCCCCCCAGGGCGGCCGCCACCCCCATGATGCCCACGAGCACGCTCCCGACGACGAACGCCTGCCCGGCAGCCCGACGTGCCCCGACGAGGTCTCCCCCACCGACGCAACGGGCGACCAAGGCCGTCGCCGCCACCGCCGGCACCGCGAACAGCCCGGGAAGAAACCCCAGCGCGTAGCCGACCAACCCCACAGCCGCCAGAAAGGCCGGGCCTTCGAGGAGGTTTCCGGCCAGCCACTTGTCGGTGAACCCGACCGAGATCGCGAGCACCTGCTCGACGAGCGCCGGCAGCACGAGGAGGAGCACCGGGCGCACCGTCCCCGGAAGCGAGGCGACGCCGCCAGCGCGGGATTGCCCAGCGGAAACGGCTCCGTCCGACGGCCGTTCGACCGCGGGCCCGCCAAAGTCACGGCTCACGACAGCCCTGGAGCCAGCGGGCAAAAGCCCCTCGCCCCGGCCGTCAGGACACCGATCGCCCCCTGCCCCGTCGGCGGGACGGCTCAGGCGAACAACTCCTTGATCACCTTGCCGGCGTTGGCGATCTTCATCGGTCGGCCGTTCTTGGCCGTGAACGTCGTCTCCAGGGAGATGTCGAGCGACTTGAGCACGCTGGCCATGAGGTCCTGGGCCGAATACGGCTCCGTCACAACCTCCTTGCCATCGGAACTGGTCTCGCCGACGACCACGCCTCGCTTGAAGCCGGCGCCACCGACGGCCACGCTCCAACTGCGGGCCCAGTGGTCACGTCCACCGTTGCCGTTGATATTCGGCGTGCGGCTGAACTCCCCCATCCAGATGATCGCCGTGTCGTCGAGCAGACCGCGCTCGGAAAGATCGGACACGAGGGCCGCCATCGCCTTGTCGAGTTCGGGGAGTTTGTTGTCGGAGAGCGTCTTGAAGATATCGGCATGATTGTCCCAGCCGCCGAGATCGACCTCGACGAACGGCACCCCCTGCTCCACCAGCCGGCGAGCCATGAGACAGCCCCGGCCGAAGCCCGTGTTGCCGTACCGATCCTGAACGTCCTTCGGCTCCTGCATGACCTTGAAGGCCCCCATCTGGTCGCTCGTCATGAGCTTCACCGTCTTGGAGAGGACCTTGGCGTGATCGTCGGAAGACGCTCCACGCTTCTCGCCGATGAACTTGTCTTCGATCGCCGAAAGCATCTCCAACCGCTGCGACAACCTGGTCGGATCGATCCCCATGTCGAGGTTGCGGACATTGCCGTTGGAATCGACGACAAACGGCGCCCACGACATTCCCAGGAATCCCGGCCCGACACTCCCGCTGCCGACGGAGACGAAGGGAGGGATCTCGAGATCGGGCACCTGATCCGCCAGTTCATGCGCGATCACGGCACCGTAGCTGGGGTGCTCGACGTTGGGGTTCGGGACGTAGCCGGTGTGCATGTAGTAGCGGCCGCGCATGTGGTCCGCTTCGCGCGTGCTCATCGAACGCACGAGCGACATGTGGTGCATCTGCTTCGCCATCATCGGCATGTGTTCGCAGATCTGGATGCCGTCGGCGCTCGTCGAGATCGGCTTGAAGGGTCCGCCGGTCGCGGCCCCTGGCTTGAGGTCCCAGATGTCCATGGTGCTGGGGCCGCCCCCCATCCACAGGAGGATGGCCGCCTTGTGCCGCTTTTTCAGATCGGCGGCGTTGGCGAGGATCGAGTTGGTGAAGGCCGTCGCCGGGGCGGCGAGCGCCGCGGCGCCCGCGACGTGGCTCATGAAGTGTCGGCGGCTCATCCCGTCGAAGAAACGGCTGGAGACGGACATGGGGGAAGTCCTCGGGGTGGGCAAGGGTGAGTGGAGGGAAGTCTCGTCTGCGGGCGGACAGGGTGTCAGTGGTTGATGATGAACTCGTTCGAGTTGAGAACGGCCCACCAGATGTCCTGGAGGGCGCTGATGGCATCCCCCTTGCGGGCGACCATCATCTGATTGGCGAGCTTGATCTCCTTGCGCGTCGGCTTCCTGGCAAGCGCCGCCGCATAGAGGGCGTCGATCCGCTGGGCGTTGGTCATGTCGGAAGTGGCAACCCGGTCCAGGAAGCCCCCCTTCCCGGTCTCCGTCGCCGTCTTGACCAGATCTCCGTTGAACATCATCAGCACCTGCGGGATGGAGCCGTTGAAGGTGGTCGCCTCGTCTCCTTCGTCGGTACCGAAGGCAATGATGAACTGCGCGAGCCATTCGTCCTTCTTGCGGGCCGCCTTCTCCCCCTTCTCCTCCGCCTGATCGGCCTCTGTGGCGGTCAGCAGCGACTGATAGAGCTCTTCGGGTCTCATCTGCCGGAGATAGAAATGGGAGAACTTCGGCTTCTCACCCACGGCCGGATCGTCGGCCGCATTGGCCTTGGCGATCCGGCTGGAGAGCGAATACGCGTACGAGAGCGTGATCCAGCGGATAAGCTCCTTCGTGTCGAAGCTCTGCTCACGGAAACGCTCGCCGAGCCCCTCGAGCAATTCCGGATGCGACGGTGCGTTGTGTTCGCCGAGATCGTCGATCGGACGGGTGAAACCGTAGCCGAAGAAGTGGCTCCAAACCCGGTTCACCGCTGCCTTGGGCATCAGCGGACTGTCGACCATCAGCTGGGCCAGAGCCCGGCGACGGTTGACGCCATAGTCGGTGCCGTCGTCCATCTTCGCCGGAAGGTACCCAGTGGGATCGACGGTCGTCCCGTCGATAAACACCGGATAGGCGACCTTCATCTGACCGTTGCGGAGTTCGTAGTAGAGTTCGGCCTGCGAGGCATTTCCCCCCTCGCCGGCCCAATCCTCGTCGACGAGTTCGATCGCCTGGACGTCACGGGTCCCCTCGAACTGTCGCAACGCCCTCGTCTGACGGAAAAAGGCGTTGAACTCCCAGAACTGATTTTGCTTCCCCTTGTTGAAGGGATGGTTGTGGCACTGCGTGCATTGCACCTGGAGGCCGAGGAACACCTGGGCGGTCTTCGCCGTGGCCTGAATGCCGTTGTCCTCGAGTTTCCCGGAGAGGAAATTCGTCGCCCCGTTGAAGCCTTTCTCCCCTGCCTTGTTGACCCCCGTGGCGGTCACAAGATCGGTCATGAAGCGGTCGTAGGGGATGTTTTTCGAAAACGATCGCCGCAGCCACTGCCGCATGCCGCTGCGATTGACGTTGTCGTTCTCCAAGCTGCGGCCGACGAGGACGGTCGTCCAGACATCGGCCCAGTTGCGGGCGTACTCGTCTACGTAGTCTTCGCCGAGAAGTCGTCCGACGAGATTGGCCCGCTTCACCGGCGAACTGTCGGCGACGTAATCGTCGAGTTCCTTGACGGTCGGCACGCGACCGATGATGTCGAGATAAACCCGACGGCACCACTCCTGATCGGAAGCGGGCTCGGACGGCTTGAGCTTGGCGTCGGACCAGCCGGCCGCAACCTGCTCGTTGATGAACTTCACCTGTGGAAGGCCGAAGTGCTCATCCCCTTCGCGGGCGAGAGCGGCGATCGGAGCCGCCGACAGCAGGCAGAGCACGACCAATAGCCGAGCCCGCCGGACGACAGACGCCACGCAACACCACCCTGCTTGTAGCTGCCTCGCCATGGCCAGAGCCTCCGGCGCGCGGGGTGCAAGCGGCAAACCTCGACCTCCATCCGGGCTGAAACCCGAACGGAGAACAGAGGCCGACCAACGACAGAGAGCTTGCCCCCTCCCTGCCAATGCACGGCCAAACGCATCGCGTTGAGGAAAGTCTACCCTTTTCCCCCGATGCAATCCACCGTACCGCCACGAGATCGTCCCGCGGAGGCAACGAACCCCGCCACCGCTCCCGGGTCTCAGGTGGCCCCGGCTGCGCCCCTGGAGGGCCGACGGGCCTGAACCTGCGGGGCCTCCCCACGCTCGACTTGAGGTCCGCTGCCGACGAACTCCAGCACCGCGCGGGGGCCGGCGTCGCCGAGACGGGGGGTGGAAAGCTTGAGGATCCGGGTGTATCCGCCGGGACGATCGACAAACCGGGGGGCGATCCGTTCGAACACGATGCGGGCGGCCTGCTTGTCACCGAGAAGCCTCACCACCCGGCGCCGGGCCGTCACCGCAGGCGCCATCGCCTGGGCCCACTTCTGCCACTGATCGCTCTCGCGCCACTGCTTCCAGGCGGAGGAATCCCTGGCTGCGGTCGTGCCAAACTCCTTGGCCTGCTCGATCGACTTCAAGCCTCGCTTGGCGATGGTGATGCATCGCTCGACGACCGGACGGACTTCCTTGGCCTTGGCCACGGTCGTGATGATCCGACCGGCCACCTTCGGAGCCCCCACTTCACCAGCCTCGCACTCCCGCTCAGTGAGCATGAGCGCCGCAGCGAGGTTGCGGAGCAAGGCACGCTGATGGGAGGGGCTGCGGCCGAGCACACGGCCTTTACGACGATGGCGCATGGGTGGGATCCTTCAGGCGGAGGGCCGGAGAGGGCCGGCACTGTCGATGGTTGGTGGAAAGGGTGTCGGATGGGAATCGGCCGGGCGAAGCGGAACCGCTGCGCGTCAACCGCCAGAATCAGGCCTCGACCGGCAACATGCCGAGTTTCAGCCCCAGTTCAACGAGCTTGGCCTCGATCTCGTCGGCCGTCTGTTCACCGGCGTTCCGCATCTCGAGGATCTGTTCGCGAGTGAGGACGACGAGTTCAGCAACCTTGCGAATCCCGGCGCTCGAGAGGCAATTTTGCGCCCGAACGGACAGCTCGAGTTGCGGCACTTCCCATGTCAGGACGGTCGCCGGTTCGGGCGTGATCTTCGTCCAGTCGATGACCGGCGGCAGATTCACAGCCGCCCCCTGCTGGGTGTAGCCGACGAACGGATTGAGATGCTTGCGGAGGATCTTGGCAGCCTCGACGAGCGCCATGTCTGGCGTCACAGTGCCGTTGGTCCAGATCTCCATCGTGAGTTTGTCGTAGTTCGTCTTCTGACCGACACGGGTCTCCTCAACCTCGTAGCGGACGCGGGTCACGGGACTGAAGACGGCATCGACGGGGATGATCCCGATTTCCTGGGCGTCGGGGCTGTGCTCGCTGGCCGGCACGTAGCCACGGCCATTCTCGACGACCATCTCCAATTCGAAAGGCACGTCGTCGGTGAGCGTGGCGAGCACGAGATCCTTGCTGACCACCTCGACCGCTTCGTCAGTCTGCACGTCGGCGCCGGTGACCGGCCCCTTCGTGCTCTTCTCGACCCGAATCACGCGGGTCGAGTCACTGTGGTTCTTGACGACCAGGCTCTTCACCGCCAACACGATGTCCGTGACGTCCTCGAGCACACCCTTGACGGTGCTGAACTCATGGAGGGCACTGCCGACCTTGATCTGGGTCACCGCACTCCCCTCGAGACTCGAAAGGAGCACGCGGCGAAGGCTGTTGCCTACCGTCGTGCCGAATCCGCGCTCGAACGGCTCGGCAACGAACTTGCCGTACGTCCCCGTGAGCGTCTTGGCATCGGACGTGACCGAGCTGGGAAGTTCGAGTCCACGCCAACGGATGTGCATACGATTCTCCTTGCCTGTATCTGATATCTGAAAGGGGGCGGCCATGTCAGGCCGCGATGGTGAGTCTTGCGGAGGAGTTGGACCAACCGGCGGAGGCGAGCGTCGGGAGAGCGTTGGAAGCCCCTGGCTCGGAACGGGGCTCCGCGCCCCACCGAGCCACTCGGGCGATCGCCC
Source organism: uncultured Planctomycetaceae bacterium (assembly GCA_903951635.1). GTDB lineage: Bacteria > Planctomycetota > Planctomycetia > Pirellulales > UBA1268 > QWOP01. The sequence continues at coordinate 32,071 of CAJBCV010000121.1, forward strand.
GAGCCGAAAGCCAAGCCACGCCCGAGTGCATTACTTGGAGCACAACTCGATGATCAGATTGGTCTGCACCGGAATCGAAACGTCATCGGACGAAGGCAGCCGATCGACACGCCCCTCCGGCACCCCGGCGTCAGACCGAGAGAGGAAGTCCGGGACGTCGCGGCGATTCGACGCAAGAGACGCATGAACGAGTTGCAGGCTCTTCGTCCGATTCTTGATGCGGAGCAAGTCGCCGGCCTTGACCAGGTAGCTGGGGACGTCGACACGCCGGCCATTGATCGTGATATGCCCATGCATGACCATCTGCCGGGCGGCGGCACGAGAAGGGGCGAACCCGATCCGATGCACGATATTGTCGAGACGGCGCTCGAGAAGCGACATCAGAGACTCACCCGTATTCCCCTTCCCTCGCTCAGCCCGAGCGAAGTAGGTTCGGAACTGACGCTCGAGCACACCGTAGTAGTGCTTCACCTTCTGCTTCTCGCGGAGGTGAAGGCCATACTCAGTCGGCTTGCCGCGGCGCTTCTGGACCATGCCCGGCGGAGTGGGGCGGCGCTCGAACGCACACTTCCCCGTGTCACAGCGGCTGCCCTTGAGGAAGAGTTTGAGGCCGTCACGACGACAAAGGCGACAGACTGGCCCGGTGATGCGTCCCATGGATTCCCGATCGGAGTGCTTACCGACCGCTCTCGAGGTGATTCAGATTGGGTGGAAATGCCGGACCACACCGGCTTGAACGGAAAGACGGGTCAGACGCGACGCTTCTTCGGCGGGCGACAACCGTTGTGGGGCAGCGGCGTGATGTCTTCGATGCTCTTAACATTCATCCCGGCGGCCTGAAGCGCGGTGATCGCACTCTCGCGACCACTTCCCGGCCCCCGAACACGGACCTCGAGGTCCTTCACGCCGAACTTCGAAGCCTTCTCAGCCGCCTGCTGCGCCGCACACTGACCGGCGAACGGGGTTCCCTTGCGGCTTCCCTTGAATCCACAAGTGCCACCACTCGCCCAACAGAGGGTATCCCCCTTGGTGTCGGTGATCGTCACCGTGGTGTTGTTGAAACTCGCAGTGATGTAGGCGATGCCCGCCGACACACTCTTTTTCTTGCCCTTGGCAACCTTCGACATGAATCGATGCTTCCCTGTGCGTTCCTACGACGTCTGTAACCGAGGAAAAACCACCGCAGCCGCCAACACCAACAATCGCCACCGATCACGCCCTACGCAAGAGGCACGGCCCCAAAGCAGAGCGACCGCAGCAATAACCGGCCAACTTACTTGAGATCCTTCACGCCCTTCTTGCCCGCGACCGTCTTCTTGGGCCCCTTCCTCGTCCGGGCGTTCGTCCGCGTCCGCTGCCCGCGGACAGGCAACCCGCGACGATGGCGAACCCCGCGGTAGCTGCCGATGTCCTTGAGGCGAGAGATGTTTTGCGCCACCTGCCGGCGCAACTGACCCTCGACGACATAGTCTTTGTCCATGAGGGCGGCCAAGCGGGCCAACTCATCCTCGTGGAGATTCTTCGCGATTCCCTCAGGGTCGACGCCGGCCTTGTGGCACAACTCACGAGCCACCTGGGGACCGACGCCATAGAGGTACTGGAGCGAATAAAACGTCTTCTTCTCCGACGGAATGTCGACGCCGAGCAGACGGGGCATGAGGAAGTACTACCGTTGGGATGACGGAAAAACGAAACGACTGAACCACCGAACACAACAAACCGCCCTGAAACACCCCGTGCCGAGGCATCAAGCGCGGGCGAACACAAGGCTCGTGAGAACGGCTGCGGCATGCTCGGAGGTTGTCCGGCTCCCGCGACTCAGGCTTTGCTCACCGAAGAGCTCCGCCACACCGGCCCTCACCACCTTTAAAAATACGCACAAAAAGCCGCTTTCCTGGCAAGGCCCAGAGGACCCTACAAGGAACCACCGACCAGAGGAGAGGCGAACCTTCCTCTGGGTCCGTATTCCGTCGTCATCCCTGCCGCTGTTTGTGGCGAGGATCCGCGCACACAACGAAGACGACGCCGCGGCGCCGGACGATCTTGCACTTGTCGCAGATGCGACGGACGCTGGCGCGAACCTTCATATTTGCGATCGTGGCGACGGTCGCCAACGCCTTCAACGAGAACGGGGAAGCTGACGGAAAGCCGTCAACTATAGAAACCATCCCCCCTGATCCACAAGGGGGAGGTCACGAAACGGGCAGAAACGATGAAAAAAGGCTCGATTTCCGGAAAACGATCGGCTCATGGCCACCCGCCGATCTGGTTTCGGGGCTTTAGATTCCCGCCAGAGCCCCCCCTCCCCCCTTTTTGTGAGGGGGTGCAGACTCCCCAGCCCCTGGGGCCCGCGTGAGGACTTCAGGCCCCTTTTCCGTGATCGCGATCGTGTGCTCAAAGTGGGCGCTCGGCTGGCCGTCGATCGTTGACTGCGTCCAGTGGTCAGCCAGCGCTCTCACTTTCTTCGATCCCATGTTGACCATCGGTTCGACGGCGATCACCAATCCCGGCTCGAGATTGAAATCGTAATTCCGCCGGAAGGAGGGAGAGCAGAAATTGGGAACCTGCGGATCCTCGTGCATCTTCTTGCCGATACCGTGGCCGACGAAGTTCTCGACCACGGAGAACCCTCGGTCGCGGACGTAGGTCGCCATTTCGGTGGCTACGTCGCTCCACCGACTCCGTTTTGCCATCAGCTCAATCGCCAGATCGAGGACCCCCGACGTGCAGTCAAGGAGCCCTTGGACCTCCGGCGCGACCGATCCCACCGCATGGGTGCGCGCCGAGTCGCCACACCAGCCGGCAAGACTGCAACCGGTGTCGATGCTGACGACGTCCCCATCGAGCAGGATCCGCGGACCTGGAATCCCGTGGACCACCTCGTCGTTGACGGAGATGCAACAGACGGCCGGAAATGGCACTTTCCCGGGCACGCCCTTGAAGAGCGGCACCGCGCCACAGCCGAGGAAATAGTCTTCGACGGCGGCGTCGATCTCGCCCGTCGACACGCCCGGCCGCACCATGGCAGCGGCGACCTCATGGGCCCCCCAGACGACGAGGCCTGCGCGTCGCATCAACGCGATTTCACGGGGAGATCGGAGATTCACCACGGCAAGCACACCCGTTCAAGCAGCCTGAGGAGAGCGGGGCACCGGACGACGCCCTGGAACCAACCTCCGTCCCTCTTTTCGCAGCACCGCAGAACTATACCGGCGTGACCGACACCGCACCACGGCCGCTTGCATGAGACCCGATCGCGCTGCGGCAACAGGGCACCATTCGGCACCGGGAAGGAGCGTCCCTCAAAAGACGCCAGGAGTCGACGTCAACGCCGGCCGGCTGGACCACGCCTGAAGCGCTCGAGCGCCTCCTTCACGCGACCGAAGATTTCGTCGGCGTCGCCGAGGCCATCGATCGTGGCGAGCTTTCCCTGGCGACCGTAATACTCGAGCAAGGGTGCGGTCTGCACCTCAAAACTCGAGATCCGCTTGGAGAAGATCTCGGGGTTATCGTCAGCGCGCTTCCGGGCGAGCATCCGCCTCACGAGTTCGTCCCGGGGCACGGCCAACTCGAGCACCCCATCGACGTTCATCGCCCGCCGTTCGAGGAGATCGTCGAGGGTGGACGCCTGCGGTAGCGTGCGAGGAAAGCCATCGAGAAGAAAGCCACCGCGGCAGTCCGCTGACTCCAACCGCTTCGTGACCATCCCCAAAATCATCGAATCGGGGACGAGATGTCCCTGATCCATGAAGGCAGCGGCACGCAGCCCCTCGGGAGATCCCGAGCGAACCTCGGCCCGAAGCATTTCACCGGTGGAGAGATGAGGGACGTCGAGAAACTCGACGAGCCTCTGGCACTGGGTCCCCTTTCCGGCGCCGGGCGGTCCAATGAGGATGATCCGCATGAGAATCCCGCGCGACACTACGAGGACAGCCGGCACGCCCCACGACGTTCCGGACCGAGGCGAGCCCGCGGATCAGGACTTCTCCAGCAAGCCGGTGTAGTTCCGCATCACGAGGTGGCTGTCGATCTTCTGAACGAGATCGAAGGCGACACTGACCGCGATCAACAAGCCGGTACCGCCGTAGAAACTGGCGATCTGCGGAGGGATCCCGAGTGCCCCGCCCACGATCGTGGGGATGATGGCGACGAGGGCCAGAAAGCCAGCGCCCACGTACGTGATCCGCTCCATGACCCGCTCGAGGTAATCGGCCGTCCGCTTACCCGGGCGATACCCGGGAATGAAAGCGCCGAAGTTCTTGAGGTTGTCGGCAACTTCCTTCGGATTGAACGTGATGGCGGTCCAGAAATAGCAGAAGAAGAAAATGAGCGCGACGTAAAGGATGTTGTAGAGGAACGACTGCCCCCTCGTAAACGAATCCTGGAGAGCCCCGAGGACCGTGTTGCCTGGATACGCGCCGTGGAGGTATTGGAAAATCATCTGGGGGAAGAGCAAGAGCGAGCTGGCAAAAATGATCGGCATCACCCCTGCCTGATTCACCTTCAGCGGAAGATACTGCCTCGTTCCACCGTACACCCGCCGTCCACGCACGTGCTTGGCGCTCTGCGTCGGAATCCGACGCTGCCCCTGGGTCATGAAAACGACTCCGGCCACAACTCCGATGAAGAGCGCGATGAGCACGAGAATCGTCTCGATGCCCATCTTCCCGCCGCCACCCCCGAGTTCCCAGTTCGTATCACCAGCAAGTTGCACCAAAGCGCTCGGCATGCCGGCCAGGATTCCAGCCATGATCAACAGGCTGATTCCATTGCCGATACCGAATTCATCGATCTGCTCGCCGAGCCACATCAGAAAGATCGTCCCCGCCGTCATCGTCATCACAGCCACAAACTGCCAGAGAATCGGCAACTTGCCGTCGACGAGAAAGCTCGACTGGATCAGCGGCATTTCACCAACGCTCGTGTTGGCCAGAAATGCCACATACGCCCAACTCTGAACAAGGCAGATCAGCACCGTGGCGTAGCGGGTGTATTCGTTGATCTTCTTCCGGCCCGCCTCGCCTTCCTTCGTCAGACGCTCCAGCGGCGGCCACACTGTTCCGAGCAACTGGAAGATGATCGAAGCCGAGATGTACGGCATGATCCCGAGGCCGAAAATCGTCGCCTGGGAAAGCTGACTGGCGGAGAAAACCGCGACAGTCTTGAGAATGTCGGCGAAGCCACCGGCTTCCTTCCCGAAGGCCGCCATGGCATCAGGGTCGATGATCGGCAGCGGTACCTGCCAGCCAACCCGATAAATCGCCAAGAGTCCGAGCGTGAGGAGAATCTTCTGCCGGAGTTCCGGGATCGTGAAGATGATGCGAAGTTTTTCCAGCACGAGAACGACTCCTTTGCTCCCTCCGACCGGCGACTCACCCGAGTCTCCCCGCGGCACAAGCCAGCATCCGGCGTGCGCCTCGCTCCGTATCGCCCACACTTGGCTCCGGGCTCCCCCTCAGGCGGCTGGCCCCTTCGGCCCTCGCGCTAACTCTTTGCCGACTTCTTCTGCGAGACCTTTTTCTGCCGCTTGACGACTGGAGCCGGCCCAGGAAGGTCGACGACGGTGCCGCCAGCCGCGACGATCTTTTCGCGGGCCTGAGCGCTGAAATGATGCGCCGAAACCTTGAGCGACTTGGAGAGCGTCCCCTCCCCGAGGATCTTGACCGAATCCCAGACCCCCTTGGCGAGCCCACTCAAGCGGAGCGTATCCGGGTTCACGTCGGCACCGCCCGCAAACCTCGCCTCGAGATCATCGACGTTGACACACGTCACGATCCGGCCATGGCGGTTGTGAAAGCCACGCTTGGGGATCTGGCGGATGAGGGGCATCCTCGCCCCTTCAAAAATCCCGGCAGCACTCCAGCCGGCAAGCTGCCCCTGCCCCTTGTGGCCGCGGCCCGACGTCTTGCCACGCCCCGAGCCTGGCCCGCGTCCAATCCGCAGCCGCCGGCGGTTCTTGTGGATCCCCTGATTGACGTCATTGACCTTCATCGAATCGTCCTCTGCTCGAAAGCCCCTCGGACGCACCGAGCGGGTGCAACCGACAAATCGTAATTTTGGAAGGGGTCGGATCCGTCGCCGCCCCGCACGAACACCACCAACACCGACCTCAACTCCCCAAGCAGCCCGAGGGCAGATTTCAGGAGAGGGTCACCCCACGCAACCGCTCCACTTCGCTCTTCGTCCGCAGCTGCTTCAGCCCGTCGAGAGCCGCCTTGACGAGATTCACGGGATTGGTCGACCCGTGTGCCTTGGTGAGCACGTCGCGGATTCCAGCCGATTCACAGACCGCACGCACGGCCGCTCCGGCGATGATGCCGGTGCCGGGGCTGGCCGGCAGGAGGATCACCTTTGCCGTGCCACTGTTTCCTTCGACGCGGTGAGGAATTGTCCCAGCTTCAACGGGAACCTCGATGAGGTTCTTCATGCCGTCCTTGATGGCCTTCTCAACCGCGGGGGGAACCTCGTTGGCCTTGGCGTAGCCGCAGCCGACCTTTCCGCGCCCGTTCCCAACCACGACGAGGCCCGCGAAGCTGAAGCGCCGACCACCCTTGACGACGGTGGCACAACGCCGAACCTTGACCACCTTCTCGGCGAACTCGCCACCACGCTCCCCGCCGCGATTATCGCGGGAGTCGCCTCCACGGCCCTGGCTGCTGCTGGTCGACACGGTCTTCGATGCTCCGGATGGTTTGGCTTGCTGTCTCGTCCCTCACCATCCTCCCCGTGCTCTGTCGGGAAGGAGAGATGACAGGACCGTGGTGATCAGAACTCGAGGCCGGCTGCCCGCGCCGCATCGGCCAACGCGGCAACCCTGCCATGGTAGCGGAACTCGCCCCGGTCAAAGCAGACTTTCTTGACCCCGGCGGCCTGGGCCCGCTCGGCGACCGCACGACCGATGGCCTCGGCGGCCTGCTTGTTGCCACCGAAGGCAACCGAGTCGCGGATCTGCTTATCGACGGAGCTCGCGGAGGCCAACGTACGGCCAGCCGCATCGTCGATGATCTGCGCGTAGATGTGCTTGTGCGTGCGGAACACGGCCAGACGGGGCCGTTCCGCGGTGCCGCGGATATGCCGGCGGACACGGAAACGGCGGCGCATCCGCTGCCTGAGAATCGTGCGGGCGTGGTCCATGGAAGCGTGACTACGGGAGGTGGAGGGAAAGGAAACTGAGAAGGGAAAACGAATCCCGTCGATCGATTACTTCGTGACCGCCTTACCGGCCTTGCGACGCACCTGCTCGCCCTCGTAGCGGATGCCCTTGCCCTTGTAGGGCTCCGGCTTGCGACGAGCACGCACTTCGGCGGCGAACTGTCCAACGAGATGCTTGTCGATGCCCTTGACGACGATGTGCGTCTGATCGGGGCATGTCACGGTCAAACCGGCCGGAATCGGCAACTGGAGTTCGTTGGCAAATCCGACGCGGAGTTGGAGGGTGTTCTTTTGGATCGCTGCGATGTAGCCAACGCCGACGATCTCAAGCTTCTTCTCGTAGCCCTTGGACACGCCCTCAACCATGTTCGCGGCCAAGGCACGCGTGAGTCCGTGGACGGAGCGGGAGGTGCGATCGTCCCCGCCGCGGGTGACCTTGAGAAGTCCATCAGCAGGATCGACCCCGACCTTCACTGCCGGATGCACCTTGTGCTCAAGCTTTCCAAGCGGTCCTTCGACCTTCAGCGTGGCGCCATCGACGGCCACCTTGACGCCCTTGGGAATCTGCACCGGAGCTTTGCCGATTCGCGACATGACCTCGACCTTTCGTTGCTCTACCAGCCCGCACCCAAAATCCCGTCCCGAGCCACTCAAACCGTCCGCCCCCAGCACCGCACCGCGCGACCTTGGCCGGACGGGGCGTCACCCGAAGCACTTTTCACCAAAGCTCGCAGAGAACTTCGCCACCGAGTTTTCGCTGACGCGCCTCGCGGTCGCTCACGACGCCACTGCTCGTCGACAAGATCGAGATCCCGAGTCCGCCAAGGATCGGACGCAGCCGGACAGAGCGGCTGTAAACCCGACGACCAGGCGAGCTCACCCGCCGGATATGGCGGATCAGCCGCTCGCCGTTGGGACCGTATTTCAGCTCGATTTGAAGCTTGGCGGCGGGCTCAGCCTCCACTTCCTTCCAGTCCCAGATGTACCCTTCGCGCTTGAGTACGTCCGCCACGCCGCGCTTCACCTTGGAGCTTGGAATCTCCACGATGGCGCGTTCGACGCGCACCGCGTTGCGGATGCGGGTGAGCATGTCGGCGATGGGATCGGTCATCATGTCGAGAGAACCCTTTCGGAACTGTGAACCCTGCCAGCGAATCCTTCTGTCTTCCGCGCCCCTACCGTCCGCGGCCACCGAGTCGTACGGCCGCAGACCAACCGGTCGTCACCAACTTGCCTTCTTCACACCGGGGATGCACCCCTGATCGGCCAGCTTCCGGAAACAGATCCGGCAGAGCCCGAACTTGCGGTAGACGGCCCGAGGACGACCACAGAGCATGCAACGTTGCACCTTGCGGGTCGAGAACTTCGGAGGCCGCTTGGCCATCGCGATCTTTGACTTGCTTGCCATAGATGTTTCCAACGAAGGCCGCAGGTACGGCCGCAACTGTTACCCCAGCCCGAGCGCGCGACAGGAATCGCGACGGCCTCGGACCGCTCGATACCTACCGTGCCGCTACGCCGCGGCACCCTCATCCCCATCCTTCTTCAACGGAACGCCCATCAGCCGGAGAAACTGCCTCGCTTCGTCATCGTTCTTTGCCGATGTGACGAGCGTGATGTTCATTCCCTGCGGCCGAGTGTACTTGTCCGGGTTGATCTCCGGGAAAACCATCTGTTCAGAGAGCCCCAGGCTGTAGTTGCCGTGGCCATCGAAGGCGGTGCTCGAGAGTCCGCGGAAGTCGCGAACCCGCGGCAAAGCAAGCGAAACGAGCCGGTCGAGGAACTCGTACATCCGGCGGCCGCGGAGGGTGACTTTGCAGCCGATGGGAAGATTCTCGCGGAGCTTAAACCCGGAAACCGCCGCCTTTGAAAGCGTGGCAACCGGCTTCTGGCCGGTCACCTGAGTGAGCGCGCCGATAGCCTCCTCGAGGTACTTTTTCTCGGTCACCGCCACCCCGACGCCCATGTTCACCACGATCTTCTCGAGGCGCGGGATCGCATGCGGGTTGGTCCGCTCAAGGGCCTTCCCGAGCGCCGGTTGGACCGTCTTCATGTAGTGCTCGAGCATCCGCGGCGTTTCCAGCGCACCGGTAGCCTCGGGGGCACCCTTCTCGACTTCACTCGCCTTGGTCTTCTTCGCCATCGCAACCGTCCTTTTGATTGTCCTAACTGCCGCTCCGGGGATCACCGGAGCCCACG
>CAJBCV010000122.1 GCA_903951635.1 uncultured Planctomycetaceae bacterium
CCCCAGCCAGGCCCCCTACACGCGCCCGGGGCAGTTCGCCGGCCGGCTCGGCCTCGAGCACGACCCGTTCTTCCTCGAGGGGACCTTCAACGACCCGATGCGGTTCACGGTGCCCGATCTCTCCGTCGACTCGGCTGGTGCCGGCCGGCTCGCCGACCGTCGCGGCCTCCTCGACAGTCTCGATCGCCTCCGCCACGATCTCGATCTCGAGGCATCAATAGGCAACTACACCCGTCAGCAGGAGCGGACGTTCGATCTCCTCGCCGCGTCATCGACCGCCGGTGCCTTCGACATCCACCGCGAGCCGGAGCATGTCCGGGCCCTTTACGGCCCGTCGATCAATGGCACGAGCCTGCTGATGGCGAGGCGGCTCGTCGAGGCAGGCGTGCCTTACATCACCGTCTTCTGGTCGGAAGAGGATCCGGTGGTGTCGAAGAAGTGTGCCAGCGGCGGCGGCTGGGACACCCATGCCAACAACTTCAGTTGCCTGCGGGAGAATCTCCTCCCCGAGTTCGACCGGGCGTTCGCCGGGCTCGTCGGCGATCTCGACGATCGCGGCCTCCTCGATTCGACGCTCCTGCTCGTGTCGAGCGAGATGGGGCGGAAGCCGAAGATCGGCGATCCGCGGTCGGGGGGCCCAGGGGGTGCCGGCCGGGATCACTGGACCTCCTGCATGAGCGTCGTCATGGCCGGCGGCGGCATCCGCGGCGGCGTGATTCATGGCCGCACCGATCCGCGTGGCGAATATCCCGAGGAGAAAGTGACGCCGGGCGATGTCGTGAAGACGGTCTACGCCGCGATGGGGATCGACGACCTCGAGGCCATTGACAGCCTCGGCCGCCCCTACAACCTCCTCGACGACGGCCGCGTTCTTCCGATTCTGTAGCGCTGCGTCCCCGGTGTCCTCGCGGCCGGGGCATCAGTCGTCCGACGGCGGATCGCCGTCGACTGGCGCCAGCGCCCGGAAGAAGCCTCCGGCCCGGCCGACAAGGAGCGCCGGGAGGAGGACGAGGTCGCCGGCGAGGGCCGCGGCGATGAGGATCGCCAGCAGCCAGGCGAATCGGCTCGTCGGCGCAAACGAGCTCCAGGCGAACATGAGGATCCCGCAGGCACACACGATCGAGCTTTCGGTGAGAGCGGCTCCCGAATGCCGGAAGGCCCCCTCCATCGCCGCGACGCGCCGCTGACGGCGCTCCCGGCCGTCGGCGCCGGCGGGCGCCGCGCGGAGACCGCGGCGGAAGAAGGTGAGGAAGTGGAGCGTGCCGTCGATCGCCATTCCCAGCGCGATCGACGCGGTCATCACGCTGCCGATGTCGAGGGCGGTGCCTGCCCAGCCGAGGAACCCGAACAGGAGGATCGTGGGGAAGACGTTGGGGATCATCGAGACGAGCCCGGCCACCACGTCGCGCTCCACGGCGATCATCATCAGCGTGATCACGACGAAGGCGGAGAGGAAACTCGAGAACAGATCGGAGAGGAGCGTTTTCTGGATGGCGTTGATGAGCGGCATGGCGCCGGTGTAATCGGCGACGACGCCGCGATCCGCCCCGCCATGGGCGGCGATGATGGGGTCGATCCTCGAGCGGACAACGCCGAGGAAGTCGCCGAAGTCGATGCCTGAGAGCGCCGAGGTCCGGGCCGTCACCCGCCATAACTGCTCGCCGTCGAGATCCCGCACGATCCGCATGTCGTCGAGGCGGGAGAGGTTCGCCTGGAGCTTGCGGGCGGCGATCGATCGGGTCGCCTGACCGCGGAGGCCGGAGCCGACGTCGAGATCGGGGAGAAACGTCGCCGCAGAGAGGACGCCGCTGACGCCCGGCATCTCCGCGAGCGCCTCTCCCACCTCGCGGACCATGTCGAGCCGCTCCGCCGGCCGGACGGGCGAATCGTCGGGGAACCGGAGCACGACCTCGACCGGCACCAGCGGCCCGATCGTCTTCTCGAGCCAGGCGTAGTCGCGGATGACGCGGCTGGCCGGCGTAAACAGCGTCTCGATGCTCACCGAAGCGCGGATCCGTGGGATCCCCACGGCGGCCACGGCCAGCGCGATCATGCCGATCCAGACGATGCTTCCGGCATGGCGAACCATAAAGCGGGCGCAGGCATCCTCGGTTGCCATCGTCCGCTCGGCGGCCGCGCTCGACGGGACGATCGGCCAGCGCTCGAAGAACCCGGGGACGACGAGGAACAGCATCCCGAGGGTGAGCATGACGCCGATCGCGGCGTGGAAGCCGAACACGCGGATTGGCTCAAGCTCGCTCACCACCAGCGACACAAGCCCCACCGCCGTGGTGCCGGCAGAGAGGGCGCAGGGGAGCCAGCCCAAGCGGATCGCGCGCCAGGCGACCCCATCGAGCCCGCCGTCGGCGAGCGCGTCGACGAGGTAGTTGGTGAGGTGGATCCCTCCGGAGACGCCGAGCGTGAGGACGAGCACCGGCATGACGATGAGGATCGGGTTCATCCGGTCGCCCCAGGTGGCGAGCCCCCAGAAGTTGACCCCGACACACGCCAGCGACACGAGAAACACGAGCAAGGCATAGCGGAGACTGCGCAGCGACCACCAGGTGAGGAGAAGGATCACCAGCGCCCCCGGGCCCCCGAACCAAAAGAAGCTCTCCATGCTCGCTTCGTCGACCGAGACGTTGTCGATGACCGGGCCGGCGAGG
>CAJBCV010000123.1 GCA_903951635.1 uncultured Planctomycetaceae bacterium
ACAGTGGCGGGCGAGGGGCACCGCCTGCGTCTCCGTGATCCCGCGGATCGACACCGCGTTGACGCGGATCCCCGTGAATCCGGCCACGCTCGCCGCCTCGAGCCCGGCGAGAACACGCTTCAAGCCATCGGCCCGCGCGATCCGCCGGAAGGTCTCGTCGTCGAGGGCGTCGAGGCTGACGTTGAGGCGGTGGAGGCCGGCCGCGCGGAGCGCCGCGGCCTGTGCCGAAAGCAGCAGGCCGTTGGTCGTCAGCGCCACTTCCTCGATCCCGGGGACGGCCACGAGCCGGGCGATGAGATCGGGAAGCCCGGGGCGGAGCAACGGCTCACCGCCGGTGACACGGACGGAACGGACCCCGAGGCCGGCGGCCACCGTGACGACGCGGACGCACTCATCGAAGGAGAGCAGTTCCTCGCGCGGCTTGAAGACCGCGTCGAGGGGCATGCAGTAGGTGCAGCGGAGCGTGCAGCGGTCGGTGACGCTGAGGCGGAGGTCGGTGTGGACCCTGCCGAAGCGGTCGACGAGCCGGTCGGAGGAGCCGGCCGCGGCGAGAGACGGGGCACGGGGCGCCGAGGGAGTGTCGTTCATCCGCCCCTCTCCGCGCCCGAGCGCATGTCGCCGGGATGGACCCAGGTGCGACCACCATCCTCCCCCTGTTCGCACTTCCAGATCGGCACCTCCGCCTTCACCCGTTCGAGGAGCCATTCGGCGGCGGCGAAGGCTTCGCGACGATGGGGGGCGCTTGCGGCGATGGCGATACTCGCCTCCCCCACCCCGACCCTCCCCAGCCGATGGACGATCGCGCAGCCGCAAAGCGCGAATCGCGCCATCGCCGCGGAGCGCAGTTCCTCGAGCATCGCCAGCGCCAGCGGCTCGTGGGCTTCGTAGTCGAGGCTGAGTGTCGTCACGCCGTCGGTGACGCCGCGCGTCGACCCGAGGAAGAGGACGTTGCCGCCGGCATCGGCCGCCGACACCCGCGCGAGCACGGCCGCGCCGTCGATCGGAGCGCGGACGAGCAGGCATGGGCCGGCTTCGGTGGGCAGCGAGGGCGTGGCGCCCGGTTCGGAGCCCGGTTGGTCGGCAACGCGCGGTGCGGGCATCGTCAACCTCCGCTCACCGGAGGAATGATCGCCACTTCAGCGCCGGCTGCGATCGGCCGATCATCCGCAGCGTAACGGCCAGCCACGGCGACGGCACTGCGCGCCAGGAGCGGCCCGATCGCAGGCCTGTTCGCCACCATGTCACGCCGCAGGTCGGCGACCGTCCCGCCCTGCCACTCGATCTCCACGTGGCGTGCCCCGACGATCTCCGCCATCCCGGCAAACAGCGTGACGACGAGCCGCTCGCCGGCCGCGGTCGAAGGGGCCCGATCGAAGGGGGTGAGATCACTGGGCATGGGAACTCGTCGGTGCGGACCGTCCCGGGGCTCGGGACAGGATGGCTCTGAAGGCTCAGCTCGTCGTCAACCGTCCGCTGCCGGCGGTGAGGAGGGGATCGAGCCCGGCCGGGCCGGGGAGGAGCCGCCACGCCTTGGCGAGGAGCTTGACCGGATGGACGGTCGGCTTCGTCGTCCCCTGCTCCATTTGTAGCCGGCAGGCGCTGCACTCGGTAGAGCCGACATCGACCCCGCCGCCGCGCATCGCCGACACCAATCCCAGGCCGATGCGGAGGCTGGAGCGGTGGTGGTCGTGGTGGAGCCCCCAGGTGCCCCCCATGCCGGAGCACCCCCGATCGACGGCATCGAGCGTGAGGCCGGGAATGAGGCGGAGGAGGTGCTCGCTGGAGCTCAATTGCCCGGGAACCCGGAGGTGGCAGGGCGTGTGGTGGAGGACGCGGGCGGGGAGCGGATCGAGATCGAGCTTGAGCTTCCCCTCGCGGTGCAGCTCCCAGAGGTAGGTCGTGGCGTCGCACGTCGCCTCGACCACCCGCGCCATGTCGTCGTCCTCGACGAGCAGCGGATAGTCGTGGGTGATCGCCGTCACCGCGGCCGGCTCGGTGCAGACGATTCGGTAGCCGAGTCGCACCGCCTCCGCCAGGACGCGCATGTTGGCCGCCGCCACCTTTCGCGCCGCGGAGAGATCCCCCGCGGCCACCAGTGGCATGCCTGAGGCAAGCTGGCGGGGATCGATCGACACCCCGACGCCGTGGCGCTCGAGGACCGCGACGAGTGCCTCGACGAGGAGCGGATCGTGGCGGCGGGCGTAGGTGTCGAGGAACAACAGCACGCGCGGCCCACCGCGCCGCGACGGACGGGTCAGCCCCCGGCGGGCCGCCCAGCGCATCGTCCGGTTGCCGGTGAAGCGCGGGAGCTTCCGCCCCTGCGCGATGCCGACGGTCTTCTCGAGAATCCAGCGCGCCCGCGGGTCGGCGATGGCGGCGTTGGCCAGTGGGGCGACCATCCCTCCCCAGCGCGACAAGCTGTCGACGCGCGACAGCAGCCAGGCGGAGAGCCCGAGGCTGTTCTCGGCGACATGCGCTCCCTTGAGCTGCATCACGAGCGCCGGCACGTCGATGCCGGCGGAGCACTCGAGGCGGCACTGGTGGCAGTTGAAGCAGGTGTCGGCGATCGTGCGGACCTCGTCGCCGGTGAGCATCTTCGGGTCGATCCGGCCGGCGAGGAACGCGCCGAACAGGTTCGCCTTCGCCCGCGGCGACGCTTCCTCGGAGGGATCCTCGCGGTAGCGCGGACACATCCGACTCCCCGCGGCCTGGGTCCGACAGGCGCCGCAGCCGTTGCAGGCATCGACCTCCCCCGCCGCGCCGGGCTCCGTCCAATGAAGCACCGGCAGCGCGAGCGTCGGCGAAGCAAGCGCAGGCCCCTGGGAATCGCGGGGCGAGAGGAGCGGATCGCGGAACGGGAATCCGACCTCCTGGGCCGAGCGGACGATCTTTCCAGGATTCAACAGCCCGGCGGGATCGAAGACCCGCTTGATGCGGGCGAAGACCTCGGCCAGTTCAGGGTAGTAGCGGTCGAAAAACCCCGTTCGCGACATCCCCAGCCCCTGCTCTCCGCCGATCGTGCCACCGACCGCGACCACCTCGGCGTAGACCTCGTCGGCGAGGCGCAGCAGCGCCGCTCGATCGGCGGGATCCCCCGGATCGGCGTACGGCCTGACATGGAGCTGGCCGTGGGCGGCATGCCCGAAGATCATCGCCGTCGCGGCACAGCGTTTGAGGGCTCCCTGGAGGCGGCCGAGGAAGTCGGGAAGCGCCTCGGGCGCCACGACGATGTCCTCGATGAAGGGGACGGGACGCGAGACGCCGCGGACGCCGTGGAGCGTCGAGACGAGATGACGCGACAGATTCCAGAACATCGCGGCGTCGCCGGCATCCTCGGCGCGGCGGATGTCGAGGCACAGTCGCTTCACCCCCTGGAGACGCCGGATCGCGTCGTCGAGCCGGGTATTGGCGGCGGCGGCGTCGGTGTCGCTGAACTCGATGAGGAGACCGGCATCGGCCACCGGCGGGATGAGGAGATCGAAATCGACGCGCGATCCCCGGGCGAGTGCCAAGTGGCGCTTGTCGAACAAGTCGCAGGCGCTCGGCCCGAGCGACGAGATCCTCAAAGCCGCCTGCCCCGCCTTCTCGAGC
This sequence comes from uncultured Planctomycetaceae bacterium, assembly GCA_903951635.1. GTDB lineage: Bacteria > Planctomycetota > Planctomycetia > Pirellulales > UBA1268 > QWOP01. The sequence continues at coordinate 3,592 of CAJBCV010000123.1, forward strand.
GAATCGAAGAGCACCAGCGCCACGGCGACAGCCGAGTCGCCCGGCACGGTCCGGAGCGTGGCCTCGGTGACGATGCCGAGGGTGCCCGCTGCACCGCACATCAGCCGCGGCAGATCGACAAGGCCGTCCCGACGGAGGTCGTCGAGCCGGTAGCCGCCGTGCGACAGTCGATTCGCCGGCTGGCCGGCCGCGATCACCGCCGCCGATTCGGTGAGCACCTCGTCGATGCCGACGGCCAGCGCCGCCACACGCGCGGCCGGATCGACCGGACCGCCGGCGACCCCCGTGCCGGGGATGCCGGGGAGGAGCCGGGGGGGCGTGGGCTCGAGTTCGACGACCGTCCCGTCGGCGAGCACGGCCTGGACCGCGGCCACCCGTCCGCGCACCGCGCCATGGCGGAGAAAGCGGCTGCCGGAGGTGTTGCGGCCGATCATCCCCCCGATCGTCGTCACGGCGGCCGCCGCCGGGTCGGGGCCGAAGGTGCGGCCGAAACGCTCGAGATGCTCCTCGAGTTGCAGCCCGACGACCCCCGGCTGGACGCGAACGGTATCGCCGCTGGTGGCGACGATGCGGCGGAGGAAGCGAGAGCAATCGATGACCACGCCGGGGCCGAGGGAATCGCCGGTGAGGCTTGACCCGGCCCCACGGGGATGGACGGGCACGCCACGCTCGGCGGCCCAGCGGACGGTGGCCGCCACGTCGTCGACGCTCCGCGGCCGGACGACAACCAGCGGCCAGACCTCGAACAGGCTGCCATCGGTGGCGTAGAGGGCGCGCGAGGCGTCGTCACAGAGGACCTCCCCGGTCACGACCCCGCGCAGGTCCTCCGCGATGCGTTGCCGTTCCTGATCCATGGCGTGCCTTCCCCGACCCTTCCCCGACGCGTGTGCCACCCGTGCGTTCCCGGATTCAACCACCGGCCGGGGGCCGCGTCGCCAGGTCCTGCAGCCGGGCCACCTGCTGGCGATGGCGCTCGTGGGTCTCGAGATCGAACGGGGCGAAGCCGTCGGCGCCAGGCCCGCGATAGCGTGCCCCGCAGCGATAGCAGGCGACGCAGTCGGGGACGAGGAGATAGAGCACCAGATCGACCGCCGCCGTCGCAAACAGGATCGCGAACGTCGCCACGAGCTCGCGCATTCCCCACGCGACACAGCTGGCGAGGAGCCCAATGACGACGATCCCCACGCCGAGGCGCTGGGGAAAATCCTTGCGGATGAACAGATCGCGGCTCGGACAGACGAGGCACCGGGCCAGCTGCGGCGGCGAGTCGGCCGCGAAGCCGTCCGCCGGCACCTCGAGGGCCGTGCCGCAGTGCGGGCAGGGGAGGACGGAGAGCGTCTCGACGCCGCTCAAACGCACCGGTGCCGAACAACTCGGGCAGTCGTATCCGATCTGCATGATGGAGGATCCACGGGTGATCGGGGTTTCGGTGGGGCGCTGGAATGGGCTTCGGAATGGGCTTCGGGATGGGATCGACCGGGGGTTCGTCAGCCCGCCGCGAGCAGCTGAGCCGCCAGTTCCCCGACGATCGCCGCCAGGCACGCCACATAGAGGATACCGGTAGCGCTTTGGGTGTTGGGGATGTCGAGCGTTTTGCGGCTCATCCACAGGAGGACGGGGAGGCCGACGAGGCCCGCCAGCCACCGCAGCGCCAGGAGCGAAGAGGCGGTGGCGGAATGGACCGCGGGGGCCGCGGCCGAAGGGTCGGCCAGAAACCGGGTGCCAGCGACCTCGACGATTCCCAGGAGGAGCTGGGGAAACCAGGCCAGCAGGGCCACGTCGATCATCCGCCGGAGGGCATCGACGTGCATTCCAGGGGCGTTGAGATACCAGTGGCCGAGGAGCATGGCGTGGACGGTGAGGCCGACGATCGCGCCGGAGAGGAGGTGGTTGGTGACCGTCCAAAGCGGGGCCCGCACGACATCCTTCCCTCCCTCCGGGACGACCGTCGCGAGCATGGCGACGGCCACCGCGAGGAGCCCTCCGGCAAGGCCGCAAGCGCCGACCCCCGCGCGGATCCGGTGGGCGAGCCACAACACCGTCCCAGCCCAAGCGACGACCGCCGCCGCTGCAGGCAGGATCCACAGCGGCCCCGGCACGGCGCCATGAGCGAGGAGGGCGGCAAACGTTCCCAACCCCATGACGACGAGGAGATTGACCCGAAAAAAGCCCGGTGGCACCAGGGCGGAAGGGGTGAGGACGAGGCCCAGCGCCATCCCGAAGCCGAAGCGGCAGAGAAAGTCGACCAGCATCGTCATGGGGCGGGCCTGGCGATCAGGAGGAGCGGCGACCGTAGATCAGCGACAGCACCTCGGCCCGGCTGGAGACGTTGGAGCGGAACAGCCCCTTCATCGCCGACGTGACGCACTCGCTCCCCGGCTTGCGGATGCCGCGGATCGTCATGCAGGTGTGGACCGCCTCGACGACGACCGCCACCCCCTTCGCCCCCAGTTCCTCGACGAGCAGATCGGCGACGGTCTCGGTGAGCCGCTCCTGGACCTGGGGCCGCCGCGACACCACCTCGACGATCCGCCCCAGTTTGCTCAGGCCGAGGACGCGGCCGTCGGGGATGTAGCCGATGTGGGCCTTGCCCATGAACGGAAGGAGATGGTGTTCACAGACACTGTGGAAGGCGATGTCGCGGACGAGGACCACCTCGTCGTACTTCTCCGTGAACGCCGTCTGGAGATGGACGCGCGGATCTTGCTGGAGCCCTGAGAACAGTTCGGCATACATCCGCGCGACGCGGGCAGGGGTCTCGAGGAGCCCCTCGCGATCGGGATTCTCACCGACGGCGAGGAGGATTTCGCGCACCGCCCGCTCGATTCGGGCATGGTCGACGGGCCCTCCGCTCCCGGCACGGAATCGGGCCAGTTCGGGGTCGTCGGAACCGCACGAGGGGACATCGCCGGAGGGGATCGTAGTCATGGGAGAAGTGTACCACTCCCTTCCGGGGCTGCGGCCGCCGGTCCCGGGAGCCACCGATTCGGCGCGGACGGGGGTCAATTGCGGCTGAACGGCGGCGGAAACGGCCGTGTTCCGCGGGACGCCCGGGCGGCGAGCGCCTTGACGAGCATCCGGGTGCGGCGGAGGACGTCGGGCTCGGAAAGCATCCGCAGCTTCCAGTCGGGCTCGACATCGAGGGAGTAGGCGACGATGTCGGAGAGCATCCCCAGCGATACCTTGGCCCCGATGAGCTGGTCGAGTTGTTCCTGGGCATCGGGGATCTGCGGCAGCGTCCGGCGGAAGGCGGCGAGGAGGTCGGCCTGGAGCGTGACGGCCGCCTCGTCGGGGAGCGCAGACTCGAGATCCTCGACGATCTCCCCTTCGAACACCCGGAATGGCCGCAGCGGGGGAAGCTCCGCGCCGAGTTTCAACCGACGGACGCCGAGGAGGAGGACGTTGTAAGTGCCCTGCGGGGTGCGCTGGTGGGTGGCGACCCGGCAGAGGCACGCCATCGGCGCCACCGTCGGCCGCGCCGGAGCATCGTCGTCGGGCCCCTCGTGTGGCACGAGCGTCCCCATCGTGATCAGCCGGTCGGTCGCCAGGGCCTCCTCGAGGAGGGCCCGGTAACGCGGCTCGAAGATGTGGATCGCCTGCATGACGTGCGGAAACATCACGAGGTTTGGCAACGGGAAGACCCGCGCCAGCCCCTGGAACTGCTCCGGCTCGAAGGCGAGGGGTTCGTCGGACATCGGCGTTTCAGGAGGGGGACTGGTCGAGGTGGATTTCGGGGAGCAACTCGGGATCGAGGGGAATGTCGGCCGTCGCGGCAGGGTTGGCCACGACCTCGGCCAGACAGCGATCGAAGTCGCGAAGGAACGTCACCAAATCGAGGCCGAGGTAGCTAGGGAGATAGGGCTCGAGGTAGCCGTGGACGCTGCCGTGGAGCTTGCGGGCACCGCGGAGGTTGCCATTGCCGAAATGATAGAGTGCCACGGCGGCCTGAATGAGCCCCTGGTAGAACTTCCTCGCTTCCCCGCGATACTCGGTCCAGAGTTCCTCCCAGACCTCGTGGCTCTCGAAGTAATCGCAGGCGTTGAAATGGCGGATCCCCTCGAGATAGAGCGGATCGTAGGGCGTTTCGGAGGCCATGGTCGGTTCACACCGGCGGCGGTATCGGGGGGAAAGACGGGTGGGTAACGCGGACAGCGGCCGGGGACCACATGAATCGTAGCACTTCAGACTCCCGGCGGGAGCGGGCCGAAACAGCCCCGACGGCACCTCGGGCTCGAGCGAAGAGCAAGAAGGCCCGGGTCGAGCGGGGCGAAGCCGTGGCCGGACGGCTTTCGGAACTCTACCCCGCCTCTCGCTGCTCGCTCGACTTCCGTTCCCCCTTCGAGCTTCTCCTGGCGACGATCCTCTCGGCTCAATGCACCGACCGCCGCGTCAACCTCGTGACGCCGGAGCTGTTCCGCCGCTGGCCGACCGCCGCGCGGTTGGCGGAGGCGCGGCAGGAGGAGGTCGAGGAAGTGATCCGCAGCACCGGATTCTTCCGAGCAAAAGCGAAGAACCTCCTCGGCTGTTGCCGGGGGCTCGTCGAGCGGCACGGCGGCGAGGTCCCCACGACACTTGCCGACTTGGTGACGCTTCCGGGGGTGGGGCGGAAGACCGCCAACGTCGTCCTCGGGGTCGGGTTCGGCCGCGCCGAGGGGATCGTCGTCGACACCCACGTGGGACGGATCTGCCGGCGCCTCGACCTTACGCGTCGTACCGACGCGGTCGGCGCCGAACGCGACCTCGTCGCGGTCGTCCCCCGGGCCCAGTGGATCGTCTTCAGCCACCAACTCATCGACCACGGCCGCGCCGTCTGCCTCGCCCGTCGGCCGCGCTGTTCGGGCTGCGGGCTGGCTGATCTGTGCCCGATGCGCGGGGTGGTCGCCCCGGCCGGCCGCCGCGGGAGGGGGGCAGGGCATGGGAAGGAGCCGTCCGGAGGGGTACACTCGGGGGGTGTTGGCAGGCAGCCCGGTCGGAAGCCGCGCAGGAACGTTCCATGATCCTCTCTGGCCATGAGATCCGCCGGCAGCTCGGCCACAACATCCATATCGACCCGTTCGACGAGTCGAAGCTCAATCCCAACAGCTACAACCTCTCCCTCCACGACGAACTCCTCGTCTACGAGGAGGTGGTGCTCGACATGCGGAAGAGCAACCGCGTGGAGCGGGTGAAGATCCCCGAGGACGGGCTCGTCCTCACGCCGAACCAGCTCTACCTCGGCCGCACGATCGAACGGACGGAGACGCACAACCTCGTGCCGATGATCGAGGGGCGCAGTTCGATCGGCCGGCTCGGGCTCTTCGTTCATGTCACGGCCGGTTTCGGCGACGTCGGCTTCTGCGGCTACTGGACCCTCGAGATGTTCGCCGTGCAGCCGGTGAAGATCTATCCGGGCGTGCAGATCTGCCAGCTCTTCTTCCATCAGATCCACGGCGACATCACCGAATACTCGAGCGAGAAATACCAGCACAATCGCGACATCCAACCGAGCATGCTGTTTCAGGAGCTCGGCCCCGAGGCCGACGGCGTCCAGCAACTCCATCTCGAGTTTGGCGCGGAGCGGGGCACGCCGGCCGAGCCGGCGCTGTCGCGTGCGCCGGCGGTGTCCCGTTCCCCCCAGAGGTGACCTCGATGCTCTCCAAGATCCTCGCCTGGTCGGCGCTCGTGCTCACGATCCTCTTCGCCGGGGTGTCGCTGGCGGGCGTGTTCGGCGGCAGTGCCCTCGGCGGTCTGGGGCCCACGCTGATCCTCGCCGGGGCCGCCCTCGCCGGAATCGCGGCGTTGCTGGCGACGGTGATCCTCATCCTCGGGTCGTTTCAGTCCTGAGGCTGCCGGGCCCGGGCTGACCTCCGTGGCCCGTTCGCGTATTCTTGCGGTTCGCGCGGCATGGCCCCTCCATGCCCCCCTGCCCATCCATGAAAGGTTTCTGGCGTGCTTCGAAGTCACACCTGCGGTGAGTTGCGAGCGGACGATCTCGGTCGAACGGTGACGCTGTGCGGGTGGATCGACCGCGTCCGCGACCACAAGGGGGTGATCTTCCTCGACCTCCGCGACCGCTGGGGACGGACGCAGGTCGTGATCGGGCCGGAGAGCCCCGCCGCCACGCTCGCCGCCGCTCGGGCCGTCCGACCGGAATGGGTCGTGCTCGTCCGCGGCACCGTCGGCGCCCGCCCCGAGGGAACGACCAACCCCAAGCTCACGACCGGGGCGATCGAGGTGGTGTGCAGCGATCTCGAGGTTCTCAACGAGGCCGAGACGCCGGTCTTCCAGCCGGGGGCCACGGAGCTTCCCGGCGAGGAAGTCCGGCTCACCAACCGCTGGCTCGATCTCCGCCGCCCAGCGATGCAGCAAAATCTCTTCCTCCGGCATCGGATCGTGAAGATCATGCGCGACCACTTCGACGAGCTCGGCTTCATCGACGTCGAGACGCCGATGCTCGGCCGGAGCACGCCGGAAGGCGCCCGCGATTACCTCGTTCCCAGCCGGCTCGACCACGGCTCGTTCTTCGCCCTCCCGCAGTCGCCGCAGCTCTACAAGCAGCTGCTGATGATGGCCGGCTTCGACCGCTACGTGCAGGTGGCGAAGTGCTTCCGCGACGAAGACCTCCGTGCCGACCGCCAGCCGGAGTTCACGCAGCTCGACGTCGAGATGTCGTTTGTCACCTCCGAAGACGTGATGGGGGTGATCGAGGGGCTCGTGAAACGGACGGCCAAGGAGATCCTCGGCCTCGACGTCTCCCTGCCCCTTCCCCAGCTCAGCTGGGACGAGTGCATGGAGCGCTTCGGCCACGACGCCCCCGACCTCCGCTACGGCCTCGAGCTTGTCGACCTCGGCGCTGAGGTAGCGAGCAGCGACTTCCGGGTCTTCAAAGGCGCGCTCGAGTCGGGGGGACGTGTCCGCGGGATCCGTGTTCCCGGCGCGGCGGCGAAGTTCTCCCGGAAGGATCTCGACGACCTCACGGCCGTCGCCGTCGAGGGGGGCGCGAAGGGCTTGGTGTGGCTCAAGGCCGAGGCCAACGGCGACTGGACGGGCCCTGTGGCCAAGAACCTCGGGCCCGACGTGGCCGCGGCGATCCGCACGAAGCTCGGTGCCGAGCCCGGGGATCTCGTGCTGATCGTGGCCGACTCCTTCGACGTCTCTTGCAAGGCCCTCCACATGCTGCGAAAGCGGCTCGGCAGCCAGCTCAAGCTTTTCGACCCCGCCACGATGAACTTCTCCTGGGTGGTCGACTTCCCGATGTTCGCCCACGACGCCGAGAGTGGCGGCTGGGCGGCGATGCACCATCCCTTCACTGCCCCGCGCGCGGCCGACCGCGAGTTTCTCGCCACCGATCCGGCCCGTTGCCGGGCGCAGGCCTACGACCTCGTCATCAACGGCTCCGAGGCCGGCGGCGGCACGATCCGGATCCACGACGGCGCCACGCAGGAGAAGGTGTTTTCGCTTCTCGGCATCAGCCCCGAGGTGGCCCGCGAGCGCTTCGGCTTTCTCCTTGACGCCCTCCGCAGCGGTGCCCCGCCGCACGGCGGCATCGCCCTGGGGATCGACCGCTGGGTGATGCTCTTCGGCGGCCTCGATTCGATCCGCGACGTGATCGCCTTCCCGAAGACGCAAAAGGCGAGTGACCTCATGACCGGGGCCCCGTCGCCGGTCGACGCCAAGCAGCTGGTGGAGCTCGGCGTGCGGACAGTCGTGCCGCCGCCGAAGGCCTGACCGGCAGCGTCGAAGCGTCGCTTCTGGCTCCGCGTCAGCTCGTCAACACCGAATACCTTCCGCCGAGGCGCTCTCCGGCCCCGAGGATCCGCCATCCGGCGGCCGTGTCAAACGTCCGCTGCCCCGGCAGCACCGTGTAGGGCTCGATGCAAACAGCCTGGCGGTGCGGGGGTGTGAAGATAACGCACGCCGAAAACGCCGCGCTCCAGGCGGCGCGGATCGTGGCGCCGGTGGCCGGGTCGATGACGCGCGTCACGATTGGCTCGGGGCTCCCGTACGCCTCGGCAAGCAGCCCGCAGAAGGGGTCGTCGAGCGCGACGCCGCCGAGGGCCACGCGGCCTGGGAACGCGATCTTGTCGCTCGCGGGCACCGTGTCGCCGACGGGGAGGAGCTGCTCCTGGGGCTGGAAACGCGTGGCGGGGATCTCGATCAGACAGGCGTCGGGGTCGGCCCCTTTGATCACCGGCACCGGATGGTAGGGGTGGAGGCCGAGGGCAGCGGGCATCCTGCCGTGGGCGAGGAGGTCGAGATCGAGGTCGAGCCGGTCGGGAAAGAGTGTCCAGACGGCGGTGAG
>CAJBCV010000124.1 GCA_903951635.1 uncultured Planctomycetaceae bacterium
AAGGAACAGAGCGGTCGTTTCACGAGGTGACTCCTGGGGGCCGGGGTGACGCTTCTGTTTCAGGCGATGGACCGGGATCAGTTGCCGAGGGCCGATTCGAGGGTGTCGAGCCGGGCCCGCAGGGCCGCCACCTCGCCTTCGAGGGCTGCGATCTTCTCGACCAGCGCTGCCAGCGCGATCGAGGAGACGCTTTCTGGAGCGATCGGCTGCGCGCTGGCGGGAGTTGCCGCGTGGGACGCCGGACGGGGGACGGTCACGGCGCCAGCGTCGGTGTCTTCGTCATCCTCGTCGTCATCAATCCCGCCAGCCGTCGCGGGGGAAACCGCGCCCGCGTCGGCGGCGAACGTCTGCCCGGCCACGCCGAGCTTCGCCCGGACCTTCTCGAGCTTCTCTTCCGGAAGGAGCCCGTGGGTGAGGATCCGGCCGCGGCCGGGAGGCGAGAGCCAGACGATGAGCCCACGGGCCGCGAGGCCGTCGAGCCTGGTGCGGAGGATCTGGAGATCGGGGATCGGGTCCATCCGGCTGGCGCGGCCGCGGAGATCCCCCTCGCTCTGTTCGCCACGGAGGAGCAGTTCGGCGAGGATCGACAGATCCTCCTTCTCGATGCCGCCGAACCACTCGTAGCCGTAGTGACGATACCGGGGAACGCGACCGCTGCCGTAGATCTCGGCGACGACACCGGCGGCCCGAAGTGTTTCCAGCGCCCTTCCGACCTGATCCTCGTCGACGTTCATCAACGGATCGCGGTTGTTCTTCTGATTGCAGCCGGTAATGATCGCGTTGAGGGAGAGCGGATAGGCCTCAGGCGTCGTCTTTCCCTTCTCGATGAGCACGCCCAAGACGCGCCGCTCGACGGCGTCGAGCGGTCGAACCCGCGATCCCGGACGTTCCGTGTCGCTCTCCATGCGAAAAACAGGCTCCTTCCCTGGGGAAAATCACCGATGGCGGGGAATGTCCCCGTCACCGGCCGTAGCTCGAGACCGGCTTGGCGTTCACTTCCCCTGGGCTGGCGGCGCGTCGCCATGATGCGGGCAGCCATCGGGGCTGAACAGGGCGCTCGATTCCTCTCCCCGCGCCGTGACGTAGGCGACGAGATCGAGGACCTCGTCGCGGGTGAGCTTGTCGAGGAGCCCCTTGGGCATGATCGACACCGGCGACGTGACCCGTTCCTCGATGTCGGTCTTCTTGATCCGGATCGGCTCGGCGCTGGCGACGGGGTTTTCGACGAGGGCCAATTCCTCCGGCGTGTCGGCGACGACGATGCCCGTCAACCGCCGGCCGTCGTCGGTGACGACCGTCGTCGAGCGGTACTTCTCCTCGATCCGCAGCGATGGATCGAGGATGTGCTTGGTGATCTCGATCGCGGTCATCTTGGCGTCGAGCTTGGCAAGCTCCGGCCCGAACTGGTTCCCCGCCTCGCCGAGCTTGTGGCAGGAGACGCAGCTGGCCGTCCGGAACAGCTCCCGGCCATGGACGAACGACCGCCCCTTCTCCATGCCGTTGACGCTCCCTTCGAGATCGGCGAGCGTCCATTCCGTCCGCGGGCGACGGTCCTTGAGGAGGTCGTCCTTGATGGTGAGCGGATGGGCGGCAAGGTAGGCCGCCGGATCGGCCAGATACCCCTCGAGATCATCGACGACGTACATCGCCCCGTACATCCGCCGCCAGTGGCCCGGGTAGGTGCAAACATAGGGATAGACGCCCGGCTCCGTGGGAGCGTTGAAGGTGAGCTTCTGCGCGGCCTGCGGCTGGAGGAGTGTGCTCGCCACCAGAACGTCGGCCGACTCCGGCACGAATGCCCGCTTCGCGAACGACGCATCCTGGGAGAGCTTCTCGGCGATCTCACCGAGGGCCTGCATCGAGCCCGGCTTGGCGACGACGAAGTTGTGGGGCATGACGTCGGCGTTCTGGAGAACGAACAACACCGGCTTGCCCGCCTGGATGGCGATCGTTTCCTTGTCGTAGTTCATCCGCTCGTAGACCGTGCCGATGCGGACGACACGCACTCCAAGATCGGCAAGCTCCGCCCGGCGGGCCTTCCCTTCGGCCGCGGGAAGGAGCGTCGTGAGATTCTCGGCGAATTGCCAGGCGGCGAGCCCCGCATCGCTCGATCGCTGCTCGACCGAGGCGGTTCGCATCGATGAGATCAGTGCGTCGAGCATTGGGGCGGCCTGCGGGGCGGGCCACTGAGCCACCGGGATCTTCTCGAGGGCCGCGATCGCCGCATCGCGATCCTCACCCTTGATGACGAACGGCGCGATCCGCTCGAACACTTCCTGCTCGCGGCCGCGCACCCCGGCCAGCGCTCCGAACGCGGCCCGGCGGACGGCGGCCGTCAACCGCGCTTCCTCGCTGGCGACGGCGATCTCGCTCGACGTCTCGGGCGCCGGCTGGTTCTCTACCTTGAACAGTTCCTGCCGTTCGCCGTCGAGAATCGAGAGCTTGAAATCCTTGAGGCGGCCGGCGAGGCCGTCGCCACGGTTGAAGATCACGATCCTGTCGATCGCCTTCGGGCTGCCAAGATCGACTTCCCACCAGGGATTCTCGATTCCTTCTTGGGTGTGAGTCTGGCCGTTCTTGCCATATTCGGGATCGGTGTTGCCGTCGATCCCGCGGCCGGGATCGCCGCCGGCGGCGACGTTGACTTGGGTCGCCTTGCCGGAGCGGGCGAGATTGTCGTTGCCGGCGTAGACCTCCACTTCGGCGAGCGTCAGCGTCCGCTGCTTCCCGGGAAGCTCGATGCGGACGAACCGGCCGACCGTCCCGGGCTTTACCGCCGCGCCGCCGGGGAGGCCGTCGACGAGCGGGAGGACCCGGTCGTAGAGGCTCGTGCGGACGCCCGGATCACTCACCAGCGGCAGGGCCTCGACCAGGTCGACGAGCCGGCGTGGCTCCGCCTTGGCCAGCTCCCACACCTTCACGCTCGGGTCGCCGCCGCCGAGGGCGTCGATCGCCGTGAGGGCGACATAGCCGATGCGGCGCAGTTGCGGCCGGCGGGCCGAGGTGGCCATCCGTTCCATGTCGCCGCGGAGTTCGGCAAGCTCGCTGGCCGGTCGCGAGAGGAGCACGCGGATGAGATCGAACACGGTGGCCGAATCGACGGCCCCCTCGCGGGCGTCAAGCGCGCTCAACGCATCGACGGTGACGTAGACGACGCTCTTGGAGTCGGCGGCGGCGAGCCCTTCGACCGCCTCTTGGCGGAGCCGCTCGTCGAGGCCGGGACGGAGGAGCATTTCGCGGAAGACCACAGGCGACCGCGGCTCGGCGACGAGCTCGTCGTTGGTGAGCGAACGATAGAGGAATCGCTTCCCGGCGTCGGTCGTGAAGGCGATCGCCTCCTTGGCCTCACGGGCGGCGCGGAACTCCGGCTCGAGGACGCGGGCCGACTCCCTTTTGACGTAGTCCATGTGGCGATCGGCGGGATATTCGCCCGCCACGGCGAGGGCCTCGATGGCGGCGGGATTGCGGAGATACGTCGCCGTGCGAACCGCCTCGAGGCGGACGCGCGGGCTCTCGTCACCGGCGCCGCGCACCACCCATTCCAGAGCCTTGGGCACCCGATCGGCGACCCCCGCCAGGACGCGCATCGCGGCGGCCCGGGAACGAGCGTCGGCGCTCGTGAGCACCTGCTCGAGGAGGGTCAGCGGCACTTGATCGAAGTGGCGCAGCGTCCACAGCCCTTCGAGCCGGTCGTGCTCGAAGGAAGGCGACTTCGGATCGAGCTTCGCGATCCAGGCGGTCACGGCTGGCACGACCTCCCCCTCGGGGCGGCCGTCGAGCTCGAGCTTGGCCCGGTAGCGGACCCGATCGATCGGGTCTGCGAGGAGCTTGACGAGTTCGGCGACGGGGCGGCCGCCGATCGGCACCGGCTTGGCCACCGGCTTGCCGTCCATCACGACCCGGTAGACGCGGCCGTGGATCCGGTCGCGGCTGGGGTCGCGGAGGTTGTGCTGCATGTGGCCGATGATCGGATTTTGCCAATCGGTGAAGTAGATGGCGCCGTCGGGCCCCATCTCGAGATCGGCCGGACGGAAGTTCGGATCGCTCGACGAGATGATCGGCTCGACTTCGGTCGCCTCCGGATAGCTCCCGTCTCCCTTATCGAGCTTGTACTGGAGGATCCCCTGGAAGCCGATCACGTTGCCGACGAGGAGATTCCCCTGGAGCTCGGCCGGGAAGTGGGGGCTCGAGAGAAACTCGATCCCGGGGCAGGGGCGGGTGCGCTGGTTGTAGACGCTCGGAGCGCCGCCATGCTTGTCCATCCCGTTGAGACGCGTCGAGAACACCGAGCCCCAGTAAGGGACGGAGCCGGTGCCGTCGACGACGATGTCATCCCCCCATGCGTTGAAGGCATGGCCGTGGGGATTGGCGAAGCCGTAGGAGGTGTAGAGGCCGAACTTCCCCGTCCGCGGCTCGTACTTGAACACCGCGCCGTTGGCGACACGCACCGGTGGGCCCCACGGCGTTTCCCCCTGGGAATGGTGGAAGGTCCCTTCCTGGAAGTAGACGGAGCCGGAGGGATCGAAGGTGAAGCTGTTGGCGGCGTGGTGGGTGTCGGCGGTGTCGAGGCCGCCGATGATCCGCGTCTTGATGTCGTAGTCGTCGTCGCCGTCGGTGTCCTCGAGATAGAGGATGTCGGGGCCCTGCGCGACGATCACCCCCTTCCCCCAGAACTCGAAGCCGGTGGGGTTGTGGAGATCGCCGGCGAAGGTCTTGATCTTGTCGGTGCGGCCGTCGCCATTGGTGTCCTCGAGGATGAGGAGCTTGTCGTTCATCGGCTCGTCCGGCCGCCAGTGCGGGTAGGTCGGCCAGGCGGCGACCCACAGCCGTCCCTTCGTGTCGAAGGCCATCTGCACGGGGTTGATCAGCTCCGGGAACATCGACTCGTCGGCGACGAGCTCCACCTTCATCCCGGAGTGGACCGTCATCTTCGCGATCGCGTCCTTCCCTGAGAGGAACTCATGCTTGCCCCCCTCGAGCGGGCCGGGCTTGTTGGTGACCACCGAGAGAAAATCGGGGAGGCCCGACTCCTCCACCGGCGGCAGCGGCGCGCTCGGGTTGCCGAGGGTGGCGGCGGTCGCCCAGATCCGCTTATCGCGGTTGGTCGTCTTCACGTCGAGGTAGTCGAGCTCACGCTGGCCCACTTCGTAGTTCGTCTGGTCTTCAACGAACTTCAGCCATGCCCGGCCGCCGTAGGTGGAGTAGCCGTCGGTGACGCGGTAGCGGTTGAACCAGTAGAAGTTCTTGTCGGCCACGGCCTTCTGAAGCCGCTCGAGGCTCTTGGGATCGCGGGCCGGGGGAGCACCGAAGAGCGATTCGTCGATGATCCGGGAGATCTCCCGGTCGCCGCGGGGAGTCGGGTGGATGCCGTCGGTCGTGAGCGGCTCCTTGATCTTCTCGCAGGCCTCGCGCGACGGGGTAAAGAGGTCGACATAGGTCACCCCCTTGGCCTTGCAGATCTCCTCCATCGCCTTGGCGTAGAGGGCGATGTTGGCGTTGTGGGCCTTGCCGTCGGGCCAGTGGGCGCGCTCGAGATTCTCATGGACGATCGGCGAAAACATCACCACGCGCGGCGCCGAAACCCCGTTGTATTTTTGCGCCAGGGTGTGCTCGAGAAACTTCTCGACCTCGGTCTTGAAGGCGTCCACGCCGGCGGGGCCGGCGTGGGCCTCATTGGCGCCAAAGAAGGCGAAGATCACGTCGGCCCTGGTGCCCGCGAGCTCGAAGCGGTTTTCGCGGACGAAATCCTTCGTCTTGAGTCCCCCTGGATTGGGGATCGGAGCGGCGCCGGCGAGCCACTGATCCGGCGTGCCGAAATCGGCCGAGCGGAGCCGCTTGGCCGGATCGATCTCGTCGCCGTCGTAGGCGAGGTTGCGGATCACGAGCCGCTGCTCGGGGAAGCGGGAGTGAAGGAACGTCTCGAGCCAACCGGTGTGCTGCATGGCGTCGGCCACGCCGCCACCGATGATGCAGATGTGGTCCCCTTCGCGAATCTCGAGCCGCCCGGCGGCGTGGGCCGTGGGGGCGAGGAACGCCGCCGCGATCGACAAAACCGCCGCCACGCGAATCAGTGCAGACATCACAGAAGCTCCAAGAGATCGAGCGGGAGAGATTGGAGAGCAGACGGCACGAGGGACCACTTCGGACAGCCCACGGCGGACATCCAACGGAGATCACGCCATCGTGCCCCGGTTACTTCAGCTGGCGCATGTACTGGATCACATCGAGAAACTCGGTCGGCGAGAGCGTGCCTGCCAGCCCTTCGGGCATGCTGCTCTGGCGGAGGACCGTGCGTTCGTCAACCTGATCCACCGGAATCGATTTCTTTTCCTTGCCATCGAAGATCACGAGCGTCTCGGGAGTCTCACTGACGACCAGGCCGGTGATGCTCTTCCCGTCGTGGGTGAGCACCGACGTCGAGAGGTACTTCTCGGCGATGTCGGCGTTGGGATCGATGATCGACTGAACCAGCTTCGGGCCGGTCAGCCGCTCCCCCACCTTCGACATCTCGGGGCCGAAATCCGCCCCCACGTCGCCGACCTTGTGGCAGCTCACGCAGAGCCGACGGAAGACGGCTTGTCCGTTGCCGGCATCGCCCCCCTGCACGTCGGCGATCGCCTGGATCGCCTTCGATCGCTGCTCTTCGGGAGTCGGCTCCCTGCTGAGGAGGATCTGCAGGTAGGGGACCACCTCGGCGGCTTTCTTGTCCAGCGCGATCACGCTGTCGAGAATCCCGGCCGCGGGTGAACCCTTGGCGGCCAATTCCCCCTTGAGATGCTGACCGCGCCACACGTCGACGTTCGCCCCCAGGGCCGCGTCGGCCGTGTAGGACAGGAATCGATCGGAGGGATCGGCATTGGCCGCAGCGACGACAGCGGCCATCGCCGTCGCCGTTGGGAAGAAGCTCAGGCCGCGGAGGGCTTCGGTGCGCACCCGCGGATGGGGATCGAGCGACTGCGTTACGAGCAAGCTCTCGGCCCCCTCCACCCGGAGGCGCTCGTCGGCGAGCACGTGGGTGGCCGCGGCGCGGGCCTCGGGCGTGGCGGTCTCGAGCAGACTCTTGAGCAACGCCCCGTCGACGGCGTGAAAGCTCTGCTGGAGCCAGAGCACTTCGCACGCCAGCCGCTCAGCGGCGGGGTCGCTCGCGTTGGCCTCGAACCAGGCAGCAGCGGCGGGGAGCACCTCGGCCGGCGGGAGGGCCTGGAGATGATCGCGGGCCCGGCAGCGCGTCCGCCATTCCGGAGATTTCAGCTGATCGAGAACGACGGCGATCGGCTTCCCGACCTG
>CAJBCV010000125.1 GCA_903951635.1 uncultured Planctomycetaceae bacterium
AAGTTGTACATGTACGCTTGGTCTTTGTTGTTCGGCTGATCGTTGGTGTGCGTAAAGCCAACGTACTGGAACGCCAACAAGCGTCGATCCTCGAGCGACTCCACCGCCGCGACCACATCCTGGCCGCGCATCCGCTTCCGCCGGGCCAGACGGGCCGCGCTTCCCTGCGTGCGGGAGGCATCGAGGTCACGGGAGAAGCGATTGAAAATGCTGCCGAACTTCATGGCGCTTTTTCCTAAAAAAGAAATCTGCTGACGGGCGGATGAGGTGGCTGGCGGAAGACACTACCGCCGGTGGTGGGGTCACCGGCCTAGGAGGATGACAGGGAATCGACGTACGGAGTACCGCAATGCCCCAGGGGGCCGGAAGGGGAAACCGTCGCACGGTTTGAGGAGATACGGGGCAATCGGGTCAGATCGGCGGGGAGCGTGGCCGCAGCGCGGGGGAGCGATCCCCATCGCGTTGGCGGACCAGCGCCGCAGCCGGAGGCATGCTCGCGAGGGTGTATCAAACCCACGACCATGCACCGACCGCGAATCGCGGCCTGCCGTTTCCTGCTTCTCCCGTGCCTGCCTGCTGGCAAGGCGATGGTCTGATCCTTGTGTTGCCCCGTCTCCACTAGAACGGGTGTCATCGGAAAAAGTTCGCCCACCGGTTCCGAATTTTTCCGGAGAGCCCTGCTTCTCCGGTCCGAACACGAGTTTTTCCGGGGTTTTCGTGGTTTGGGGGTTTTCGGGGATTTGCGGGCCCCCGTCCCGAAATGCCGGTTCCCGCCGGGGGGCGGGAAGGCACCGAACAGGTTCGGACCGGCCGGAGCCGCTCATCACCACCGCCCCTCGAGGCCGAGCGACACGCCCTGCACCACCGTGCTCCCGGCGGTGTTGAGCGACCCGCGGACCGGCGAAGCCGAGCCACCCGAGCTGAGCGTCTGGCCGCGGAGTTGGTTGGTCGGCTGGGCGAGGCCTTGGAGCCAGAGACCGAGGTAGCCGACGCGAAGCGAAAGATTGCAGGTGATCGGGAGGGTGCCAGTCAGCCCCACCTCACCGACAAAGGCCGCGGCGCCTCCGGCGGCCCGGACGTTGGCTGTCTGCACCTCGCCGGGGGCGAGTTCGTAGGTGTAGGCCGAGTTCTGCACCGCGTTGTTGTAGTAGGCCCCGCCCTTGAGAAGGCCGTCGACCCGGAAGCCCTGGCCGCGGTCCCAGAGGCGGATGTCGGTGCCGATCTGATAGCCGTAGAGGCTGTTGTAGGTCTGGTTGCCGAAGATGTCCTGGCCGTAGATCGGCTGCGGGTCGGTGGGATCGAACTGGTAATGGTCGGCAAGGGTGAGGTTTTCCCCCCAGCCGAGCATCCGGAAGCCCTGCATGAGGGCGATGTTCGGCCGGACTCGCGCCCAGCGGTTGAACTCGAAGCTCCAGATCGACGCGCTCAGGTCAGCGGTGGCGGTGTCGACCGGCGTGAAGGCGTTGCCGTAGATGCCCGGCGGCGTAATCCCGTAGCCGTTGATCGACGGCAGCGTCGCCTCCTGAGAGCGGAAGTTCGCCGCGTTGAACCAGGTCGTCTCCCAGGCATTCTGGCAGTCGTCGGTGCGGTAGATGGAAAACCGTGGACCGGCCGCCGGCGTGCTCTCGAGTTGGCCGGCGCTGAGGGCCGTCGCGCCGTACCCGTTGGGGGTGTCGGCCGTGTAAGAATAGAGCGGGATGTCGTTGGGGGAATTGCGCCACAGGATCAGGGCGTCGCTGCGGAACGTCCAGGTGGCGCACTTGTTGTCGTGGAGCACTTGGAGCAGGCCGGGCTGCTCGAACGGCCCCTGATCGCGGGGATAGCGGCAGGCGTCGGTCACCCAGCCGGTCCAGTCGCCGGAGCCGCCACCCTCGTCGACGACGGCGGCGCTGGAGTCATACGGGCCCGATGAGACGACGGCGGAAGACTCCCGCTCGACGACCGGGCCGGAGGAGTTCGACTCGGTCGGAGAAAAACCGAGCCCTTCCGGGGAAGGCGGATCGATGAGCTCGACGCCGCTGTCGGCCACGACGGCCCGGCTGCCATCCTCGTCTGCACCCCAGTCTTGGCCGGCGGCGGGCACCACCGTCATCGCTGCGGTCGCCGCCACCGACATGGCGGCCATCCACCCTCCGATTCGCGCCTGTTTCCGCATCATCTTTCCCGTCTCCGGTGGAAACTCCGAACTGCGGGATGGAATCGGTCATACCGGTCCTGCGGCGGTAGGGTTGTGCCCGCAGTTCCTGTCAGGAAATCTGGGAGGGCTGGGCGCCGGAACCCCCGGCGAAACAGGCTTTCCCAGGCCGCCCCGTCAGCCCCGTCGTGCGGGGGATGGGGCAGGCCGCGCAAGGCACCACGATGGGAGAGGGTGGGAGAGCCCTTCCCGCATCCTCGGTCGGTTGGAAAACCGGGCTCGCGCGGCCACTCTGAAACCCCCCAAACCGATTCGTTGCCCCGCCTGCAGCGAGACGCTACCCTGCCGACAAGCTTTTTCTTCAGGAGGGGGAACAGGCTCTGGACCCGTGCCCGGGCGTGGGTCGAAGAGAGTCTGGGGCATTCGGTGGACCGTGTGTTGATCGGTGGCGACGGCCTAAACCTCCGTCGGAGATCGACACACTCGCAAGCCGATTCTCCCCCCGTCGGTTCCCCGCCCGGCACCCCAATCTCACGTCATTCGGATCCGTTCCCTGCGAGGCCTTCCATGTTTCTGTCCTGCTGGCTGACCTCCGTCCGGAATCTCTTTTCCTCGCGTCGGCTCCGGTCAGTCCGCCGTCCCGTGCGGCGGTGGCGGCAGTCCGACGCCCAGCAGCAACTCGAGCAACTCGAGGCCCGGCAGGTGATGGCGTTCGACTTCGTGTCGGCCGCGGCCCATGTCGGCGCGTTCATCACCGAAGGAAGCATCCAGCACGAGGCTCCCCCGCAGATCACGCTCACCTTCAGCCCGGGCTCGAAGGTCGATGCGCAGACGATCGCCAGCGGGATCAGCGTCATCCGCGGTGGGAATGGCGTTCTCGGGGACAGCGACGACATGCTCGTCGCCCCCGGCAGCATCACCGTCGACGATCTCCCCAACCAGAACTCGGTTGTCATCCGCTTTGCCGAGACGCTTCCCGACGACGCCTACCGGATCCGGATTACCGGGGCCGGGACGGGGGGGCTGAAGACGGTGTCGCAGGGGTCGGGCATACCTTCGGAACGCTTCCGCGACGGCGGCACCTTCGAACTCAACTTCCGGCTCGATCTCGGCGCCCAAGTGATGTCGATCGTGCCCCAGCCGGTGGCTCGCCCGAAGCTCATCACCTTCGGCAGCGACATGACGCGGTATCGCGACGGCGACCTCCTCCAGGTCACGATCCGCGGTGGGAAGATGACCTTCGAGTTCGACACCGACGGCACCGTGGCCAGCGGCAATCGCTCGGTGAGCCTCGCCGGAAAGACGGCCACCGACCTTGCCGGGGAGATCGGCGCGGCGATCACGTCGTCGGGGGTTTTCGGCAGTGAATTGGAACAGGCCGCGACCAACGGCGCCCGGATCAATCTCCGCGGCAGCCAGTTCACACCGATCGTTGCCTTCACCCGCTCTGGCACCGTGCCTGCGGTGTCGCCGGTCACGGTCGCGGATGGGGCCGTGCTTCTCCAGTCGGCCGACAAGGTCGTCGTCTACTTCAACGCCAACGATCCCCTCACCCAGTCGTCGGCGCAGAATCCGCGCAACTACCGGCTCATCGAGACCGATCCCGCCACCGGCGGCGACCTCACCGTCCAGGTGCCCGCGAGCGTCTCCTACGATGCCGTCAGCGGCACCTCGGTGCTGACGTTCGAGGCGGGGAAGGTGGCAGCCGACAAGCTCTACCGGCTTCAGGTCGGCAACTCGACCGACGAGAACAACCTCCTCGACAAGGCCGTCAACGTCGGCTCGGTGTTCACCGGTAACGGCTACTCCGTCCAGTCGTTCCTCGGCGACGGCACCGATCTGGCCAACGACGTCGATCTCTATCGGTTGAGCCTGACGGCGGCCGGCACGATCAATGTCGCGATCACGCCCGACGCTTCGCTTGCGCCGCTCGTCCGCCTCTTCGATTCTTCCGGCAACGAGGTGGCGGTCAGCACCGCCGCCGCCGCGGGGACGGCCCGCACGGTGTCCTTCGTCGCCCCCGCGGGGATGTTCTACGTCGGCATCTCGAGCGTGGGGAACGCGGCCTACAACCCCACGACCGGCGCGGGCGCCGCCGGCGGCACGACGCGTGGCGGCTACAGACTGGCCCTCGGGTCGACCGTCGCCGTCGGATCCTCCGACGACAATTCCAGCTTCTCCACCGCCACGGCGCTCGGCACGATCGGCCTGGCCGGGCAGTCGGTGGCAGGGTCGATCAACGTCCGACCGACGATCGCCACGCCGGCCGGCAATCTCCTCTTCCCGAGTCAGCCAGGCACGACCGACGAGCCCGGCCATCGGGACATTCCTGTGGGCAACGGCCTCGAATCCCACGGCATGCCCGATTCGTCGACCGATCCCGCCAGTCAGATGAAGGTCGTGCGCTACAACTTCCAAGACGTCTACGGCGTCGATCCCCAGGGCAATACGCTCTTCAACGCGATCACCGAGGAGCAGAAGCAGCGGGCCCGCGAGATCTTCACCCTCTTCAGCCTCAGTGCCGGGATCCGCTTCATCGAGACGGCCTCGGCCGGCATCACCATCGCCACCGGCGACATCCGGGCCCTCGATCCCAACGCCCCCACCGGCTCCATCGCCGGCATGGGGGGCCCGGGAGGCGTCGTGATGAACTCCGTCATCGACTGGGGACAGAGCGAGTACGGGGGATACTGGTACAGCGTCGCTATGCACGAGATCGGCCACGCCATCGGCTTGGGCCACGCCTACGACATTCCGTCGGTGATGGGAGCGGGAGAGTCGTCGCCGCCGACCGCGATCGGGGAGAACATCCTTCCCTACGACTACGACATCGTCCACCTCAACGTCCTCTACCCGAAGACCGGGTCGGACATCGACGTTTACAAGTTCTCCCTCGACACCGCCGGCACCTTCTCGGCGCAGACGATCGTGGCCCGCCAGGGGCAGGCGGCGAAGAGCCAGCTCGACACCGTCCTCACGCTCTACAAGGAAGTGGCCGGGGTGCGCACCCTCGTAGCCCGCAACGACGACTACTACGGGCGTGATTCGTTCGTCGGCCTCGACCTTCAGGCGGGGACCTACTTCCTCGCCGTGACGTCGACTGGAAACACGGCTTTCAATCCCGAGGTGATCGATTCGGGCTACGGCGGCCGTTCGGACGGCGCCTACGATCTGAAGATCGACTTCACGCCGATCTCCGACGTCGCCAACACGATCGTCGATGCCACCGGCACGGCGTTCGACGGCGACCGCGACGGCAAGGTCGGCGGCGCCTTCAACTTCTGGTTCAACACGGCCGGGTCGGCCGGCACGATCTGGGTCGACAAGGCAGCGGTCAACACCGCCGCGTCGATCGTCACCGGCTCTCCCACGGTGACCGTCGCCAGCACCGCCGATCTCGTCGAAGGTCGGGTGGTCGTCGGCATCGGGATCCCGGCCGGGGCGACGGTCGCCGCGATCGTCAGCCCGACACAGTTCACGCTCTCCAGGAACGCCACGGCCACCAACCCCACCGCCGGGCTCACCTTCGGCACGCTGTCGAGCCCCTACCGGACGATCACCGCGGCGCTTGCCGCGGTCACGCCCGCGACGCGGATCATCCGTATCCTCGGCAACACCGGCAACGATGCCTCGATCCTCGACGACAAGCCTTACCTCATCGGCACCGCGCTGTCCGGGACGGCGCTTGCCGACGGGGCGACGTTCAATGTCCCGAAGGGCGTGACGGTGATGGTCGACGAAGGGGCGGCGCTCAAGCTCCGCGCCGCCGTCATCAACGTCGGCAGCTCCTCCGGGCTCGTCTCCCGGGCCGGGGCCGCGCTCCAGGTCCTCGGCACGCCGACAGGGCGGGTGAAGTTCTCCTCGTATCACGATGACACGCTCGGCGGCGACAGCGACGGCGTCGGGCCGGCGGTGCAGGGGGGCCAGTGGGGCGGCCTCGTTCTCCGCCGCGACTCCGACTCCCCCACCGGGAAGGTGTTCCTCAACACGATCAGCCTGGCGTCGCTGAAGTACGGCGGCGGCAACGTGTTCGTCGACTCGGAGCTCCAGTCGTTCGCCCCGATCCATGTCGAAAGCACCCGCCCGACGCTCGCCTTCAACGAGATCTTCTCGAGCGCCGGGGCGGCAATCTCTGCCGATCCCGATGCCTTCCTCGACGCCGACGGCCGCTACGGACCGGAAGTCCGTGGCAACCGGCTCCTCGGCAACACGATCAACGGACTCTTCGTCCGCATTCGCACGGCGCTCGGCAGCCCGATCGACAAGCTCGACGTGCCGGCCCGCTTCAAGAGCACCGACATCGTCTATGTGATCCAAGAGAATCTGATCCTCGCCGGCGGCGCCGGCGGATATCTCTTGAACGAGGCGACAGGCAGGCCGGAGGCTCGGGCGACGGGGCGCCTGCAGGTCGACCACGGCGTCGTGGTCAAGCTCCAGGGATCGCGGATCGAGCTCGAGCGTGGCAACGCGCAGCTCATCGCCGAAGGGACCGCCGAGCAGCGGGTGATCTTCACGAGCCTGGCCGACAGTCGCTTCGGTGCCGGCTCGACCTTCGACACCAATGGCAACGCTCCCGACGTGCGCTCCGCCGGCGACTGGGGCGGGATCATCATCCAGGCTGGATCGAAGGCGAGCATCGACAACGCCTACGTGGCCTATGCCGGCGGCCTGACGGCGATCGAGGGAGGCTTCGACCGCTTCGATGCCTTCGAGGTTCAGCAGGGTGAGCTGCGTCTCGCCAACAGCCGGATCGAGTTCAATGCCTCGGGGCGGTCGACCACCGATCGCAATGCCCGCGGCAGCAACGACGATTCGACCGTCTTCGTCCGTGCCGCTCAGCCGGTGATCGTCGGCAACGATTTCCGCGACAACTCCGGCGCCACGATCAGCGTCAATGCCAACGCGATGTCGGATCGGGCGATGCCCGATTACGGTCGGAGCACCGGCGAAATCGACCGCTTTGTCGAATACGACGACAACGTCGGCCCGCTCCTCCGCGACAACCGGATCTCGACGAAGATCAATTACGCCACCGACCGGCAGAAGGGGGCCTTCGACATCACCCTCGACTTCGCCGCCGGTGTGTCACAGGCGATCAGGGATGCGATGGCGGCGGCGGCCTTCCGCTGGGAAACGGTGATCACCGGCGACCTCACCTCGGTGCGGGACAGCAACGGTACCGTCATCGACGACATCGTCATCCGGGTTCAGCCGGGACTCCTCGGCTCGGCCGGCAGCGACGGCTCCGGAGGCACGCTTGCCAACGCCGGTCCGACGGCTTTCCGTGCGGCGAACGACAGGAATCCGTTCCTCCCTTACAAGGCCGAGGTCGGCGTCGATATGGCCGACGCCACGAGCAGCCAACTCGTCACGATCCTCACCCACGAGATCGGCCACGCGCTCGGCTTCACCAACGTGAGCAACCTGCTCAACCTGATCTCGGGGGTGCGGTACGTCGGTGCCAACGCGCTGCAAGAGTACCGCAATACGTTCGACGCCACGGCGACCTCCGTGCCCCTCGAGGGGGGCGGCGGCGCAGGCACCGCCTTCGCGCACTGGTCGGAGGCGACTTTCGGCTCCGAGCTCCTTACCGGCTTCCTCAACGCCGGCATCAATCCCCTCACCCGGCTCACGGTGGGGGCATTCCAGGACATGGGCTACTCGGTCAATTACTCCGCGGCCGACGACTATCTGCCGAAGGCGGGCACGGCCGGCTACGCGGCGCCGGTGAGCGGTGTGGTCGTGCGTGGCGGTCAGATCACGGTCGACAGCGTCTGGGACGACGATGATCACGTCCACGTCCTCCGGGATGAGATCGTCGTCGACAATCTTCACACGGCCACGAGCCTGCGGCTGGAGAGCAAGGCCGGGGCGAGCCTCGTGGTCAAGCTCGACGGGCTCAACGCCGGCTTCACCGCCACCGGCACGCCGGGCGAGATCGACGACCGGATCGGCGGCACGATCCAGATCGTCGGGGCACCGGGATACCCGGTGGTGCTCACGAGCCTCTACGACGACACGGTCGGCGCGAGCCTCGACCCGCTCGGCCGCACCGTCACCGACACCAACAACGACGGCCGGGCTTGGATCGACGCCACGGCGACGGCCCCCGTGGCCGGCAGCTGGCGGAGCCTGAAGTTCCTCCCGCTCTCCAACGACACCAACGTCGCCATCGTCCGTGAGGCCGAGAAACCGTTCACGAACCTCGTCGACATCAATCAGGTTCCCGATGCCGCGCAGGTGCTCGGTGTCCTCGCGCCGACGTTCACGACCGGCACGGCCTCGTCGGAATCGGTCCAAAACAAGTCGAGCGACGATAACCGGCGCGACGGCTTCGCTGTCCGCGGCACGATCGCCACCGACGACCCGACCGACGTCGACATCTACAGCTTCACCGGCTACGCCGGGTCGGAAGTGTGGCTCGACCTCGACAAGACGTCCGCCGCCCTCGACACGATGCTCGAACTCCTCGACGCCTCGGGCCAGGTCCTCGCCCGTTCCGCCGACAGCCAAACCGACACCGGCTCAGTGACCGGCGAAGTGATCGTCAATCCGTCGGCCGGCACGAGTGTCGGCTATCAGCTCGGCAACGGCAACATTCTTCCCGGCACGCTCGGCGGCGTGATCTACCGCGGCAACACCGCCATCCAGACGTTCACCGTCAATCGGGCGGGCACGTTCACGTTTACGGCCATCGGTGCCCCGGCCACGAGAGTGCTCTCCGCGACGCTCGACCGTGACACCGGGCTCGTGACCTTCACCTGGTCGGCCTCCGTCGGCTCTGCCACCACGCGCATCGAGGCGGATTACTCCTTCGGGAATCTTTCCCTGGGGACCCTCGGCTACACCGCTACAGGCGATCACGGCGCTTTGCCGCTCCAGAAAGATGCCTACCGCGGCAACGACTATTACACGGTCAACCCCCGCGATGCCGGCTTCCGGGCGGTCCTCCCCGGCAGTAACGGCAGCCTCAACACGTACTTCGTCCGCGTCCGCAGCCAGCCCAACGTCGCGCCGACGGCGACGAAGACGGCCTACGAAGCGGCGCTGACCGATCCCGATGTGAAGACGGGGGCCACGAGCGGCTTCTACGAGCTCCGTGTCCGTCTCCAGCAGCGCGACCAGATTCCCGGCTCGACGGTTCAGTATGCCGACATCCGCTTTGCCACCACCGGCATCGACGTTCAGGGATTGCCGCGCAACTCGCTCCTGGCGGGCACCGCCTCCGAGATCGCGCTGAACACGAACAGGACGTTCATCGAGGCACAGGATATCGGTAAGCTCCTTCAGAGTGATCAAAACACGATCAGCCTGGCGGGCACCGTCGCGTCTCCGACCGACGTTCGCTGGTACACCTTCTCCCTCGACTACGCCGGGATCCAGGCGATCAGCGGTGTCAATGGCGGCGGCAAGACTTGGGCGACGGTTCTCGACATCGATTACGCCGACGGGTTCCGCGGCGATTTGACGATGTCGGTGTTCGACGCGACCGGCAGGCTGATCTACGTCGGCCGCGATTCCAACGTCGCCGCTGACCAACCCGGCGCCGGGCAGGGGAACGACTTCAAGGATCTCTCCCGTGGTTCCGTCGGCAAGCTCGATCCCTTCATCGGCAGCGTGCAGCTCCCGGCGGGGGCGACGCCGGCGAGTCCAACGAAGTACTACGTCGCGATCACCTCCAATGCCCAACTCCCGAGTGCCCTCGACGCCACGTTCCGAAGTGGCGCCACCAACGCGCTGGTGCGTCTGGAGCCGGTCAACTCCGTGCAGCGGGTCATCGAAGATCACATCGGCTCGACGGGCTACACCTCCACCGGCCTCGAGGTGAAGCCGACCCAGGGACCGCTCATCAACGTTGGCACGGCGCAGCAACTCTCGGCCAACGTCCGGGCCTTCACGCTCGCCGATGTGCCGCTCTTCGTGACGACGGGGGACGGCCTCTACACCGGCAATGCGCTCAGGGGCGGCAGGGTGACGACGATCCGCGAGGGATACAGTGGTAATGGGCAGGTTGGTGATATCGACATGCGTCCCGACGGGAGGTTGTTCCAGTACTTCGGACAGAACGACGACACCGGCAATGTCGGCCATCTGCGGCAGATCGACACGGGAACCGGTGCAGTGCTCTCCGACGCCGGGGACGCGATCCCGGACGTGCCCGCTACGCCGGCCGTCGAGGACTTCTGGAAACTGACGAGCAACTCCGTCGATGCGATGACGATCGGCCGTACCGAGGTCGGGAAATACGAAAACGCCATCTTCTATTCGGTGCGGAGTGGAGCGACGTCGTATCTCTATTGGGGGCGGACGAGCGGCAACGCGGCGTTCAACAAGGACGACCCGCCGTACAGCCAGAAGGGCGAGATCAAGGGCGCCGGTATCACCGGCCTCACGACCGGGCTTCAGTTCCGCAACGACAACTCCGGTACGCTCTTCGGCGTCAGCGCCGGCGGGCAGTTCTACACCGTCGCTGCCGGTAGCGGAGATGCGACGCTCTTGGCGGATTTCGCGCCAGACCTTGCCGCGCTTGGTGACGGCACGACTGGCTTTCAAGGTCTTGCAGCGGCGCCGATGAATCTTGAGAGCGGCCGCTATGCCGGCATGTTCTTCGCGATCACCAACACCGGTCGGTTGGTGTGCATCGACGTCGCCAACAGGAAATTGCTGGAGAACGTGTTCGACAACGACGGTGACGGCGCTCCCGAGGCGTCGATTTCGAGGCCGACCGTTGGCGGGGCCACAGGCCTCGCCTTCTCGCCGCTGGACGTCAATCTCTGGCACCCGACGACCCGTCGCGGCGACCTTTCGAACGACAGTGTCGGTGCGGCCGATCCTGGCCACGGGATCAACGGCACGCCCGACAACTCGCGCACCAGCGATGATGCGAAGGTCGGCGGCACGAGCATGTACTTTGGCCTCGAGGAGTACAACAACGATGGCGGCAACACCTACATTGGCTTCAACCCGGCCGGCGTCAACGGGCAGTACGGAGTTAGTGGGAATGGGGCCTACAACTGGCAGGAAGAGCTGACGGGCAACGCCGAGATCGGCAACAACTACAATCTTCCCGGTGGCGCGCAGGGGAGCCTTGTCACGAACGCCTTCAGCCTCGCTGGCTACGCCCTTACCGACAAGCCGACGCTCTACTTCAACTACTTCCTCGACACGCAAAACGCCCAAGGCGACCGAGACAACAACACGATGCGCGATAGCGCGCGGGTGTTCATCTCCGTCGACAACGGCTTGACGTGGGAAGTGATCGCGACCAACAACGGCGTGAAGTCGGCGCTCGACGACGTGAATGCCGAACTCCCCAACACGATCAGCGCGTCGTCGGCGGCAGGCACCGCGACGAATCAGTCGGTGCAGGAGTTGTTCGATTCCACCGGCAGCTGGCGGCAGGCCCGCGTCGACCTGGGAGCCTGGGCGGGAAGGTCGAACATCCAGCTCCGCTTCGACTTCAGCACGGCTGGCGAGATGGATGCCGCCGCGAAGCGGACCTCCGCCGACGAGATCAAGACGGTCGCCTCGGCCGCTGGGACGACCGTGACACTCGACAGCGTCTCCGGGCTGCGGCTCGGGATGGTCGTCACCGGTCCGGGGATCACTGGATCGCCGACCGTGCAGGCGATCACCAGCGGCACACAGGTGACGCTCTCGAGCAGCGTCACGCTCGTCGCCGGCGACAAGCTCAACTTCTATGACACGGCCAACCGGGATCTCAACGACATCGACGGGCTTGCGGGCACCGATGGCGACTGGAATAGCCCAGAGCGTGGCCAGAGAAACAATCACGAAGGCTTCTTCGTCGACGACATCATCGTCGGCTTCGCCGAGCGCGGCGAGATGGTGACCGGCGCCACCGGTGCCACGACGATGTTCAGTGTCGCCACCCCGGTCGGTAAGACCTACCCGCAACAGTCGCTCTCGGGCGAATACAACCTCGAGATTCGTCGCGGCACGGAGTATGCCGTGCAGCTCGACGACGCTGCCCGGGACATCACGATCTTCGGCACGATCGACACCAACGACAGCCTCGTCCAGGCGCCTTCGGCCCCGGCCAAGGTGCTCGAGGTGAATCTCGTCGACGGCGCCGGCGGGGCAATCTCGGAGGCGGGCAACGGTCGGATCCGGTGGATCGACCCGACGCTCGCTGACTTGGAGGCACCAGCCGGTACGAACGTCGCGTTGCTCGACTCGAGTTCCTCAGCGAACGTCACCAACAATCTCCTCGCCTGGACGGTCGACCTTGCCGGCCAACCGAAGGCGACGCTCGAGTTCCAGTATCTCACGCTTCCCGCGCAGGCCTACAAGGCCCTCCCGCCGACGTTCACGACGCCTACGGTGGGCCTCCAGAAAGTGCTCCCCTCCGGCGACGGCGTGGCGATCAGTGTCGACAACGGCGTCACCTGGACGACGATCGGGGCCCTCGGCAACACCCAGGGGGAGTGGAGCAAGGTCCGGCTCAACCTCGCGGCCAGCGGCGTGACGTTCTCGGCGACGACCGTGATCGGCTTCTTCCAGGCCGGTAGGACGCAGCTCAACCTCGCTCTTGGTGTCGATCTGCGGACGGCCGGTGGGATCGTCCTCGACGACTTCCGGATTACGGTCGATCCGCCGACGATGAACATCGGCACGATCGGCGACTCCAACCACGTGCGGACGCAGGGGCAGTTCGTCATCGCCAACAACCTCATCTCCGAGGCGGCCACCTACGGCATCAGCATCACCGCCGGGTCGCGCGACGCCGGGAACGGCCTGCCGAACCCTGGCCCGGTGCGGAATCTCGCCGTCCTCAACAACCCCGGCCTCGTCGCCGGGGCCGTGGCGGTCAACAACGTCATCGCCAACGCTGGCAGGGTCGGCATCCTGTTCGCCGGTGATGCCGGGAGGACCGGCGCTTCGGCCGGCGCCGTGCCATTCGGTCGCCTCGTCAACAACACGATCTGGGGCGGCTCGTCGAACGGGACGGGGATCGAGGTCCGCGACAACGCCGCGCCGACGATCCTCAACAACCTCTTCGCCAATCTCTCCAAGGGCGTCACCGTCGACGGCACGTCGCAATTCGACGGCGCCGGTAACCAGCGGACGGTGATCGGGGCCTCGGCCTACTGGCAGGTGGGAACGGCCGTCACGGGCGCCAATGAGAGCTCGCCGATCTCCCTCTCCGGCAATCCGTTCGTCAACGCCTCCGGCGGCAACTTCTACCTTGTCGCCGGGTCGGAGGCGATCGACAGCTCGGTCAACTCCCTCCAGGATCGCAGCGAATATGTCGCCGTGAAGAGCCCGCTGGGGATCGCGCAGTCGCCGATGCTGGCCCCCGACCTCGATCTTTACGGCCAGCTCCGTGGCGACGAGCCTTCGGTGGCCAGTGCCCCGGGCCTCGGCAGCAACGTCTTCAAGGATCGCGGTGCGATCGACCGGGTCGATTTTGTCCAGCCGACGCTCGTCATCGTCAATCCGATTGACGGCAATCCCGTCACCCCGATCGATCGGGACGGCGCGGCCGACGCGATCCGCCTCGAGCGGGCCGACGGGCTGGGGATCACCCGGTTCGTCCTCCAGATCGACGACCAGGGGGTGGGGATCGACAAGTCGACGGTCACCTCCGCGGCGTTCCTCGTCACCCGTGACGGGGTGGCGCTTACCAACGGGGTCGACTATCTCTTCCGCTATCTGCAGAACTCCAACCAGGTGATTTTCGAGTCGATCTCGGCCTTCCCGCTCGGGACGTACACGATCACCGCCACCACCCGGGCCGCGACCGCGACCGTCGCCGGCCTCCTTATCGACCGGGCCAACAACACGCTCCTCCCCAACAAGCAGGATGGCTCGACGTCGTTCCAGATCGCCCTGGCCGACATCCCGACCGCCCCGCAGGACGTCGTCGGTACCCGCGGCGACTCGTTGGTGACGCTGTCGTGGGATCCGCCGAAGTCGATCGGCGGCACGCCGATCCTCGACTACAACATCCAGGTGTCGACCGACGGCGGTCTCAATTGGACGCTGGTCAACGACGGTCTCTCCCCAGCCACGACCGCCACCGTCAGCGGCCTGGTCAACGGCACGGTCTACGTCTTCCGCGTTCAGGCACGCAACGCCGTCAACGAGACGACGGGCCTCGACGACGGGATCTGGTCGGCGCCGTCGGCTCCGGTCAAGCCACTCGCCCCGGCCGGCGCCCCGACAAACCTGGTCGCCAACGGTGGTAATGCGAGCGCCACGCTCGCCTGGACCGCCCCGACCTTCACCGGTGGGGCTCCGCTCACCGACTTCCTTGTCGAATACAGTGTCGATGGCGGCGCGTCGTGGCAGACCTTCGCCCATCCGGCGTCGACCGCCACGACCATCACCGTCACCGGGCTCGCCAACGGCGTCAGCCATGTCTTCCGCGTCAGCGGGGTCACCGAATACGGCGCCGGAAACCCGAGCACCGTGTCGATCGTCGTGGTGCCGATGACCACCCCCGACGCCCCGACCGGGCTCACGGCCCGGGTCGGTAACACGCTGGTGAGCCTCTCCTGGACCGCTGGCTTCAACGGCGGCTCGACGGTGATCAACCACGTCGTCCAGTACCGCGCCGTCGGCAGCGGCACCTGGCAGACCTTCTCGCCGCTGGCGCCGATCACCGGCACGAGCACCCAGGTCACCGGGCTCTCCAACGGCACGGCCTACGAGTTCCAGGTTGCCTCGACCAATGCCGTCGGCGACTCGGCCTTCTCCTCGGTGGCCGGGCCGATCACACCGGTGGCCCCGGCTTCGGCACCGCTCGCTTTCATCGCGGTGGGGGGCAATGCCCAGGTCAATCTGAGCTGGACGATCCCGGCAAGCGATGGCGGCTCGGCGATCACCGATTACCAGATCCAGTCGAGCCTCGACGGGGGCTCGAGTTGGACCGTGGTGGCTGATGCCGTGTCGACGGCGACCTCCGCCACGGTGGCCGGCCTCGTCAATGGGACGACCTACACCTACCGCGTCGCGGCGATCACCTCCTACGGCCTGGGGGCCTGGTCGACGCCTTCGAGCCCGGTGACACCGATGACGGTGCCGACCGCACCGACGGCGCTTTCAGGCGTCCGCGGCGACTCGAGCGTCGCCCTCACCTGGACCGCGCCGGCCGACAACGGCGGCGCGGCGATCACCGATGCAGTGGTCGAATACCGCCTGACGACGTCGGCGACGTGGTCGACGTTTGCCCACGCTCCCACCGCGGCCAGCGCCATTACGGTGACCGGGCTCACCAACGGGGCGTCGTACGAGTTCCGCGTCAGCGCGGTGAACGCCGCCGGAAGCAGCCCGCTGAGCAACGTCGCCGGCCCGCTTGTGCCGATGACGACCGCCTCCGCGCCGCTGAATCTCGTGGGCACGTTCGGTGACACGAAGGTGACGCTCGCCTGGCAGACGCCTGCCTCCAATGGCGGCGGTGCGATCTCCGACTACCTCATCCAGTACCGCGAGGCGCGGGTCGGCACGCCGTGGACGACCGTTCCGCATACCGCATCGACGGCGACGTCGATCGTCGTCACAGGGCTTGCCAACGGCACGCCGTACTTCTTCCGCGTGGCGGCGGTGAACCCGGTCGGCTTCGGGGCGACGGCGGTGACGACGCCGATCACGCCGATGACGATCCCGGGTGCCCCCGCGATCGTTTCGGCCACGCCCGGCAACGCCAGCGTGGCGCTTGTTTGGCGGGCCCCGGGGAACGACGGCGGCGGCGCGATCAGCAATTACATCATCGAGTACAAGGTCGACGGCCCCTCCATCACGTGGACTCGGTTCCCGCGAGTGGCCTCGAATGCCACGACGGCCAATGTCACCGGGCTTGCCAACGGCACGAACTACCTCTTCCGGGTGACGGCCGTGAATGCGGCCGGCATCGGGCCGGCGTCGAACACGAGCGATCCGGTCATGCCGGTGACCGTGCCGACCGTGCCGTTCGCGGTCGTCGCTATCGGTGGGGACAAGCAGGCACGCCTGACCTGGAATGCCCCGGCCTCCAACGGTGGGCTGCCGATCCTCGACTACGTCCTCGAATACCGGGCCGCTGGGGCCGCGACCTGGACGACCTTTGCCGATGGTGTCTCTCCGCTGACCTCCGGTACGGTGACCGGACTGACCAACGGCGTCACCTACACCTTCCGCGTCACGGCGAAGAACGGCTTCGGGAGCTCGGCGGCCTCCGCCGAAACAAGCCCCGTCGTCGTGATGGGATTGCCGGGGGTTCCCTCGGCACCGGTGGCGACGGCGGGCGTGCGTGCGGAGGTCCACCTCGGCTGGACCGCCCCGACCGAGACCGGCGGCGTGGCGCTCACCGACTATCGTATCGAGTATCGCAAGACGACCGACGTGGCGTGGACCAGCCATCCCCACACCGCCTCTCCGGCGGCGGGGATCGTGATCAACGGTCTGAGCACCGGAAGCACGTACGTCTTCCGCGTGTCGGCGGTCAATCCGCTCGGGGTCGGTGCCGCCTCGGCGATCTCCAATGCCGTCACCGTCATCGCCGCGCCGACCCAGCCGACGAATGTGGTGGCGAGGGCGGGCGACAAGGTCGTCAACCTCTCCTGGACCGCTCCGGCGACGAGCAACGGCTCGGCGATCGTCGATTACGTCATCGAGTACCGCAAGTCGACCGACGCTGCGTGGATCGTCTACGCCGACAGCGTGACGGCGGCTACTACGGCGGTTGTGGCGAACCTCCTCAACGGCACGACCTACGCCTTCCGGGTCACCGCCAAGAACGGGGCCGGGCTCTCCGCGCCTTCGGTCGAGTCGACGCTCGTCACGCCGATCGGCAAGGCTGCCGGGCCAACGGGCTTGTCGGGCGTGGCGTCGAGAGGGACGGTGACGCTGAGTTGGACGGCCCCGACCGACACCGGCGGGATGCCGATCACGAGCTACGTCGTCCAGTACCGCGTCAACCGGGCCGGGGCGGCGTGGGTGACGGCCAAGTGGCCGGCCGGCGTCTCCCCGACGGCGACGACCGCGAAGGTCGGTGGCTTCGTCACCCGGTTCGGTCACCTCTTCCGCGTGGCGGCCGTGACGTCGCTGGGGCAAGGGGCCTGGTCGGCGGAGGCTGGTCCGATCAATCCCTTCGGGGCCTGATCCTGTCTCGAGCGAATGGCTCCCCGGCGGGCATCGGACTTGGGAAAGATTCCCAGGCCGATCCCCCGGGGAACCGTCGGCTCATTCCCCCCAGCTTCTCCGGCCGACGATCGGATTTCCCGTCGTCCCGGAGGCCTGGGATGTTTGGGAGGGAATGCGTGGCTCCGCGAGCGGGCGTCGAGCACGGATCTGCCCGCAGGGCTTGTGTATTCGACCCGAAGCGCCCGGTCGCCGTGACCGGCATTTGAGGATCGAGAGTCACGACCAGCATGACCGTCAGTCGAAAAACCTGGGGAACCGATTTCCTTGGGAGGATCACGACGTCATGAACGCTTGGCAGGATCGGGCGGGTTCTCCGCGTGGCGTGCGGGTTGCCGGTTGTACGGGCCTTGCCCGGACGCTCCGCAACACGACTGGCCTCGGCCTGACGGCCACGGCGCTTCTTTTGTCCGTGGCCGCTCCGGCTGCCGCGACGGCCGGGGGCTTCGACAGCTTCCTCGATGGCGAGGGGGATCAGGTCGTCGAGCCGGTCGAAACCTCGGTGCTCAACCCGGGGCCGCAGGAGCCGACGCTCGGCTTCGGCGATGCCTCCGGCGGGTTTGACGGCTACGACTCGGCGGCGACTGTCGATGCCGTCCCCCGGGTCGATGGCGTCTATCCCGGCGCTGAGCCCGGCGTCATTCCCTATGGTGGCGGGGCTGATGGCGGCTTCAGCACCTGGAGCGGCCCGGTCGACTTCGGCGGTGGGCTCTTGCGGCCTGTGTCGCCCCGGTGGGTCGTGCAGACCGACGCGCTGTTCCTCTGGCAGGGGAACATCGGCAGTCGTCCGCTCTACCTCAACACGAGGTCGACCACGACCCAGCCGAATCCCTTCCCCCCCCCCGACACGCTGCCGACGACCGCCCTGGACATCAACCAGACGGCCAACGAGGCGGCGGCCGGGCCAAGGATCGGGGTGCTCTTCAACCTTGACAACATCTACTCGGTCGAAGGGAACTATTTCAACGTTCGCCCCTTCAACGGCGAACAGTCGACGCCGCACACCGCCGGTGCCTACCAGCAGAACTTCCTCGCCGGCTTCCGGCCGCCCGACTCCCCCGGCTTCCAGGACATCGACTGGGCGCAGGCGACGACGAACGCCTCGATCATGAGTGCCGAGTTGAACTGGCGCCGCCGCACGTGCGGGCCGGTCACCTGGCTCGGTGGATTCCGCTGGGTGGAATGGAACCAGGGACTGCAGCTCCTCGACACCTACGGAACGACTGCCCCGACGCCGCTGGAGCAGGCGGAGCGGATCACGACGAACACCATCAACGACCTCTACGGTGGTCAGGCCGGTGCTGACGTGATGCTCTGGAACAATGGCGGTCCGATCCGATTCAACGCCGTCGGCAAGGCTGGTGTGTTCCTCAACAACGCCGTCCAGCACACGAGCGGCTACTCGGAGGGGGATCTCGGTCCTCTCTCCGCCTCCGCCCAGCAGACGGCCTTCTTCGGTGAATTGGGGATCTTCGGCACCTGGCAGATGACCGACTGGCTCGCCTGGCGGACCGGCTACAACTTCTTCTGGCTCTCCGGGGTCGCCGTGCCGGTCGATCAGCTCAACACCACCGACGTCCTCAACAACACCGCCACGATCAACACCAACGGCAGTGTGTTCCTCAACGGCGTCCAGTTCGGCCTCGAGAGCCGCTGGTAGTCGGGGCGGGTGCCGGGCCGGCGAGGCCCGGCAGGCCGAAGCGTTCCAGGGCTTCGCCGGTGTGGCTGCGGAGGAGTGATTCACTCCCCGCCGCCGGGCCGGCGGAGCCCGGGCCGTTTCCGGGGCGGCCGCGCTGAGCTTCGGCGCCACCCGCCGCCCGCCAGCGGGCGGCATGGATCGCCACGTCCTCCGGCGGCCCTTCGACAACGATCCGTCCGCCGCCATCCCCCGCCTCGGGGCCCATGTCGATCACCCGGTCGGCCGCGGCGATGACCTCGAGATTGTGCTCGACGACGAGGACGGTATTGCCCGCGTCGACGAGCCGCTCGAGGACATGGAGGAGCTTCTCGATGTCGGTGAAGTGGAGCCCGGTGGTCGGCTCGTCGAGGATGTAGAGCGTGCTCCCCGTGCCCGGCTTGGCGAGCTCCCGCGAGAGCTTCACGCGCTGGGCCTCGCCGCCGGAGAGCTGCGGGGCGGGCTGACCGAGCGTGACGTAGCCGAGGCCGACATCGACGAGCGTGGCGAGAATCCGCGACACCTGCGGCACCCCCTCGAAGAGCCGGGCGGCGTCGGCGACGCTCATCGCCAGGACGTCGGCGATGCTCTTGCCGTGCCACTTCGCATGGAGCGTCTCGGATGAGTAGCGGCTCCCTCGGCAGGCCTCGCACTCCACCCACACGTCGGGGAGGAAGTGCATCTCGACGCGGCGCTGGCCGAGCCCCTCGCAGGCCTCGCAGCGTCCGCCGGGCACATTGAAGGAGAACGTCCGCGGCGTGAAGCCGCGGGTGCGCGACTCGGGCACCTTCGAGAACAGCTGGCGGATGTGGTCGAAGACGCCGGTGTAGGTGGCGGGGGTCGAGCCCGGCGTCGAGCCGATCGCCTCCTGATCGACGAGGATCACCTTGTCGATCGATTCCATTCCCTTGATCGAGTCGTGGTGGCCCGGTTGCTCGCGGGCGGCATGGAGCCGGCGCGCCAGCGCCCTCCACAGCACCTCGAGAACCAGCGACGTCTTGCCGCTCCCACTCGGGCCGGTGACGGCGGCGAGCACACCGAGGGGGATGCGGGCATCGAGGCCTTTGAGCGTCCGGTGGCGGATGCCGCGGATCTCGAGCCAGCCGGTCGGCTCGCGGCGACCGTCGCGCTCCTTCCGCCCGACGACCACATCGCAGGCGCGGCGGGTGGCGAGGAACGGGCCGGTGGGGCTCTCGGGGAGAGTGGCGAGGCGTGCCGGTGGGCCCTCGGCGACGATCCTCCCCCCTTCGCGGCCACTCCCCGGGCCGAAGTCGAGCGTCGTGTCGGCGGCCGCCACCACCTCGCGGTCGTGCTCGACGACGACGAGCGTGTTGCCGAGGTCGCGGAGCTTGGCAAGCGCCGTGATGAGGCGATGGGTGTCGCGCGGATGGAGGCCGATCGTCGGCTCGTCGAGAACATAGAGCACGCCGGTCAGGCCGCTGCCGACCTGGGCCGCCAAGCGGATCCGCTGGAGCTCGCCGCCGGAGAGACTGCCGGCGGGACGGGCGAGATCGAGGTAGTCGAGGCCGACGTCGACGAGGAACGTGACCCGCGAGAGCAGCTCGCGGAGGAGATCGCCGGCGATCTTCCGCTCGGAGTCGGCAAGCGTCACCCCTTCGAGTTCCCCCTTGAGCCGCCCCAGGGGCATCCGGCACCAGACATCGAGGGGGCGGCCCCAGAGGGTCACCGCCGAGGCGACATCGGCCAATCGGCTGCCGCCGCACTCGCTGCAGGGGACCTCGCCGAGGACCGCGTCGACCCGGCCACGGAGCCCGACGACGAGCCGGGCCGCCTCCTCGCAGGCCTGCTCGAGCCCCTTGAAGCGGAAGGCGAACCACGGGCCGGCATCCTTCGCGCCGCCGGCGGGATGGGGCACCTCGATCCAGCGATCGCCCGTCCCCTCGAAGAGCACGCGCTGCTGGAGGCCGGAGAGATCCGCCAGGGGGATGTCGGTCGGCAGCCCGGTCGCCCTGCAGAGCGCGACGAGCATCGCCCGGGAGACCGGGCTTGCCAGCTGCGGCCAGAGATCGAGGGCGCCGTCGGCGAGCGACAGCGTCGGATCGCGGACGAGCGCCGAATGCTCCACGCCGGTCCGCGTTCCCAGGCCGTCGCAGCGCGGGCACCATCCCAGCGGGCTGTTGAAGGAGAACTGCCGCGGCTCGAGCGGCTTGAAGCCACGGCCGCATCCCGGACAGGCGAGCAACCGACTGTGGACCTCGACGGGCCAGTCGGGTTCTTCGAGCGGTTCGCCGCCGTGCCCCTCGGCCTGCCTGGCCACGAGCATCGTGCCTCCGCCGGCCATGAAGGCCGCCTCGACGCTCTGGGCGAGCCGGCTGCGGGAGGCGGGATCGGCGGTGACGCGGTCGACGACGATCTCGATCCGGTTCTTCCGCTTGCGGTCGAGCGCCGGTTTGTCGTCGAGATGGACGGTGCGCCCGTCGATCCGCACACGGACCCATCCGGCCGCCTTGAGCGCCGCGAAGAAGGCATCAGAGGATTGACCGACGCGCGGCTCCACCGGCGAAAGGAGGAGCATCCGCGTTCCCGGTGGATGGCCAAGGAGCCGCGCGACGGTCTCATCGACGCTCCGCGCCCCGACCGGCACGCCGCATTCCGGGCAGTGCATCTTCCCCAACCGGGCGCCGAGGACGCGGAAATAATCGTACATCTCCGTGAGCGTGCCGACCGTCGAGCGGGGCGTGCTCCCGGTGGCCCGCTGTTCGATCGCGACGGCCGGCGACAGTCCGTCGATCCGCTCGAAGAGGGGCTTCGGCACCTGGCCGACGAACTGGCGGGCATAGGGGCTCAGGCTCTCGACATACCGTCGCTGCCCCTCGGCGTAGAGGGTGTCGAAGGCGAGTGACGTCTTCCCCGAACCGCTCGGCCCGCAGCAGACGGTCATGGCGCCGCGCGGAATATCGGCGTCGACCGATTTGAGGTTGTGCTGGGCGGCGCCGCGGACCTCGATTGAAGCGGGGCCAGGATCCCGTGAGGCGGCCGTGATCCGCGCGAGGGTGTCGCGCTCGAGGGCCGCCGGATCGACGGCGGCACGCCGCCGCGGCGCCCGGCGCGCCGGCGGCGCCGCGGCACCGGCGGCGAGGATCGCCTTGAGGGCGATGCCGGTCTGCGATCCCTTCGCCCGGGCCACCTTTTCCGGGGTTCCCTCGGCGACGATCCGTCCCCCGCCGGAGCCCCCCTCGGGGCCGAGGTCGATCACCCAGTCGGCCCGCTTCACGACGTCGAGATTGTGCTCGACGACGAGGACGGTGTTGCCGGCGTCGACGAGCCGCTCGAGGACGACGAGGAGCTGGCGGACGTCGGCCATGTGGAGCCCGGTCGTCGGCTCGTCGAGGATGTAGAGCGTTCGTCCCGTCGAGCGCTTGGCGAGCTCGCGGGAGAGCTTCACCCGCTGGGCCTCGCCCCCGGAGAGCGTCGGGGAAGGTTGGCCGAGATGGAGGTAGTCGAGTCCGACGTCGCAGAGGGTCTCGAGTTTGCGGGCGATGTCGGGGGCATCGGCGAACAGGGTCCGGGCGTCGCCGATTTCCATACCGAGGAGGTCGGCGACGTTCTTCCCCTTCCAACGCACCTCGAGGGTGTCGCGGGAGAATCTCGCGCCGCCACAGGTCTCGCAGGTCACCCAGACGTCGGCGAGGAAGTCCATGTCGAGCCGCACCGAGCCGTTCCCCTCGCAGGCCTCGCACCGCCCCCCGGCGACGTTGAAGCTGAAACGGCCCGCCTTCCAGCCGCGCGTCTTCGCATCGGGGAGCATCGTGAGGAGGTTGCGGATGTCGTCCCACACCTTCACGTAGGTCGCCGGGTTGCTCCGCGGCGTGCGGCCGATCGGCGACTGATCGATGACGATCACCTTGTCGAGCTCGTCGGCCCCGACAAGCGCCG
Organism: uncultured Planctomycetaceae bacterium; assembly: GCA_903951635.1. Lineage (GTDB taxonomy): Bacteria > Planctomycetota > Planctomycetia > Pirellulales > UBA1268 > QWOP01. The sequence continues at coordinate 22,851 of CAJBCV010000125.1, forward strand.
TAAACTCCCCCGGACGCGCCGCCTCGCTGCCGAGCTTCTCACGAAGCGCCGGCTCGAGGACGTCGCCGACCAGCGAGCTCTTTCCGCTCCCCGAGACGCCGGTGACACAGACGAGGAGCCCGAGCGGAATCTCCACGTCGACGCCGCGAAGGTTGTTGTGCCGCACTCCTTCCATCCGCAGCCGCCGTTCGCCGCGCGGCCGGCGGGTGGCGGGGATCTCGATCCGGTCGCGCCCTGCAAGAAACGCTCCGGTGATGCTCCGTGGATTCGCCGCCACGTCGTCGGGCGTGCCCGCGGCCACAACCTCGCCGCCACGCTTCCCCGGCCCGGGGCCGAAGTCCACGACCCAGTCGGCGGCCCGGATCGTCTCCTCGTCGTGCTCGACGACGACGACGGTGTTTCCCTTGTCACGGAGCGCTTCGAGCGCCCCGAGCAGGCGGGTGTTGTCGCGCGGATGGAGGCCGATGGAGGGCTCGTCGAGGACATAGAGCACTCCTGAGAGCCCCGAGCCGATCTGCGCGGCCAAGCGGATCCGCTGGCTCTCGCCGCCGGAGAGCGTCGGAGCCTTGCGGTCGAGGGCCAGATAGCCGAGGCCGACCTGATCGAGGAAATCGAGCCGTGAGCGGATCTCCTTGAGGAGTTCCGTGGCGATCACGCCTTGCGTCGCGTCGAGCGTGAGATCGGAGAGGAACTCCCGCGCGTCGGAGATCGGGAGGCCGCAGAGCCGGTCGAGCGACAGCTCCGCGCCGTGCGCCGCCCGGGCCGGCTTCGATGCGGTGGTGATCCGGACGGCCCGGGCCTGCGGCGAGAGCCGGGCCCCCTGGCAGCCGTGGCAGGGGGTGATCCGCATGAGCTTCTCGAGCATCCGCCGGAGAATCCCGCTCTTGGCATTCCGCCACCGGTTGCCGAGCATCGAGAGGATCCCCTCGAACCTGGTCTTCGCCCCCCGCTCGGCCTTCCCCCGCTTCCACGCCAGACGGATCTCCTCGAGGCCCGTTCCCTCGAGCCAGATCCGCCGCTGCAGCGGCGTGAGATCCTCCCATGGGGTGTCGAGGAGGGTGCCGGCGGGGAGCTTGCGCTTCGCTTCGGCGTGGGCAGCGACGCCCGTGAACAAACGCCGCATCCAGCGCGGCATGTCGCGGAAGCTCCCCAGGATCCCCAGGGCTCCCTTGCGGAGCGACTTGGCCGGATCGGTGACGAGCTTGTCGGGATCGATGCCGTAGATTTCGCCGAGGCCTTCGCAGGCCGGGCAGGCACCCTGCGGGCTGTTGAAGCTGAACAGCTGCGGCTCGGGCGTGGCGTAGCTCACGCCGCAGGCGGTGCAGGCGTAGCGGCTGGAGAGAACGAGCTCGTCGGAGACGGTCTGGGCCGGCCGATCGGCCGCTTCGTCCTCGTCGTCGCCGGTCTTCCGCTTTGCCTTCTTTTTCCGCGGCGCTGTCGGCGCCGCGGCGGGCGTGGAATCCCCCTCCGGCTCCGCCGCCACGATCACCATTCCCCCGCCGGTGCGGAGCGCGAGTTCGACCGCCTCGGCGAGCCGGCTGCGGGTCGAGTCTCCGGGTACGAGCCGGTCGACGACGACCTCGATCGTGTGCTTGAGGAGCTTCTCGAGCGGCGGCGGATCCTCGACGCGGACGACGCGGCCGTCGACGCGGGCCCTGGTGAACCCCTGGCGGACGAGGTCGGTGAACAGATCGCGGTGCTCCCCCTTCGCGTCGCGCACCAGCGGCGCGAGCACGAGGATCCTCCGCCCGCCACGCTGAGCGACGATTCGCTCAACGATCGCGTCGCGCGGCTGGGCCTCGAGAACGCCGTCGCACTCGGGGCAGTGGGCGCGTCCGACGCGCGCGTAGAGCACGCGGAGGAAATCGTGGATCTCGGTCATCGTCGCCACCGTCGATCGCGGGTTGGTCCCGGCCGACTTTTGGGCGATGGAGATCGACGGGGAGAGGCCGGTGACGCTGTCGACGTCGGGGCGTGGCAGCTGGCCGAGGAACTGGCGGGCGAAGGTGGAGAGGCTCTCGACATACCGCCGCTGCCCCTCGGCGTAGAGCGTGTCGAAGGCCAGGCTCGATTTCCCCGACCCGCTCACCCCGGAGAGGCAGACCAACCGGCCGCGGGGGATCCCGACGGTGACGTCGCGGAGGTTGTGCTCGCGGGCACCGCGGACCACGATCGGAGGAACGTGCATGGCTGGAGGCCGGGGGGATGGCGGGGAAAACCGGGGGACGGGCGCCATTGTAGCGCCCCCGGACCGGCAGGCTGGACATCGCCTCCGGGCTGCCATACGATCGGATTCCCTGGTGGACGTCTCCGCGGAGCCGCCCGCCGTCGACGGGGCGGTAGCTCAACTGGGAGAGCGCGGCGTTCGCAATGCCGAGGTTGGGAGTTCGATCCTCCTCCGCTCCACTGCAGCAGCTCGGATAAGGGCGGGTCTGCGAAGGTCAGGCTCGTTCAGGTCAACAGTCCACGAGGGCCCGCGCGTGCCCGGGGATAGCGCTCCGGCTTCGGGCTGGGATACGGTCCGGGATTCGCTCCATGGCCACCTCGGCTGATCCTTCCGCCGATCTCATGCTCCGGGTGCAGGCCGGCGATGCCGAAGCCTTCGAGCAACTGCTCGCGCTCTGGCAGGACCGGCTCGTCACGCTCTTCCTCCACCACACCGGCGATCATTCCACCGCCGAGGATCTGGCCCAGGAAGTCTTTCTCCGCGTCTATCGGGCGCGGGAGGGATACCGGCCGACGGCGAAGTTCTCCACGTGGATCCACACGATCGCCAACAACGTGGCCAGCGACCTTCGGCAACGGGCCTACCGGCGGATGGAGCACGGAGTCGCGCCGTCGACGTCGTCGTCGTCGAGTACCGTAGGCCTGGAACAGATCGCCGTCGCCGCCAGCGGCGAGCGTCCTGCCCGCGAGGCCGATCGGCAGGAACTCCAGTCGGTGGTTCGCGATGCGATCTCCTCCCTCAACGACAACCAGCGGATGGCCGTGCTGTTGGCGAAGTTCGAGCATTGTTCCTACGAGGAGATCGCGACCGCGATGGGATTGTCGGTCCCCGCCGTGAAGTCGCTCCTCTTCCGGGCCCGGGACCAACTCCGTGCCACGCTCGAGTCGTATCAGCGCGACGGCGTCCGCGCTCCGGCCACGGGTGAGGCCGGCGGAGGGACGCCATGAGCCGCTGTGCCGTGACGCCAGCCGACGGCGGCCCCTCGGGCCGGCCGGGGAACGAAGACCCCGCGGCTGATCCCCTCGACGACATTCGCCTCCTCCTCGACGGCCTCGCTCCCTCCGCCGCGCCGTCGAGCCTGGCCTCGACGACGATCGAGATGGCCGCCGTCTCGGCTTCCGGCCGGAGCGTCCCCAGGACGAAACCGAGCCGGAGAACGCGGGTGCGGTCGTGGTGGGGGCCGGTGGGGTGTGTCGTCGGGGCGCTCGGGATCGGGCTGGTCATCGGCAGGGCCACGACCACCGACCCCGACGAGCGGATCCTCGAGTATCTCCCTGTCGTGGAGCACCTCGGTGTGCTCCAGGAGGCGGGCTCGGTGGCGTTTCTCAAGTCGGTGGCCGAACGCGACTACCCGCCGCCGCGCCGCTTCCCCTTCGGCCGCCCCCCCGAGGAGCGGGCGGCGGACGCCGGATCACGCCCCGACGCCCCCCAGGCTTCGGCGGACGAGGAAGACGACTGGCCGCAGCTCAACGAGACGCTCGAGGCCCTCCAGGAAGGGCCTTTCGGCCCCGAGACGCCGGCCGGCGAAATCGACGCGCGGCGCGAGCGTGTCGCAGACATCGACGCCGAGTCGCGTCGCCGGCTTTCCGATGCGGCGAAGACGTTCCAGGAGTTGCCGCTCGCCGAGCGTCACGATCTCATCGAGCTCGCCAGGGCCCTGGGGGAAGGGGATCCGGAGGGGGAGCTCGGCACGCTCGTCGATGCGGCCCGATCTTGGCACCGCTGGCTTGGCTGGCGCGATCCGGCCGATCGCCATGCGGTCGTGGCGCTGGAGTCGCACGAGCGGCTGGAATGGCTCGACCGCTATGCCCGCTTCAATGCCCGGTCGAGGTTTCCGCCGGCTCCGCCGGGACGCGGAGACTCCGCTCCGCCGTCAGGACGGGGCTGGCCCGGGGGGTGGGGATTCGGCGGGGATCGGCCGGGCTCGATGCGCGGCAACCGCAATGGCTCGGAGGAACGGGGGCGTGGAGCCGGGCCTCGTCAGCCAAAGACGGACGGCAAGGCGGAGGATCGCCCCGTCACGGTGCCCCCAGGGGACGCTCCGGAGTCGCCGTGACGATCCGTTCCCGGAGAAACGTTCCGAGCCGGGCATTGAAGGCGGCCGGATCCTCCATCGGCGTCATGTGGCCGCAGCCGGGCACCGTCACGAGATCCGCTCCATCGATGACGGCTGCGGCGCGCTCGAGGCACTCCGGCGGCGTGATCAGGTCCTCCGCGCCGACGACGAGGAGCGTCGGCAGGGCAAACCGGGCGGCGGCGGCGGTCATGTCGGGGCGATCGCCGAGCGCTCCCAGGGCGGTGCGGATCGTGGCCACGTTCGTCCGTTCGATCGTGCCGCGGAGGCGGGCCTCGATCCCCCGGCGATCGATGCCCGGGTCCCGCGCGAGGAGGCGGGGAACCATCGCCTCGGCGGCTATTCTGGCCCCCAGTCGGCCGACGCGCTCGGAGAGATCGACGCGGCCGGCGCGGGCTTGCGGGGTGTCGGCTTCGAGCTTCGTGTCGACGAGCACGAGTCCGCGGAGGCGGGATGGGTGCCGGGCGGCAAGATGCTGGGCCACGTAGCCCCCCATCGACAGGCCACAGGCGACGACCGGCTCCTCGCACCCGAGGGCGTCGAGGATCGCCACCACCTCGTCAGCCATCGCCGCGATCGACGGCGACGTCGGCCCGTCGCTGCCGCCGAATCCGGCCAGGTCGGGAACGATGAGCCGGGCGACTCCGTCGAGGAGTGCCCCCGGTGCCACCAGCGCCCACTGCCCGTCCCACATCGAATGATCGAGGGGGAATCCGTGGAGGAGAACCAGCGGGACTCCCGTCCCTGCCTCCCGGACGGCGATCCGCCGACCCTGCGAAATCTCCACCAGCCGAGCTTTCGGGGCCTGGCTGGCCGCCGTTGGGAAACGCTCGCTCATGGCTTCGCAGCTGCCTTCGCCTCGAATCGCTCGAGCGTCTTGCGGATCGTGCGGTTGTGGGGTTCGTGGCGGACCGCCAGGCTCTGCCAGCGGACGGCGCCGTCGAGGTCACCGGCCGCGGCGCGGCAATGGGCGAGAGTGTCGAGATAGCTCGCGCTGTCGAACGCCGTCACGAGCGATTGCTTGGAATATCGCGTCGCCTTCTCGGCATCCCCCTCGGTGTTGGCGACGAGCCAGGCATATTCGTTGTAGCCGGTGGTGTCGTCGGGAACGGCCTGGATCTCGTTCTCGATCTGCCGCAGGGCTTCGTTGATACGGCGGACGGCGTCGGATCGCTGGTCGGGCGTGTTGTCTGGCAAGTGGTAGAGGGCGATGAGGGAGTCGACATCCTTGCCGAGGGAGCGGAGGGCGGCTTCGACGAGACGGCGCCGCTCCGCGGCATCTCCCCGGGCCGCCGCGGCGCACGAGGCGAAGAAATCCGCCCGGGCGCGGACGCTCCGCTCGTCGCGACCGAGTGGGGCGAGTTGCTGTTCCAGGTTGAAATCGCGCCGGGGAGGGTTCGGTCCGACGAGGCGCCCGAGGGCTGCGGCCGCCTCGTCCTCGCGCTCGAGTTCGTGGAGGTATTCGGCGGCGGTGAGCGCCGTCTGGCAGTAGTCGAGGGGCAGCGACTGCGGATCGTCGAGCACGGCGTTGTAGGCGCGCAGAGCCCACTCCGTGCATCCCCACCGCGCCTGGAACGCGCCCGACTGCATCATGAGCCGGCCGTTGCGCCCGCCGCCCGGGGCCTTGATGGCGGCAAAGGCGGCGTCGGCCAGGGCCGTGGCCCGGCCGAGATCGCCGCGGGCTCGTTCCGCGGCGGCGGCGGCGCAGGCCACGAGCGGATAGGCGGCGAGGAGATCGGGACGGGTGTCATGGATCTGGTCGACGACTCCCGGGATGCCGAGATTCGTGCCCCAGACGAGCGTATCGATCGTCGGAGCGACGAGCTGCGGGCCGGGCAGGCCTTCCCATTGGGCGGCGAGCAACGCCTTCGCCGCCGCGATCGCCTCGTCCTTGTGGCCGGCGGCGAGGAGCATGCCGATCCGCGTGCGGGCGAAGATTCTCCCCACCTCCGTCAAATCCCCGCCCGAGCTTGTCTCCTCGTCGTCCACTCCAGCGTCGTCGGCAGCTTCCCGCCGCGAGCCGTGGTCGCCATCGGTTCGCTCCAGGTGGGTCAGGGCCTTCGCTGCCGCGGCGAGCGCTTCGTCACGTGCTGCCGGTGTCGTCGCCGCGGCGAAATCGATGACGGCCCGCGCGAAGGCCGCGGCCGGGCGGGCGCTCGATCCCAGCCCGGTGACTGCGCGGGCGGCGATCTTCGGCCACCATCGGTTGTCGGCCTGCCATTCGCGCACGAGGAGCGCCGCAGCCACGCGCGATCCCTCCGGCGAGCGTTCGAGGCGGATGATCCGCGCCAGGGCCTCGATGCCGGCGTCGTCGTCGACGCGGAGGAGACGATGCATGACCCGGACGCGCTGCGCGAAGTCGCGCTGCTTGTACGACTCGAGGAGCCGCGTCACCTCCGGGGGATCGTGCGGCATGCCGAGGGGGATCGTGTCGACGAGCCATCGGGCCCGCAGCGCCACTTCGAGATCGCGGTCGAGCTCGGCGGCCGCCAAGAGGGCATCAACCGCCGCAGGGCCGATCGCCTTGAGCTCGGCCGAGGCGGTCTCCCGAGCTTGGAAGTCGGCATCCCCCAGCCTGGCGATGAGCGAGGCGATCGCCTCCGGGGAGGGTTCGGCGGGAGGGACGCTGGTCGTCCCCGCGATCACCGACCCGAGATGGAGGATCAGCGAGCCGAGCAACCCCCCGGCAGGGATGCCCGATCGCCTGGTTGCGGGATGCATCGCGGCTCCGTGGGCGAGGGAAGAATGGAAGGTGAGGGGCATGGGCTGCAATCCTTCCGCGAGCCATCGTCGCCCGAGGCGAAGGGCTGGCTCAGGTCGCGTCGGGTTCGATGCCCAGGTCGCGGATCGTGACGATGGCATCGAGGGGGATACCGCGGGCGGCGAGGGTTTCGCCGGCTCCGGCGAGCCTGTCGATGACGGTGACGACGCGTTCGACGACGAGGCCGAACTCGATCGCCCGGTCGATCGCCAAGAGCGAGGATCCCCCGGTGGTGGTCACGTCCTCGACGATCACCACCTTCTCACCGGGGACGACCGGCCCCTCGATGTAACGCTTCGTGCCATGGTCCTTCGGCTCCTTGCGGACCATGAATCCGCGCAGGTCGAGCCCGGCGACCCCGGCCATCGTGACGACGGCGCTGGTCACCGGATCGGCACCGATCGACATCCCCCCGACGGCGGCCGGGAGGGGGCCGTGCCCGCGGAGGATTTCGAGGATCGCTCGGCCGACGAGCATCGAGCCGCGGGCGTCGAGGATCACCTGCTTGGCGTCGAGGTAGAAGCTCGCCTCCCGACCGGAGGCGAGGCGAAACGTCCCGCGGCGGAGGGCCTTGGCGGTGATGAGGGGGACCAGTTCGGCAACGATTTGTGAGCGGGTTGTGTCCATCCCGGGAGTATAAGCGGTGTCGGCACGGCGGGGGTGGCCCCGATTTTTTGACTCCGCCGGGGATGTCCATAGAATTCGCCTGTTGTCGCTCTCCGGCTCTCGAGGACGGTCATGCCATTCATCGCCGCGACACCCGACGGAGTGTGGACAGGTTCGTTCCCGGACCTCCTCCACCCCGCTCGCCGGCAGGAGCGGCGCACGGCCTCTCGGGCGATCGGCGCCGTGGCGGTGCTCGTGGCTGCGATGCTCGTGGCTGCGGTGCTCGGCGGCGGCGCTGGCCCCGCCCGGGGGGCCGACCCTCCCCCCGATCCGGCGAAGGCCGCAGCCAATGAAGCAGACGCCGTCGCGCCGCGCGACGTACCGGTGGCGGTCGTTCCGCTCCGTCTGCCGATCACCGGCACCCGCGACACGCAAGTCGAGGGGACCGTTCTCCGCACTCTCGATCGGCTCCTCGCCCGCCCCGGCGAGCGCGGTGTGCTCGTGTTCCGATTCGACGGTGCCGACGAGCCGGGAGGAGGGGCGAGCGATTTCGGCCGATCGCTGGCGCTGGCCCGGTTCCTCGCCGACCCGCGACTCTCCGGCGTGAAGACGGTGGCCTGGCTCCCGGCGGGGGCCCGCGGTCATGCGGTGCTCGTGGCGCTGGCCTGTGAGGAGATCGTGCTCGCCCCCGATGCCGTCTTCGGCCCAGCGAACACCGACGAGCCGTTCATCGACGACGCCATGCGCACGGTCTATGCCCAGGTGGCCGCCCGACGGAAAACAGCCCCTCCAGCGCTCGCTCAGGCCCTTCTCGATCCCCAGGCACGGGTCGTGCGCGTGGCCACCGGCGACGGCGACCAGATCGTGACGGCGGCCGAGGTGCCTGCCCTCCGTGAAGCGGCCGCGGTTCTCGATGAAGAGGAGATCGGCCCGGTGCCCCTGGCCCTCTCGGGCCGGCGGGCGCGGGAGTTGGGGGTGGCGCGGGCGCTTGCGCGCACGCCCGCCGAGGTGGCGCGGAGTCTCGGCCTCGGCGAGACGGCGCTCGAGGCCGATCCGACCCTCGACGGGGGCTGGAAGGGGGTGCAGGTCGTCCTCTCCGGCGTGATCACTGCCGACCTCGTCGCCCGCACGCGGACGCGGATCGAGGAAGCGATCGCCTCCGGTCGGAACTTCGTCTGCCTGCGGATCGACAGCCCTGGGGGCGAGCCGGAGCAGAGCCTCGTCCTCGCCGCCTATCTCGCGAGCCTCGATGCCACGCGAGTCCGCACCGTCGCCTGGGTGCCCCGCGAGGCCCGGGGCGACGCGGCGCTGGTTGCCACGGCGTGCGACGAAATGGTCATGGGGGCCGCGGCGGTCCTCGGCGGCGAGGGGGCCGCGGCGATCGACGGACGCTGGGCCGAGGCGATCACGGTGGCGTGGCGCGAGGGGGTGGCGAAGAAGCGGGATCGGTCGTGGTCGCTGCCGGTGGCGCTGGTGGCTCCGGGGCTCGTCGTTCGCCAGGCGACCCGGGCCGCGACGGGAAGCGTCGGCTATTTCTGCGACGAGGAGTTTGACCGGCTCGACGATCGCGAGGCATGGCAGCTCGGGGCCCAGGTCGGCGTCGGCCCGCTGGTGCTCAATGGCAAGGCGGCCGAGTCGAACGGTCTGGCGGCGCATGTCGTCGACGGGTTTGACGGTGTGGCCCGGGCGTACGGACTCGAGGGGGACGTCGCCCTTGCCGCACCGGGCTGGGCCGACACGCTCCTCGACGCCCTCGCCAGCCCCGGCATCGCCTGGCTCCTCCTCCTCATCGGCGGCGCGGGGCTGTACATCGAGCTTCACACCCCCGGCATCGGCTTCGGGGGCTTCATCGCGATGGTGGCGTTCATCATCTATTTCTGGAGCAGCCACCTCCATGGCACGAGCGGATGGCTGGAGGTGATGCTGTTCCTCGCCGGCCTGATCTGTCTGGCGGCGGAGATCTTCGTGCTCCCCGGATTCGGCGTCCTCGGCCTCGGCGGTGGCCTGCTCATGGTGGCGTCGCTGATCCTCGCCAGCCAATCGTTCGTCCTTCCCACCAATGCCTACCAGTTCCGCCAACTCCAGTGGTCGCTCCTCGGCATCCTCGGCGCCGCCATCGGCGTCACGATCCTCGCCGTCGTCGCCCGGCGCTGGCTCCCCGAGTCGCGTCTCTTCCGGCATGTGCTCCTCGCTCCCCCGGGTGACGCTGCGATCGATCTGGTCGACGATCCGCTCGAGGCCCTCGTCGGACTCCAAGGGGAGACGACGTCGCGGCTCGCTCCCGCCGGCAAGGCGCGGATCGGCGGCGAGATCCACGACGTCTCCAGCGACGGGCAGCTCGTCGAGCCGGGGATGCCGGTGGAGGTGGTGGCGATCCGCGGTGGCAGGGTGCTCGTGCGGGCCATCGGTGCCGGGCAGCGGGGGACGCACGGATGAGTCCGGTCGTCTGGGTGGCCGCCCTGTTCCTCGTTGGCATCGGCGTGATCGTGCTCGAGGTCTTCGTTCCGTCCGGCGGCGTTCTCGGCTTCGTCAGCCTGGCGGCGATCATCGCCGCGATCGCGACGGCCTTCCTCGAACTCGGCGTCGGCGCCGGCACCGCAATGATCGCGCTGTCGGTCGTCGTCGTGCCGGTGATCCTCGGCCTGGCATTCCGCTGGTTCCCGGAAACGCCCCTCGGACGGCGCGTCCTCCCCGCCCCTCCGGAGCCGGCCGACGTCGTGCCCGATGCACCGCGGCGGCGGCGGGCCCGCGATCTCGTCGGCCACCAGGGGCGGACCACCAGCGACCTCCTCCCCTGGGGCACGGTGGAGGTGGGGAGCGAGACGCTCGACGGCGTGAGCGAAGGGGGGCCGATCGACGCCGGCCGCGAGATCGTCGTCGTGGCGGCCCAGGGGGCGGCGGTAGTGGTACGCCCGGCCCCGGTTACCGCTCGACCGAAGTTCGGGCCGGGGGAGCACGGGGACGGGATGGAGCGGGCGGTCGAATCGGAAAAACCGGCAGCCCCGGAAGCCCCCCGGCTCTCGCCGACCCTCGAGAACTTCACCTTCGAGTCATTCAAGCCCCCCGACGCTTGACTCGCAGCTGACGCGGAACAACGCTGGATTCGTCCCGTTCCGCGGCTTCCAGGCCCCGGCCCGGGGTCAGCCCACCCGTCCGGAGCCTCCGATGCCCCAGTTCGTCCTGCCGGTCGTTCTCCTCGTTCTCGTCGTCGTCGGGCTCGGCATCGCCGCCATGCTGGCCCGCTACCTGCGGCTCTGGCTGCAGTCGTATGCGTCGAGCGCCGGCATCGGCCTGTTTGACCTCGTCGCCATGAGCTTCAAGAAGGTCAACCCGAACGTCATCGTTCGCAGCAAGATCATGGCGGTGCAGGCCGGGCTGGGCGATTCGACCGGGATCACGCGGCAGGCCCTCGAGGAGCACTCGATGGCCGGCGGCCGCGTCCCGCTCGTGGTGCAAGCGCTGATCGCGGCCAACAAGGCGAAGATCAAGGAGCTCAACTGGAAACTGGCAACGGCGATCGATTTGGCCGGACGTGACGTTCGCGAGGCGGTGCAGACAAGCGTCTATCCGAAGGTTATCGATTGCCCTGGCCGGAACAGCGGCCGCGAGACGCTCGATGCGGTCGCGAAGGACGGCATCCAATTGAAGGTTCGGGCCCGCGTGACGGTGCGGACGAATCTCAACCAGCTCATCGGCGGTGCCACCGAGGAGACGATCGTCGCCCGCGTCGGCGAGGGGATCGTCTCGGCGATCGGCTCGGCCGAACGCTACACGAGCGTCCTCGAGAATCCCGACGTGATCTCGAAGACGGTGCTCGCCCGCCGCCTCGATTCCAACACCGCCTTCGAGATCGTCTCGATCGACATCGCCGACATCGACGTCGGGGCGAACATCGGCGCCCGCCTTCAGGCCGACCGGGCCGAGGCCGACACCCGCGTCGCCCGGGCCAACGCCGAAGGGCGCCGGGCGATGGCGGTCGCGAAAGAACAGGAGATGATCGCCGGGATCGAAGAGAGCCGGGCGCAGTTGGTGGAGTCGGAGGCGGAGGTGCCACGGGCGATCGCCGATTCGCTCGCCAGCGGTGGGCTCGGGATCGTCGACTACTACAAGATCCGCAATCTCCAGGCTGACACCGACATGCGGCGGACGATCGCCGGCGTCGGCAACGGGCCGGCCACCGCGACGCATGCCGTTCCTTCCGGGCAGTGATCCGGCGACGCTCGCCCTCGTCCCCTTTCCTCCTCCGGAACCAGCCCCGATGCTCGAACTCCCCTCGGTCGCGTGCGTGGTCCTGCCGCTGGCCGCGAACGATTGGCTCGAGGGGCTGATTCCCTTCTTGTTCTTCGTGATCTGGATCGTGTCGCAGGTCGTGGGGGTCGTGCGGCGCATCGGCGGAGGGGGAAAGGTTCCGGGAGGGGGTGGTCCGAATCCCGGTAGGCCGGTCGGGCCGGCGCCCGGTGAGGTGCGGGAGGTGCGGCCGCCGGTCGTCCCCGTCGGCGAGATCGATCGCCGGGCCGCCCAAGAGGATCTCCAGCGTCAGATCGAGGCCTTCCGGCGCGGTCAGGCGGAAGGGGGCGATCGAGATCCCCCACGGCGCACGCCGGCCAATCCGCCGGCGCTTCCCAAGCCCTCGCCGCGGCGCGAGCCGGTGGCCGTGAAGCCCGCGGCTCCACGCCGACAGGAAGGGGGCGTGCGTCGGCCAGCCACGCCCGCGGCAAGCCGTTCCGCGGCCTCTCAGGGCCGACCGGGAATGTCGGCGGCGAGCGTTTCCCCGTCAATTCTCGGCGGCCATGACGGCGACATCGGTCGGCATGTCGAAGGGGCGTTCGCGCACGATCTTGCCCACGCAGGAATCCGTCCCGGCGGCGGCGACCAGTCCGCGGTCGCGCCGCAGACGGTGCCGACGGTCGCCCACGATCTCGTGGCGATGTTCCGCGATCCGAAGACGATCCGCCAGGTGATCCTCCTCCGCGAAGTGCTCGACCGGCCGATCGATCGCTGGTGAGCCGGGAGCGTTGTCGGATGGGTGGGGACGCGTATGCTCCTCCCCGAAGACGCACGACCCGACCCGAGGAGACGACCGCATGGCAGCCCCCATTCCGGCATCGACATCGTCCGGCATGGCCGCATCCCCACCGGCCATGGCGCGGCCCGGCGTCACCCGGCTGGGGTGGATCGGTACCGGCGTGATGGGGCGGTCGATGGTCGGCCGCCTTCGTGATGCCGGCTTCGACATCCTCCTCACGACCCGTTCGCGATCGAAGGCCGAGCCGCTCCTCGAGCGTGGCTGCCGGTGGGCGGAGTCGCCTGCGGCCGTGGCGGCCGGGTCGGACATCGTGTTCGTGATGGTCGGGCATCCGTCCGACGTGCGCTCGGTGATCCTCGGGGCCGATGGTGTTCTCGTGGGGGCCGCCGCCGGAGCGATCCTCGTCGATCACACGACGAGTTCCCCGAGCTTGGCCGGCGAGATCGATGCGGCGGCTGCCGCGAAGGGCGTCTGGAGCCTCGACGCGCCGGTGTCGGGGGGCGACAAGGGGGCACGCGAGGGGACGCTGACGGTGATGATCGGGGGGGCCGATGCGCCGCGCGAGGCGCTCGCGGCCTGTTGGTCCGCCGTCGCCGGCAACGTCGTGGCGTGTGGCGCGGCCGGTGCCGGTCAGCGGACGAAGCTCGTCAACCAGATCGCCATCGCCGGCGGCATGGTGGGGATGTGCGAGGCACTGCTCTTCGCTCATCGGGCAGGCCTCGATGTCGAGACGACGCTCCGCGCCATCTCCGGCGGGGCCGCCGGCTCGTGGTCGCTCACCAATCTCGCCCCGCGGATCATGCGCGGAGACTTCGCTCCCGGCTTCATGGTGGAGCACTTCGTCAAGGACATGCGGCTGGCGCTCGACGAGGGCCGGCGCCTCGATCTCCCGCTGCCGGGACTGGCGCTCGTAGAGTCGCTCTACACCGCGCTCCTCGCCCAGGGTCGGGGGCGTTTGGGAACCCAGAGCCTCGTGCTGGCACTGGCGCAGCTTGCAGACCATCCCTGGCCCACGCCGCCGGCCGCGCAGGTTTCCTGAACCTCCCCGCCGGGCCTCTTTCCACCCTTCGGAGGGGTGTTTGGGTGGGGCTGGCAGGGGGAGAAACGGGGCGATTTCGCGGCCCGGATGAAATCCTGAATCGCGACTTGAGCGACGCCTGCCGGTGGACTACAAGACCTGTGGTGGGCCGTGACCACGGCCTGCCCACAGCGCGTAGACGAGGTCGCCCAAGCCTCGTCTACGCGCTTGCGTTTCGGCACGATTTCTGGCGGCTCTCCGCTCGGCAGGCGATGGATCGCCTGCGGGATTGCCCCGGTTTCACCGGCGGGTTTCCAGAGCATGGATGCTCACGCCATGGCGATGCCAGCCAAGCCCGCTGCCCTGCCGTGCCATGGCGCGGCGATGACGTCGCACGCCCTTCGCCCGTGGCCGACGTCGCAGCCAATGCTGGCGATCGTGATCGTGCCGATGACGCTAGCCGCGTGGCTGTTGGTCGCTGCGGCGGAAGTCGTGGCCCAGACCCCGAGCGAGTCTCCGAACGAGACCGCTGAGGTGTCGGTGCTGCGCGAAGCCGAGCCGGCGGATCAGCCGGTGCCGGCCGACGAAGGGCCTTTGCCGATGGCCGTCGAAGTCGGGGTGGAGCAGGCCTACCTCCGTGCTGGCCCCGGCGACGACTACTACCCCACCGAGCGCCTGGCGCTGGGGCGAGCGCTCGAGGTGTGGGCGATCGACTCGAGCGGATGGTGTGCGGTCCGTCCCGTGGCGGGCAGCTTCAGTTGGGTCCGCGCCGCCGATATCGATGACGAGGCCGCGCTCGAGCCCGCGGCCCGGTCTGCCGTCGGTGCGAGGGGCACGGAGATCGGTGTCGTCGTCGCCGATGGTGCCGTGGCCCGCGTCGGCTCGCAAATCAATGACCTCCGCCACGTCGCCCAGGTGCGCCTCGAAGCCGGGGAGCGGGTGCGCGTCCTCCAGCGCGTGCGCATCGACCGCGGCCGGCACGCCGGCTTGTGGGCACGGATCGAGCCCCCGTCGGGGGAGTTTCGTTGGGTGCGCTCCACCGATCTGGCCGCGTCGCCGGCGCTCCGTCAGGCGGCTCTCGATGCCGGTGTGGCGCCGGCGGAGGGCCGCGGGGAGGATCGCCGCGCTGCGGAGGAGCCGATCGGCCCGCTCCGTGCGGCGGGGGAAGCGATCACGTTGACCGTCAATGAATCGCCGGCTCCGAGCGAGCCACCTGTTTCCATGCCACCGCCGCAGCCCCTCGGGGCGGTGCCGCAGGCGAAGCGGATGATGGCCGGATGGTTGCCGCGCGGTACCGGGGTTTTCGAGGCCCCTCCGCCGGTCGCGGTGGCTGCGCCCCCTGTCTCGACGGCCGACGAGTTGGCCGACATCGATCTTGCCCTCTCCGTCGCGGTGGCAGGTCCACCGGATACCTGGAATCTCCCCCAACTCCGCGAGCGGCTCCGGCTGGCGGCGACACGGTCGAACTCCAATCCCGATCGGCTTCGGGCCGACGCGATCGACGCCCGAATCGCCCGCTTCGAAGCGATCCAGGCCAAGCAGCAATCGCTCGCCGCCGGACCGCCGGGCGACCCGTCGCCGCTCCGTCTGGGGAGCATGTGGTCGAGTCTCGGTGGGGTCGGATCGCGCCCCATCCGCCCCGGAGTTCTCCCCGGCGGCGGTTCAGCCGATGGCCGTCCCGGTTGGACTCCGCCGGATGCAACCGAGACCACCGGCCGGCTGGCGACGGTCGTTTCGCGCCGTCCCGACGCCCCACGCTGGGCGCTGGTCGACGGGAGCAATAACGTCCTCGTCTTCGTCAACCCGCAGCCGGGCGTGAATCTCGCGCCGCTGGTGGGGCAGCAGATCTCGGTCCGCGGGGCCCGCGGCTACATGCCGGAATACAAGCGGCCGTATCTGGTCGCCACCGAGGCCCGCCCGCGGGTGGCCCAGACGGCGCCTCCCCCGCGCGCCGATCTGACGCGCTGAATGTCCGTTGATTCCCGTCGGCCACGGCCGGGAAGCCCCCCGGTATCCCGGCCGTGGCGACGACGAGTGCAGAAGCGCCGGCGGACGGCGTCAGCGGATCTGTTCCCCTTCGAGCTGCCGGGCCGGCAGCCAGCGGGAGGCGAGCTTGGCCGGAAGCTTCTCGGCGGCGATCGGGTCGAGGCCGATGCCGCCACCGTTCCCGGCGTCGCGGGCCAGGGCAGCGAAGGTTTGGCGATCGGCCGGCGGAATCTTCGACATCCTCCCTGCCAACCGAGCCACCCCTTCGGGATTCTCGGCGGCGGCCGACGACAGCGACGCCATGAACTGGCAGATCTCGTGGAGGTTTGACGCGCTCGAGCGGACGATCAGCGGCTGGAGCGTGCGGGTGACGATCTCGAGTCCTACGCCATCGGCATCGAGGAAGGCATCGACCTGCATCGCGTGCCGGGCGGTGCCGTCGGCGGCGGAACCCGTGGGACGGTAGCGCACGAGCAAGAGGCACGACCCCGACAACGGCTGCGGCGAGAGGGGCCCGGTGTAGCCCCCCTGGCCGAGGAGCACCATCGTGCCTCCTTCGGCGGTGCGGTCATGATGGAGGAGGCGGAGCGTTCCCTCCGTGCCCCAGCCGTCGCTCATCCGCCACTGACCCGGAGCGGTGGGATCGAGCGCGACCTTGCTGATCCCCAGCACCCGCCAGATGTCGACGACGATCTCCGGATGGGTCAGGGAGAAGTCGAGGAGGGCGCGGTCGCAGGTGAACGACTCGACGGGGAGTCGGCGGTAGAGCGTCGGGTTGCGGAGGATCTTCTCCGCCACCCGCCGATCGGCCTCCGCCATCCGGTCCAGAGGCATCGCCTTGCCGGCCGACTTGCGGGCTTCGCGGCCCGACGAGCCGCCGTCGCCGAGCATCGTGCCCAGCGACGAAGCGCCGGCCACCGGTTCAACCGCCGGGACAGTACCGACCGCCCCCCAGGCTGCCAGCAGCCCCATGGCCGCAGACAGACCCCACATTCGCGCACGCATGAAACATTTCCCCCCGGAAACTTCCTGCCGGTGACCCGCCCCGGCCACCACTGCAGAGAGAGTTTTCGGCCTGGGAAGCCGGTGCGGCTGAGTCATTCCCCTTTCAATCAGGAGAGTCTCGCCATCCCCCCTGGCTTGCCAGATTCGTCGTGAATCGTGGGTTGGCCCTGCTGTGCAGAGTCCCTACCATCGCCCGCCCCCGGAGCCCTCGGACGGCCTCGGAACCTCGCCAGGGAAGGTGAACCACCGCATGCGCCAGGACGATCCCATCGATCGCGCTTCGGCTCCTGCCACCGCCGCGTCCCCGGCCCACCCCGGGCCGATCGGGCGGGTCCTCGTCGCCTGGACGGAGCTTTGCCTCCGCGCCGGATGGACGATCGTCGCGGTCGCCGTCGTCACGGCGGTGCTCTCCGGGGTCTGGACGGCGCGGTGCCTGGGGTACAAGGTCAACCGCACCGATCTCCTCGACCCACGCAGCGACTACAACAAGCTGTGGGTCGATTACGTCGCCGAGTTCGGCGAGGACGACGATGCTGTCGTCGTCGTCGAGGCGCCGACCCGCGCCGAGACGATCCGTGTCCTCGAGGAGGTGTCGAAGGCCGTGGCGAGCGACGAGCGGCTCTTCAGCTCCGTCTTCCACGCCGTCGATCTCTCCCGCATCCGCGCCAAGGGCCTCCACTACCTCTCCCCCGACGAGCTCGAGCAGATCGATCACTTCCTCGAGGAGTCGCACCCGATCCTCGATGGCGGCTGGGCAAGTCTGAAGGTTGGCTCGATGATCGGCGGGCTCGCCAGCCAGATGGTGCTCGGGCCACCGCGCAACGCCCCGCCGCCACGCGAACTCCCCGTGGCCACGCTCGAGCGCTACGCCGAGAGCCTCGTCGCGGGGCTCGAGCCTGCCGCGCGGACGGCGTCCGCTGGGCCGGAGGACTTCGTCTCCCCCTGGCCCGGCATGCCCGCGTCGCTCTCCACGCTCCGCGATCTCTCCAGCGATCAACTCCTCGCCAAGGAGGGGCGGATGGGATTCGTCCTCCTCCGCCTCGCCAAGTCGAACGGGGGATTTGCCGGGGCGTCGGAGGCCACCGACGAACTCCGCCGGCTGATCCGCGAGGTTGCGGATCGCCATCCCGCCGTGTCGATCGGCCTCACCGGGCTGCCGGTGATGGAGGACGACGAGATGCGGGCAAGCGCGCAGTCGATGGTTTGGGCGAGCGGGCTCTCGATGGCCGCCGTGGTGATCGTGATCATCGCCGGCTTCGGCGGCATCCGGCACGCGCTGATGGCCAACGGCGTGCTCGTCATCGGGATGGCGTGGGCCTTCGCCTGGGCCACCGCCACCGTCGGCCACCTCAACATCCTCAGTGTCACCTTCACCGTGACGATGATCGGCGTCGGCATCGATTACGGCACCTACTACGTGGGCCGCTACCTCGAGGCCCGTCGCCGAGGGCTCGAGTGTGACGCGGCGCTCTTGGAGACGAGCGGCGCGGTCGGGCCGGGAATCCTCACCGGCGCCATCACGACGTCGGTGGCGTTCTTCTGCGCGGCCCTGACGAGCTTCGTCGGGGTCGCCGAACTGGGGCTGATCGCCGGGGGAGGGATCCTCCTCTGCGCGGCGGCCGAATTGCTCGTCCTCCCTGCGGTCATCGCGTTGGTCGATCGCGGCCCGCTCGGCCGTCGCATTCCCGAGCCGGTGCCGGTGCACACCTGGCTCGAGCCGGTGGTGCGCCATCCCCGCTTCGTCTCCCTGGCCGGCCTTGCGGCGACCCTGGCGATCGTCTCGGGGCTCCATGATCTCCGCTACGACCACAACCTCCTCAACATGCAGCCAGAGGGGCTCGAGAGCGTGGAGGTGGAGAAGAAGCTCCTCGCTGAATGCGATCAGAGCGTCTGGTATGCCCTCTCGATGGCCGATACGCGCGAAGAGCTCCTCGCCCGGAAGCAGCAAATGCTCCTCCTGCCGACGGTCGAACGGGTCGACGAGATCGCGTCGCTCGTGCCGACCGACGAGGAGCGGAAGCGACCGATCATCGAGCGGATCCGGGCCCGTCTGGCGTCGCTTCCGGAGCGGCCACCGGAGATCCCCGTCGATCGGCTCGATGCCCTCGGGGAGACGCTCGCCTGGGCCCAGACGGAAGCCTCGAAGCGGCCCGGAGCGTTGCGGACGGCCTGGCATCTCGAACGCGTCCGTGATTCGCTCCGGCAGATGGGGCCGGCCGACTGTTATCAGGCCCTTGCCACCTTCCAGCAACGTTCCGCCGGCGATCTCGTCGGCCGGCTCCACGCCCTCGCCGCGGTCTCCGATCCCGATCCCCCGGCGCTCGAGGATCTCCCCCCGAGCCTCGTCGAGCGGTTCGTCGGGTCGAGCGGCAAGCATCTCCTCAAGATCTACGGGCGGGGCGATATTTGGAATTTCGAGTCGCTCGAGCGCTTCGTGACCGATGTCCGCGGTGTCGATCCGCGGGCCACCGGCAATCCTCTCCAGGCCTACGAAGCGTCGCTGGAGATGAAGCGGAGCTACGAGCAGGCGGCGTTCTCCGCGCTTCTGGTGATCCTCGTGGTGTTGTGGTTCGACTTCCGCTCGTTCCGCCATGCCCTTCTCGCCTCGCTCCCGCTGGCGATGGGGATGGGGCAGACGTTCGGTCTGATGGGCTTCCTCGGCATCGACCTCAATCCCGCCAACCTCATCGGCATCCCGCTCGTGCTGGGGATTGCCGTCGACTACGGCGTCCACATCGTCCATGACTCGCTCGAGCGTCCCGGTCCCTACCGGATCAGCCCGTCGACGGCCAACTCCGTCCTCGTCGACGCGCTGACGACGATCCTCGGTTTCGGCGCGCTGATGGTGGCCAGCCACCGGGGGCTGGAGAGCCTCGGCCGGCTCCTCACGCTCGGTGTCACGACCTGCACGGTGACGTCGCTCGTCTTCCTGCCCGCGGTGCTTCGTCTGCTCCACCGCGAACCGCCGGCGGATGCCGACGGAGGCGAGGACGGGGCAGAGGAGGAAAGCGGCGTCGATGAGGTGATCGCGGTCGACTTCGGCGCCGCGGCCGACCGTCGGGCCGCGGCCTGATCCCCGCGTCTGGGAACCGACCTTGTGTCGGCTTGCACGAGCCTGCTATCCCCCTCTCCCTCCCGCCCCCAATCCCCCTTCCGGTGCCCCATGACGCTGCCGCGCCACCCTGTCGCTCTCCCCTGTCTGCTCGGGTTGGTGTTTCTGGGAACGCCGATGGTCCACGCCCAGACCCCGGCGCCGCGGGCCCCCGCGGCGCCTGCCCCGGTGACGGCCGGCCCGGCCCGCGCCATTCCCCAAGCCGCGGCTCCCGCCGCGCCGGCGGTGAACCTCGTCATGGAGGATCAAAACCGCCAGTCCCACGACACCGCCGCCCTGAAGGGTGACGTGATCGTCCTCCTCTATGCCGATCGCAACGGCGCCGAAGCGGCCCACGAGATCGGCCAGCGGCTCCATGTCCACTTCCACCCCAACGCCGCCAAGGTGGAGGGGCCGGATTGGGTGCGTCAGCCGGTGACAACCATCCCCGGCTGGCCGGCCGGGGCCCGCACGCCCAACGTCCACTCCGTCGCCGTCGCCTGCCTCCCTGAGATCCCCAAGGCGGTGCATCCGGTGGTCCGGTCGCAGATCCGCAAAGAGTCGCCGCACGTGCCGGTGTGGCTCGACTTCAAGGGAACGATGCCCAAGACCTTCGGGATGGCCCCCGACGTGCCCAACATCCTCGTCATCGACACCTTCGGTCGCCCCCAGGGGGTGCTGTCGGGGGAGCTCGACGAGACGAAGTACCAGCAACTCGTCGCGGCCATCGATCGCCTCCGGCTGCAGGCCCAGCCGGTGCGGACCGCATCGGCGACCGAAGCGGTGCCGGCCGCCCGCTGACACCCCCGCGCGAGCAAGGCTTCACCGGTCTCGAAGTTCAGACCGCGAGGACTTGGCTTCAAGGTCCCGGTGGTGAGCCCGGCGCGGCGACGGCTTGGCCGTTCCCCTCGGTGAGTTCCGTGAGCCGGTCGATCGGAACGTCGGTGAAGGTTTCGGTGCCGCCGCCGATCCAGCGGATCTCGATCCGGTCAATGGCCGGATGGCCACCGAGGCCGAAGTGGAGCCGGGTGCCGAAATGCCCCTGGTAGCCGCGGCCGGCGTGGACCTCGTCGACGAATGTCTCGTCTCCGGCGTGGAGGATGACCTTCGCCCCCACCCCGTCACGGTTCCCCTGCCGGCCGCGCACGCGCACCTGGCACCAGTGGTTCGAGCCGCCGCGCTCCCGGTCGAGATTCCGCAGGAGCGTGGGGGCCTCGCGCGAGTTGAGGATCACCACATCGAGGTCGCCGTCGTCGTCGAGGTCATCGCAGGCGACGCCGCGGGCCGCGTGGCGCGGGATGTCGTGGAGGCCGGCGGCGGCCGAGGCGTCGACGAATCTCCCGCCGACGTTGCGGAGGAGGAGGTTGTGGTTGCGGTAGGCGGTGGTGTCGTCGAAGGCCTCGACGTTGTCGTTGAGGTGGCCGCAGGCGAGGAACAGGTCACGGCGGCCGTCATTGTCGAAGTCGGCCATCGCCGTCCCCCAGGTGACGAATTGCCACGCCCCGCTGCCGGCGGCGGTGGCGGCGGTGGCGTCCTCGAACTGCCCCCGACCGAGGTTGCGGAAGAGGACGGGGAGATCGGGCTGGAAGTCGGTGACGAACAGGTCGATCCTCCCGTCCCCGTCGGCGTCGCCCGCTTCGGTCCCCATGCTGCCGATCTCGGCGCCGAACCGGTTCACCGCCACACCGGCCGAAAGCGCTGTCTCGCGGAAGCTGCCCCGGCCATCGTTCTCGAAGAGGAAGTTTCCCTCGAGGGCGTCGTTACCGACGTAGATGTCGGTGTCGCCATCGTCGTCGTGATCGAGACAGACGACCCCCATTCCCGGGCCAGCCACCGCGGTGATCCCCGCCTCGACGCTCGCCTCGACGAAGCGGCCATCGCCTGCATTGCGGAAGAAGGTGTCGGGCCAGGGGGGGTAGTCGCGCGGGCCGGCGTAGGCTGGAAAGCCCTTGAACGACCGGGGGCGGTGGTTCTCGAGCGTGAAGCGGACGTAGTTGGCGGCGTACAGATCGAGGTCGCCATCGCCGTCGGCATCGAGGAAGGTGGCCCCCGCGCCGACCTTCTCCCCATCGGCCACGCCGGCGCTCTCCGTGGCATCGACGAACGTGCCATCGCCGAGGTTGCGGAACAGGCGCTTGGCTCCGAACGTGGTGAGGAAGAGATCGGCAAAGCCGTCCTCATCGACGTCCCCGGCGACGACGCCGAGGCCGTAGTCGCGGCAGTCGATGCCGGCGGCGAGGCTTACGTCGCGAAACACCCCCGCGCCGAGATTCCGGCACAGGGCATGCCGGGGGGGCGACTCGGCGTCGCCGGGCTCGGCTCCCGGAAGGAGTGCCCCGTTTGGAAAATAGAGATCGATCCGGCCATCGCCGTCGTAGTCGAACGTGGCGACGCCGGCCGACAGCGGCTCGACGAGATACCGCCGACCGCTGCTCCCGTCGGTGTGGATGAAGCCGATTCCAGAGGCTTCCGTGGCGTCGACAAACCGGATCGGCGCGGCGGCGGAGGTCGCCCGCGGCGGCGTTCCCGGTGGTCTCGGCTGACCGCAGCCGAGGACCAGGACCAAGACCAGGACCAGCACGAGGACGATGACGCCAAAGCTCAAGGCGAGGCGATGCGGGGAAGAAAGAACCATGTCAGCGGCCATCTCCCGCGGCTGTCGAAGGGGGGGCAGCGGAAGGGAGGGCCGCTTGTTCGACCGCGGCTCCGCGGCTCAAAAGGGCCTTGGCCTCTTGCGTGTCGCCATCGAGCGCGGCGATCCGCCCGGCGGCCGCGTACCAGCCGGCGAGGAGGCGCCGCATCCGCGCGCTCTCGTCGCGGGAAAGATTCTTGGCCGCGTTCTCGGCATCTTCGGCCTTCAGGCGGCGGAACTCCGCACGGGCCCGCTCGGCGTCGTCGGCCAGGCCAAGCCGCGCCAAGGCGGTGGCCAGCCCGTACCAGGCGCCGGTGTAGGAGGCCGCCCGGTCGATCGCCCCCTGGAACGCCGCCCGGGCCTCGGTGTTCTTCTCCTGGCGGAGCCGGGCATGGCCGAGGTGGAAGAGCCGGACCGCGCCACCGCGGTCGTCGCCGATCGCCGGCTCGAGGACTTCGGCCGCCTCGTCGACCCGGTCTGATTTGAGGAGGCAGCGGCCGAGATGCCCTTGGATGTCGGGGAGGGACGGGTCGAGTCGGCGGGCGCGCTCGAGCCACTCGGCGGCTTCGGCATCGCGCCCCTCCTTCACGGCGTAGAGCCCGAGCCGATACCACCCCTCGGCCGTCTCCGGATGCCGCTCGAGATGGGTCTGCCACAGCGCCGCCGCCGTCTCCTGATCGCCGCGCTCGGCGGCGATCGTCGCCGCGAGCGCCGTCGACTGTGGCCGAGAGGGATGCCGGGCCACGATCCAGTCAACGAGCGTCTGCGCTTCCTCCACCAAGCCGGCGTAGCCCTCAGGCACAGCGGCCGACGGCGTGGGGAACCGGACAACCTTGGCCGGTGCTGCCACTGCGGGAGGGGTGCTCCGGGGGCGTGCAAGGGTGACGGCGACGCCAGTTGCGGCGATCACGATCGCAGCGCCGGTCGCGGCCATCCAGCGCCACGAAATCCAGCGCCACGCCATCCAGCGCCACGATCGGAGGGGGGCTGCGGGTTTCCTGCCGGCCACCTTTCCGGCGGCGAGGCCAACGCCCTGCCGCGGAGACCCGTTGCTAGGGCGCTGGCGGTCTGTCGGCATGACGACGCGCCGGCCGCGCTCAGCGCAGCCGTTCCTTGAGCCGCCGGCTGGCGAGGGTGAGGGTATCGCGTTCCTGGGGCGTCAGGCTCGCCTCGCCGGAACGGCTGATCTTCTCGAGGATGCGATCGACCGCGTCGCGGAGGGCCTCGTCGTCCTCGAGCGAAGCCTGGCGCGGTGGGGTGCGGGAGGGCGGCGCGGGCTCGTCGTCGGGACGAAAGATCCGGAACCGCCGCCGCGACTGAAGGAGCTGTGCGGGGGCCTCGAGGAGGTCGCCGATGTTCCAGCCGCGCCAAGCGTAGGCGAGGCCGAAGAGCGCTCCGCCGATGTGGGCGAAGTGGGCGACGTTGCCGGTGCCATGGTAGGCGCCGTTGACGTCGGAAAAGAAGTAGAGGAGGCCGAGGGCCCAGGCGGGAATCGGAAGGATGCCCCAGAAAAGCAGTTCCTGATGGGGGTTGTGCCAGACGAAGACGGCGAAAGTCGCCATCACCGCACCGCTGGCGCCGACGAGGAACGAGAACGGAGCCCGGTCCGCTTGGCCGATCTGGACGCTCGCCAGCCAGGTGAGGCCGGCGACGACGATCGCCGCCAGCCAGAAGCGGAGGAACTCGTTCCGGCCGACGCGGGACTCGACCTCCGGTCCGAAGAACCAGACGGTGAGCATGTTGAGGGCGAGGTGCCACGGCGAACTCATGTCGTGGGCGAAGCCGTACGTGAGCAGCCGCCACGCTTCGAGGGGGTGCTGGGGAAGATCACCGCGCATCGCCAGCCAACGGGCGAGCGGGAAATCGTTCTCGGCCAGGAGGCAGGCGACCCAGACGGCGCAATTGGCGACCACGATCGTCGTCACCGCGCTCCATTCCCCGGCGCCGGAGGATCCCCCCCGCCAAGAACGGTTCGACTCGGCGTAACGGCGGTCTGCAAAACCCATGGGATTCCTCGTCGGCCGGTTCGCCGGCGGCGGCCCGCGCGGCAGCCGCCGCGGCCGGGCAGACGTCATCGTAGGTCCTTGCCGGGGGAGGGGGCAACGGCCTGCCCCCTCCAGCCGCCGCGGCGGGTGTGTTAGATTCCCCCCGCTGGGTTCAGCCGGGGTCCGGTGGTGGCCGAGCGATCGATGGAGGGGGGCCGGTGTCCTCCTGCCGGGAACACTGACGCGACGCGAAGGGGAGAGCAGGGTATGGCGACCAACGGGAGCTTGGGGCGGAAGTTGCGGATGGCGATCGTCGGAGGAGGGCAGGGGTCGTTCATCGGCCGGGTGCACGTCACCGCCGCCGTCCTCGACAACCGGGCTGCCCTCGTCGCCGGAGCGCTGTCGAGCGATCCGGCCCGCGCCAAGGCGAGCGCCGCCGACTACGACATCGCCCCGTCCCGTGCCTACGGCTCCTATGCCGAGATGTTCGACGCCGAGCGAAAGCTCCCCGCCGGCGAGCGGATCGACTTTGTCTCCATCGCCACGCCGAACCACATGCACTTCCCCGTCGCCCGGGCGGCGGTCGAAGCGGGCTTTCACGTGATCTGCGACAAGCCGATGACGTTGACTCTCGCTGAGGCTGAAGAACTCGCGGCGCTGGTCAAGGGATCGAACGTCGTCTTCGCCGTGACGCATAACTACACCGGCTATCCGCTCGTCCGTCAGGCGCGGCAGATGATCCTCTCCGGCGAGCTCGGCGACATCCAGGCGATCCGTGCCACGTACATCCAGGGCTGGCTGCGGAGTCGGCTCGAGAGCGAAGGGCAGAAGCAGGCCGCTTGGCGGACCGATCCGACCAAGAGCGGCGCCGCCGGTTGCTTCGGCGACATCGGCACCCACGCCTACAACCTCGGCCGCTACATGACCGGCCTCCTCCCCGATTCAATCAGCTGCAATCTCAAGATCTTCGAGCCGCCGCGGCCGCTCGACGACTACGGCCACGCCGTGATCCGCTACGGCAACGGCGCCCTCGGCACCGTCACCGCCTCGCAGATCAGCCATGGCCGCGAGAACGACGTGCGGATCGAGATCGACGGCACGCTGGCGAGCCTCGAGTGGCACCAGGAAAACCCCAACCAACTCTTCATCCGCAAAAACGGCGAGCCGCACCGGATCTACACCCGCGATCCCAACGCCCCCTACACCTCCGACCCCGCCAAGGCCGCCTGCCGGCTCCCGTCGGGGCATCCCGAGGGCTTCTTCGAGGCCTTCGCCAACGTCTACCGCGCTACCTACGACGCGATGGAGCTGGCGATCGCCGGCAAGCCTTTCGAACGCACCAACACGATCTATCCCAACATCCACGACGGCGTGGAGGGGATGTACTTCATCGAGCAGTCGGTCGCGTCGAGCAAGGCCGGCGGCGCCTGGCTGCCGCTCAAGCATCCGTTGGCCCGGCAGTAGTTCGGGCACGAGGTGCCAGCACGCGAAAGGACTCGACACTTGCCTCCGGCCCCCCCCGTGAAGCGCGACACCGCCTACTTCGTCTTCGACATCGAGAGCGTCTCCGATGGCGCTTTGGTGTCGCGGCTGCGGTATCCAGAGGAGAAGCTCTCGCCGGCGGCGGCGATTGCCCGGTGGCGCGCGGAGCTGATGGCGGAGCAGGGGAAGGACTTCATCCCCTACACCTTCCAGCTTCCGGTGTCGCTGGTCATCGCGCGGGTGGCGGCCGACTACCGGCTCATTGATCTGGTCGCTCTCGACGAGGAGAAGTCGCGGCCGCCCGAGATCGCGCGGCTGTTCTGGGAGGGATGGCGGAAGTACGGCAGGCCGTGTCTTGTGACGTTCAACGGCCGCGGCTTCGACGTCCCGCTCCTCGAGCTCTGCGCGTTCCGCTACGGGCTCCCGATCCCCGACTGGTATGCCGAGGACAAACGCAATTTCGACCAGCCGCGCTACCGCTACAACATGGCGGGTCACTTCGATCTCCATGAATGGCTCACCAACAGCGGCGCGAGCCGGTTCCAGGGGGGGCTGTCGCTGGCGGCGAACCTCATCGGCAAGCCGGGGAAGCAGGACGTCGCCGGCTACATGGTGCAGGATCTGTGGGACGCCGGCCGGGCCGCCGACATCCACGACTACTGTCGTGGCGACGTGCTCGACACCTATTTCATCTTCCTCCGCTCGCGCGTCTTGGCCGGCGAGCTTTCCCTCGAAGAGGAGCATGTCCTCATCGAGGAGACGCGGAAGTGGATCGAAGAGAAGTCGGCCTCGTCGCCGGGACTGGCCCGCTACCTGAAGGCCTGGGGCGACTGGAAGAGCCCGTACGCGTGAGGGGCGTTCGGCGGGCTCACTGCGGCGCTGCGGCCGGCTCGTCGCTGGCATTGCTGGCCGCCTCTGCTGGTTGTCCGGCCGGAGCCCCTTCGGGCCGAAAGAGCGTGGCGGCCACGGCTCTGGCTGCCGCCTTGGCGTCATCGTCGACCTTCCCCTTCGGGGCCCGTGCCTCCACCGTGTAGAGCCGCCCGCCGAGAACGACGCCGTAGGCGAAGCGCTCGATCGGCTCGGAGAGGCCCCCCACCTTCGCCGTTCCCGGCATCGCCCAGGCGACGCCGGCGTGGCTTCCAAACGTGGCAGCGGCCGGCTTCTTGATCAGCTTCACGGGGCCATCGGCCGGGAACGTCTCCGCGAGCTTCGTGCCGATCGCCGCGACCAGGTCGGTCTGGTTGGCGGCCGTGATTTCTCCGAGCCCTTCCGGCACCGGCTCGGCCGTGACGACGATCGAGGGATAGGACTTCCTCGGGCCGGGCTGATAGCGGACGAGATAGTTCTGCGAGCGCGGCGAACGGGTCCACCCGAGGGGGGAACTGATTTCGACGCGGCCGCCATCGAGGAGCAGGGCTGTGTCGGCGTCGATGAGTTTTGAGGTTGGCCGCGCCGGTCCACCGTTGCCAGCCGCCGCCGCGAGCCCATCGAGCGACGTGGCCGGCATGGCGGGATCGACTGGCATCGGCTCGGAAGCCTCGGGAGGCATCGGCTCGGCGGGAGCGGCAGGCTCCGCGACCGGCGCTGGCTCTGCAGCGACGTCGGCCGCGTCGGCGCCTGGTGGAGGAGGGGCCGCGTCAACTGCCGCAGGCTTTGCGGCGCTTTCGACAGCGGGATCGGCAGCGCCTTCCTCCGGCTCGGTGCCCGCCGTGGGCGGCGCTTGCGAGCCCTCCGTGTGGGAGCCTTCTGTACCGGCAAGTTCCGCCAGCCCCGTCTCGGGGCGCTTGGCCGTCTTCCCTCGCTTCTTCGCGGCGGGCTTCGACGAGCAGCCGGGGGCGATGACGCCAAGCGGCGCGAGCATCGCCGCCACCATCGCGACAACGAGGAGCGCCCGCCACGGGCGCGGGCCTGCCGTGGGCCGCCGCGGGCCGGGGCGAGGGCCCCCGGCAGCGCAGGCTGGCATGGCCACGGGATCCTTCAAGGAGCCGATCATCGGTCGTGCCCTCGGAAGGAGATTGCGGAGCGAACGGATCGCCCCGGCAAGGATCACTCGGTGATTGCTTCCTTGACCAATTGGATGAAGTGCGTCGCCCGCGAGGAGGCGGTCAGTTCGGCCGCCTTCTTCTCGGCCGACTTCTTGTCGGCATATTCGAACAGCACCAGCCGCTTCATCGCCTGGTTGAAGACGCCCCAGTAAGCCTTGAGGCGGGTCTCTTTGGCGACCTTCTTGCGGACAGTCTTTTTGGCGGCGACCTTCGGCTCCTTGGCCACCTTCTCCTTCTTCGCCTTCGGCTCCTTGGCGACCTTCTCCTTCTTCTCCTTGCCGCGGGCCTCCGCGGCGTCGTTCTGCGCCCGAAGCTCCTTGCGATTCACCACTTTCCGCGCCATCGATCGAGCCATCCTTCCCGTTTGGTTCCTGGCGGTCCGCGGGGGGCCCCTGGGGGGCCGCAGGCCACAGCGACCGTCGGGAGGAAAGTATAGCGATGGCGGCAGTCTCCGCACGCCGGGCGTATACTTGGGGCCATGAACAGCTCCGCCGCAGCCCCGCCCCTTCCGGGCCCGTTCACCGACTACCGCCCCCTCTCCGACGCCGAACTTGCGGCACGGATCGAGGGGGTTCGCCAGCGGATGGGCCGCCGGCTCGTGATCCTCGGTCATCACTACCAGCAGGACGGCGTCATCGCCCACGCCGACTTCCAGGGGGACAGCTACCAGCTCTCCCGTTCGGCTGCCGAACGGGACGAGTGCGAGGCGATCGCCTTTTGCGGCGTCCACTTCATGGCCGAGACGGCCGACATTCTCGCCAACCGTCCCGACAAGGTCGCCGCCCGCGGCGGCCGGCGCGTGACGGTCGTCCTCCCCGATCTCGCCGCTGGCTGTTCGATGGCCGACATGGCCGCGATCACGCAGGTGGAGGATGCCTGGGCCGATCTCGGCACCGTCATCGACACCGCCGACCTCACCCCGGTCACTTACATCAACTCCGCGGCGAGCCTCAAGGCTTTCTGTGGCCGCCACGGTGGGATCGTCTGCACCTCGAGCAACGCCCGCGCCGTCCTCGAATGGGCCTTCGCCCGCGGCCGCCGCGTCCTCTTCTTCCCCGACCAGCACCTCGGCCGCAACACGGCGCGCACGATGGGGATCGGCCTCGATCAGATGTGCGTCTGGAATCCGCACGAGCCGGAGCTGGGCGGCAACAGCAAAGCGGCGCTCGAGGCGTCACGCGTCATCCTCTGGCAGGGGCACTGCAGCGTCCATGCGATGTTCCGCCCGGAGCATGTCGACGGGCTGCGAAAAAATATTCCCGGCGTGAAGATCCTCGTCCATCCGGAGTGTTCGATGGAGGTCGTCGACAAGGCCGACCTCGTCGGCTCGACGAGCTACATCCTCCGCCAGGTCGAGCAGGCCCCGCCGGGCTCGAAGTGGGCGATCGGCACCGAGCTCCATCTCGTCAAGCGTTTGGAAGCCGCTCACCCCGAGCAGGAGATCCACTTCCTCTCGCCGGTGGTCTGCATGTGCGCCACGATGTACCGCATCGACTTGGCCCACCTCTGCTGGAGCCTCGAGCACCTCGAGGCAGGGGATGCCGTGAACGTGATCCGGGTCGACGACGAGACGGCGAAGTGGGCCGTCGTGGCGCTCGAGCGGATGCTCGCCGTCGCCTGAGACTGGCCTCGGCCAGCGATCGTCGCGCGTCGATGGAATCAAAGCATTTTTTCTGGGGAGGATTCCAGATGGTGGTGACCAGCCTGCTTTGCGGTGCGCGGCGAAAGGTGACGGAGGCGCTGGTGACGAGTGCGGTTTTCCTGGCTGTCATGGCTTCGCTGGCCCTCGTGGCCTCAGCCGACGCCCGGGCCGCCGCGCCGGTGCCGGTGATCTTCGACACCGACATCTGCGGCGACTGCGACGACGTCGCGGCGCTCGCCATGCTCCATGCGCTCGAGTCGCGCGAGCAGTGCCGGCTGCTCGCGGTGACGGTGACGGCCAATCACGCGCTGGCTGCCCCGTTTGTCGACTGCATCAACCGCTTCTATGGCCGCACGGAGATCCCGGTCGGCGTCGTCCGCCCCGGTGGCGTCGAGGAGCAGAGCGTCTATCTCAAGCTCGCCGAGGCGACCCAAGACGACCCCGCCTTGGCCGGCAAGGAACGCTATCCCCACGCGCTTCGCCATGCGAAGGATGCCCCCGAGGCGGTCGCGGTTTTGCGGAAGGCGCTTGCGGCTGCGGAGGATGGCTCGGTCGTCGTCGTCCAGGTCGGCTTCTCCACGAATCTCGCCCGCCTCCTCGACAGTCCGCCCGATGCCACGAGCCCGCTCGACGGCAAGGCCCTCGTCGCCAAGAAGGTGAAGCTCCTCGAGCTCATGGCCGGGGCCTTCCAGCCGATCGATGGCAACGCCGCCTACGAGGAATACAACGTCGTCAAGGATCGGGCTGCCGCAGCGAAGCTCGCCGAGGCGTGGCCGACGGAGATGATCTGGAGCGGCTTTGAGATCGGGATCGCGCTGCCCTATCCGAGCCAAAGCATCCTCGAGGATTTCCGGGATGTCCCCCATCATCCGGTGGCGGAGTCCTACAAGATCCTCTCGCCGCCGCCGCAGGACCGGCCGAGTTGGGATCTGACGAGCGTCCTCGATGGGGTTCTCGGGAGCCGGGGCTACTTCGACCGCTCGCCACCGGGGAAGGTGACGGTGACGGAGAAGGGGGCGACGACGTTCACCCCCGATCCTCAGGGGAAGCACCGCTATCTTGTCCTCAAGGACGCCGCGGCCCGGGCCCGTGTCATCGAAGCCCTCGTGCAGCTCTCCAGCCAGCCGCGGTAACGCAGCCCATCCCCGTTTTCCGCGTGCGGCGAATGGGGGGTATAATCGCCGCAAAAGATGCGGCGATTATGGCGTTGATCCACGAAAACAAGCTCTGGCCAGCGTTTCACTGGGACGAGAAGGTCGTCCTTCAGGCCCTCGTGCCGACGCGTCACGCCCAGGGGCTGCTCCTCGGGCGGATGCGGGCACTCGGCTTTGATCTTCAGACCGAGACCGCCCTGCGGGTGCTGACAAGCGACGTCGTGCAGTCGTCGGCGATCGAAGGGGAACGGCTCGACGCCGCCGACGTCCGCTCCTCGATCGCCCGCCGGCTCGGCCTCCCGCAGGGGGGCGTCCGCCGCACGAATCGCGATGTCGAGGGGATCGTCGAGGTGACGCTCGACGCCACGCGCCGTGCCGAGGAACCGCTCTCGGAGCAGCGACTGTGTGGATGGCACGCGGCCCTGTTCCCGGTGGGCTACAGCGGCACCCGTCCGATCGCGGTCGGAACGTGGCGGCCGGTGGAGGCCGGTCCGATGCAGGTCGTGTCGGGGCCGTTCGGCCGGGAGCGGGTCCACTTCGAAGCCCCGGCGGCGCCGCGTGTGCCCGGCGAGATGGCGCGTTTCATCACCTGGTGCAATGCCGAGACCGACGAGGACCCGGTCCTCCGGGCCGCGATCGCGCACTTCTGGTTCGTCACGATCCACCCCTTCGAGGATGGCAACGGCCGCCTGGCCCGTGCCCTTGCCGACCTCATGCTGGCCCGTGCCGACGGCTGCCCGGAACGCTTCTCGAGCATGTCGACCCAGATCGAAGCCGAGCGGAAGGACTACTACCGGATCCTCGAGCGCACGCAGCGTGGTGACCTCGACATCACCCCGTGGATGCTCTGGTTTCTCGGCTGTCTCAATCGCGCTCTCGTGAACGCCGGCACGCTCGTCGAATCGGTGCTCCACAAGGCGACGCTGTGGCAGGCGATCGGCACCGGCAGCCCGGTCAACGACCGGCAGCGTCTCGTCATCAACCGGCTGCTCGACGGCTTTCAAGGGGGAATGACGACGTCGAAGTACGCTCGAATCGCCAAGTGTTCGTCCGACACAGCTCTCCGCGACATCCAGGATCTCGAGGCCCGAAGCATCCTCGTGAAGAACCCGGGCCGCGGCCGGAGCACGAGCTACGCCTTGGCCGATCCCCGCTGACGCCCGTCGCCTCGCGGCAGGTCAGGGAACGACTAGCACTCGCATCTCATCGACCTCCGGAAGCGCCCGGATTTCACTCCCATCTTCCTTGTAGATTTCCAACTCGGTCACCCTGCCGGACACCACGTGGAGCAGGAGATGGATACAGACGCCATCTTCGGCTTCCACCTCGGCCTCGACAGGCACGCGAGCCTTCACGCCGTTCGCGACCGCCGGTGACGTCGAGTGAATCTCCAGGCTTCCGTCTTTATCGATCGTGCGCACCGAGGCTGTCCGAATCTGTTCAGCGATTTCCTTGCTGCCCGGAAATGGCTGGCTCAGGAGCCTTGCAAAGATCTGCAGTTCTAGAGGCGTCGGTGGTCGAAGGTGATCGGGGCTCCACGTCACCAAGTCGCCGCCAGGAGCAGAAATGACCCGCGTGCCGTCACTGCTAACCATCTCCCACGCCTCAAATTGCGGGTGAGGATCGACGCTCACGACAAGTCTGTCCGTGAACACGATTTCCAGGCAGCCTTTCTCCATGGCCGTCGCCGACACGACGTGCTTATGCAACAAGGCCAAGAGCGGCCCGCACTCAACGCCATGTTCGGGGTCGTACGAAACGGAATCGATTCCGTTGTTCAACGTAAATGGAACATTGATCCGAACCGAGGTTCCAGGGCTGTCGTCGTGGAGTTCGATGCCGAAGGCATAGTCAAATCTCAACTGCGTTACCTGTCTCCCGGTCAGTGGCAGCGGTACGGCTTTGGTGTCTGGCATTGACGGTGATTCCATCTCGTTGGCCGGCGCAGCCACGTCATTCGAAAGGTGGAGAGCACTGCCCGCGCGGCGGCGGAGAACACCGGCCGGAGCAAGTCGATGCCCGAGATGAATGCCCCCGCTGACGCCCGTCGCCGGTCAGTGCCCCTGGGCGGTGCCGTAGTGATCGGCAAGGTATTTGATGATCGCGTCCGGCCCGGAGACGAACGCTCTGCCGTGGGCCACCGGCACACCGGCCGGCGTCTCTCCGGCGGGGAGGACGAGCACCGGGCACGACTGGTTTTCCTCGCCGACCATCGCGATGACCTCCGGCCGCGGCCGCGGGACGTCGACCTGGCGGATGTCCAACTTCGCCGCCACCTCGGGGTAATACCAAAGGATCCCGGTCACGGCGGTGCACTCGGGGCAGTAGAAGCCGCCGGGGCCATGCTTGGGGTCGGGGAAGCCGGCGCGGAGGAGGAAGAGGATCGGCTTGTCGGCCATGGGGAGCGGTTCCGGTGGGAGTGAAGGGAGCCTCGGATGGGGCGGCAGTAGTTTAGCCTGATGACGCGATCGGGATCATGTCGGGGCATGCCGGGTCATGTTTGCTCATGGGGCATCGTCCCCCTCGAGCGGAATCTCTGTCGCCGCCACGTCGACCAGCGGGGCGAGCTCGAAGACGTTGCGGTAGCCGTAGGCCACGAGCGTGGCGAAGGCGTGGTGATTGAGCGCCGCCCGCGCCACCTTCTCCGGGAAGGCCGTCGGCGCCGCGGCGAAGTTGTTGTTGCAATAGATCAGCACGCGGGTGTCGGGAGACGGGATCACCCGGGCCAGTTCTTCGGCGGTGATGTCGGGGAAGGGGAGGTTGACGGCGCCGCGGACATGGAGCCGGGCGAACGACTCCCGGCTGCGGCAGTCGAGGATCACGCTCTCCGGCGTGGCCAGGGCAAGGAAGGCCGCTTCGCCAACCCGTCGCTCGGCCCGGAGTCGGTCGGCCTCGGCGACGCTGTCGCGGAAGCCGGCGGTATCGACGAGCGGATTGGCGATCGCTGCCGGCGGCGTGGCACCGGGGTCCTGCGTGAACGGGTCGAGTGCAGCCGGGGGCATCGGCAGCGGAGGCAGCGGTGCGGCAGGCGCGCTTGAGGGCACCGGCGTCGGCGGACCGCTGGGGAGGTACGGCGCAGATCCCGGCGGCGCGAAGTGCGGGTGCGTCCAAGGGGTCACGGAAGGCCCTGGCTGAGGATGATGCGGTGGCCGGGGAATGACGCGCCACGCGAGCGCATTTCCTTCGCGGACGAGATAGCTCACTTCGCCGGTGGCGCTGTCGAAGAGGAGCGTGACGGGGCCGAGGCTTGTCGAATCCAGCACCGAGAGCTCCCGATCGAAGAGCGTGTAGCGGCCGGGCTGTTGCGGCCCCGGGCCGGGGGGCATCATCGGCTGGGGAAACGGCCCGACAGGCGTCGGTTGCCAGGCGGGGGGAACCGGGAGTCCCGCCGGCGGGGCCGTCAGCGGCAGCGGTGGCAGGGCCGACGGTCCGACCGGCGATGGCAATGTCGGCGGGGAAAGGGGGGGCAGGAGGTCGCGGTCGCGTGGACTCTGGTCGGCCGGCGGCGTCTGGGCTTGCCGATCGTTCGCTTCGGCCGGTGCAGCCCGGCGCGATTGAACAGGGGCCCGGTTGGCTTCCTGCGCCACCGCTCCGGCGATCGGCGCGAGGATCGCTGCCAGAACGAAAGTAGAAAGAATCGGATGTCGCATCGTGTCGGGCTCCTGTGCATCGTTTCGCGACCGCGGCCGGTACCCTTGAGACTACCGTTTCTCGGGTGGGCCCATCCTCCGCGGCCGCGTCGTGCGGTCGTGCCGGCTCTTTATCCACAGCCTGCCAGGCTGCTGAGTCGCTCTGCAAACGCTTGCGTCCGCGATGGATCCCCGCGCAATCCCATGTGGTCAGTCTCGAGTTTCCAGAGATACGAAAACACTCTGTCTCTCGATTCTTTCCGCATCAAGAGCTCGCACAGTCCGGGCACGTACGAGTCATACTCATCGTGAGCCTCTGGGAAGTCTTGAATCCCGATCGGATCCCAATCCATCAGCAAGGCTTCACGAACGCGATTGAAGAGGCTTGGATTGCTGTCGTCCATCATCGACTTTCCCCAGTGGGGCCTCGCTTCTTCGTTTCGCGGCCGCAGGCATCTCCGGTGTCAGCAACGACCGGGAAACTGAATGGGCCCACCTGACCATGGACGCCATGCACCTCGCCTCTGGAAAATGCGATTTACAGGTATGGCGTTTATTTGGCTCGCTGCAAGAGGACTGTTATCGTCGCTTCTGGAGCACCACACGCCACAGTGCTTGAAGTTGGCCTTCAGTCAAATATTGAATCTCATCCGTGAGGGCGGTGTTGCAAAGAAAACCGAGGTCATGTTCTTTGGCCGCGTAGACGTTGCCAGCGTCAGAGGCAGGGTCAAGCACTTCGAGATGCCAACTGCAGTCTTCACCGCCTGCCCATGTGACGGCAGCTCCTGCGTCGAGCAGGATAGTGAACGCAGCCTCCATTGCCTCACGCCATATGGCCTCCTCTGGAAACCGCGGAAGTCGCACAGAAATGATCCGCACCGATCCGTGCTGTTCAATGTCGCGAACGTGACAGACGCCCCCCATCGACTGAAACATGTTCTGGATCTGTTCCGAACACTTCTCATTGGGGCCTTCGGGAAACCACCCGCAGAGGTAAATGCCGGCACAGAGTTCCTGTCCTTCGGCGTTGTTCCAGACGATTTCAAGAGTTGTTTGCGTTTTCATTCAATCCCCAAATCGGAGATGGCCGCAGACGCGGACTGCTCGACACCAGCGCCGCCTGTGCCCGCGCGGGCTCAAAACAGTTCGCTGATCACCTCGCCCCGGTCGATCGCCGGAACCGGTCGGCCGGAGTGATCGAGGAAGTGGGTTGTCGGGTCGATGCCGAGGACGTGATAGATCGTGGCGTGGAGGTCGAAGGGGGTGATGGGGCGGTCCTTGACGCGCTCGCCGCGGGCATCGGTGCTCCCCACGATCCGTCCCCCCTTGATGCCGCCGCCGGCGACGAGGGCGAACATCGCGTTGCCCCAGTGGTCGCGGCCGGGCGTCCCCATCGAGCGCGGTGCGCCGCCGTTGCCGCCGTCGTTCATCCGCGGCGTGCGGCTGAACTCGCCGCAGAGGATGACCATCGTCGTCTCGAGGAGGCCGGTTCGGTCGAGGTCGGTGAGAAGCGCCGCCACGGCGGTGTCGATCTCTGGCATCCGGCTCGTCAGCCCCTTCTCGAGATCCCAGTGGTGGTCCCAGCCGCCGGAGTGGACCGTGACGAACGTGCTCCCCGCCTCCACGAGGCGCCGGGCCAGGAGCGTGCTCTGGCCGAAGTTCGTCCGGCCGTAGAGCTCGCGCGTGGCCTCTTCCTCGGAGGCGACGTCGAAGGCGCGGCGAGCGGCGTCGCTTGTCACAAGCGAATAGGCCTCGCGCTGGAAGGAATCCATTGAATCGAGGATGCCACTGGCATCGACGTCGCGACGGAGCCGATCGAGCCCGGAGCGGAGATCGTG
>CAJBCV010000126.1 GCA_903951635.1 uncultured Planctomycetaceae bacterium
CCGCCGTCACCCGCACCCCGCGGGCCTTCGCGGCCCGCACCAGCGCCACGCCCCCGGCCGTCGAGACGTGCATCACGTGGAGCCGCCCCCCCGTGCTCTCGGCCAGCGCCGTGTCGCGCCCGATCATCACCTCCTCGGCGGCCGCCGGCATCCCGCCGAGCCCGAGGAGGAGGGAGACGAGCCCCTCGTTCATGACGCCGCCACGGGAGAGCTCGAGGACCTCCTCGTGGGCGAGGATCGGCTTGCCGAACATGCTGCAATACTCGAGCGCTCTCCGCATCAGCTCGGCGTCGGCGACCGGGGCCCCGTCGTCGCTGAAGGCCACGGCCCCAGCCTCGACGAGCTGGCCGATCTCGGCAAGCTCCTTCCCCTCGCGATTGCGGCTCACGCAGGCGACGACGAAGACGTTGCAGGTGTCGGCGCGGGCGGCCTTTTGATGGATGAACTCCACCGCCGCCTGGGTGTCGAGCGGCGGCTCGGTATTGGGGATGCAGGCGACGCTCGTGAAGCCGCCGGCGAGCGCGGCCCGCGTGCCGCTGGCGATCGTCTCGTCCTCCTCGCGGCCCGGCTCGCGGAGATGGACGTGCATGTCGATGAGGCCGGGCGTGACGATCATCCCCGCCGCGTCGATCGTCTCGTCGGCGCGGCCGGCGCCCGTCTCTCCCGGGCCGATACCGGCGATCCTTCCGTCGACGATCCGCAGATCGGCGATCCGGTCGATGTCTTGGGCCGGATCGATCACGCGTCCGCCTCGGATGAGCAGTGTGGCCATCAGATTCCCCTCCCGTCGCTGCTGTTGGTCGTGGTCGAAGCGTCCCCGCGCGGCCCGCAGACAAGCCACAGCACGGCCATCCGGACGGCGAGTCCGTTGGCCACCTGGTCGAGAATCAGCGATTGCGGGCAGTCGGCCACCTCGGCCGTCACCTCGACGCCGCGGTTGATCGGCCCGGGAGCGAGAATGAGGAGCCCGGGGCGGGCCCGCTCCATCCGCTCGGCCGTCATCGCGTAGAGGTGGGCATACTCACGCACCGACGGGAACGGGCGGGTGTTTTGCCGCTCGAACTGGATGCGGAGGAGGTTGAGGACGTCACACACCGGGACGATGGCGTCGAGATCGTGCGACACCTCCACCCCGAGTTCCCGCCACCGCGGCGAGACGAGGGTCGGCGGGCCACAGACGATGACCCGGGCCCCGAGCTTGAGGAGGCCGTGGATGTTGGACCGGGCCGTGCGGCTGTGGGCGATGTCGCCGACGAGGCCGACGGTGACGCCGGTGAGATCGCCGAGGCGTTCGCGGATGGAGAAGATGTCGAGCAGCCCCTGGGTCGGGTGCTCGTGCGGGCCGTCGCCGGCATTGATGATGCCGACGTCGAGGTGCTGGGCGAGGAGGTGCGGGGTGCCGGGGGTGGTGTGGCGGACCACGACGGCGTCGATCCCCATCGCCTCGAGGTTCTTCGCCGTGTCGATGAACGACTCCCCCTTGGAGAGGCTACTCCCAGAGGCGGAGAAATCGACGACGTCGGCGCCGAGGCGCCGGGCCGCCAACGAAAAGCTCGTCTTGGTGCGCGTCGAGTTCTCGAAGAACAGGTTGCAGATCGTCCGGCCGGCGAGCACCGAGAGCTTCCGGCGGCACCCATGGGTGGCCTCCTTGAAGCGGGCGGCGGTGTCGAGGAGGAGCCGGATCTCCTCGGGCGTGAGCCGCTCGAGATCAAGGAGATGGCGGTGGGTCCACGAAGCCGGCACGGCGTCGGGAGAATCTTGGGAAGCTGGGGGGGAAATGGACATGACGGCATCCGGAGGGGGGATCGTGGCTTCCGGTGGGGGCGGGCGGATTCTAGCAGGCGGGGCGGAATCGTCCTCCACTCCCTGCGAGGCGTCGCCGAGCCGGTGATTCCCCGGAAGAAATCGCCATCGACCCGCACGCTGCGGCCTGGTCCCTGGGGGTGGCTTGGGCAGGTCAGGCCGCCGCTGGCGTCGCCAACGTCATCTGGCCTTGCCTCCTGTAATCGGGTCGGCCTACCTTCCCGCGCGATCCGGTGCGCCGGTTCCGTGCTGGCGACGGTGTTCGACGTGAACACCGTGGGGGCAGCCGGTCGAGCGTCACCTTCGCGAGTGAGAATCCGATGGACAGCCAACGCGACACGTCGTCGGCGGAGATGCCCGGTTGGGGACGATCCCTGGGGCGGGTGAAGCTCGGTTGGGCAGGGTGGACGTTGGCCGGAGTCGGCCTCCTCTCCCAGGCGGGCTGCATGTCGGCCCTCACCGCCACCACCCTCCGAGAGGCGCTCCGCGAGACAGCCGCCTCCCTCTCCGCCCCCCACGACTTCGACCACGCGTCGACGGCCCGCGTCGATCCACCGGAATCCGATGCCGGTGATGCGGCTGAGGAGCCAGGCTCCGAGGATGACGTCGAACTCGAGCAGGTGATCGACAATGCCGTCGCCCGCCTCTCGGCCGCCGGCGGCATCGACGCACCGACCCAGGAACTGCTCATCAAGACCCTCGAACAGACCCGCCCCGAGGATTGGGCGGTGGTGGTCAACGAGTTTGCCGCGACGCTCGAAGCGACCCGCGGCAGTCCGTCGGCTGGCGATGGTGCGGCGGTCGGCAAGCCGGCCGGGCATTCGACCGGTGGGCTGATCGAATTGGACGTGCCGACGCGGGGGCCGGTTTCGGATCCCATTCCCGCCACGCTTCCCGCCACGCTCGCTCAAGCTCCGGCGATTCCGGCGCCGCCGGCTGCCGTGGCGGTTTCCTCGCAAACGCTTCCCGTTCCAACGCTCCCGGTGCCGCCGGTCGTCGTCGCTGCCCCGGTCGTCGCGGCGTCGGTCCCCGTCGTGATCGAACCGGCGTCGGATCCCCTGCCGCCGTCATCGTCCACCGAGCCCCTGCCCCCGCAGCCGCTCGACATGGCTGATGTCCCGGCCCGTCCGATCCATGCCGCCGCGGCCCCTGCGCCGGTGGCTGTGGCGGCGCTTGTCGAGCCGCAGGAGACTTCCCCGTCGCTCGCCGACGTGCTGGCGGAGAAGGGCGAGGATTCGGTCGCGCCGATGCCGCCGACTCCGGAATCGTTCGAGCCTCCGTCCGTCACGGCCACCGCCCCGGCCGTGCCTGCCGGTCCCGCCGTCAACAACGCCTGTTTCGCGACCCGGGTCCGCGGCTGGGGGAACGTCGAGCGCTTCCCATCGACGACGTTCCGGCCGGGGCAGGAAGTGATCGTCTACTTCGAGCTCGACCGCCTCCAGATCCGTTCGACAGGCGAAGGGCACACCACCGGCATCGACTCGAGCTTCCGCCTGGTCGATGGCGATGGTCAGCGCGTCGGGCAATGGTCGTTCGAGCCGATCGTCGAGACCTGCCCCGCCCCGCGCCGCGACTATTTTGCCCGCTATTTCGTCCGCATCCCGGAGGACGCCAAGCCCGGCCGTCACCGCCTCGAGTGGAGCGTGACCGACACCGTGGCTGGGGCCAGCCGTCAGGCCCATCTCGATCTCGACGTCGTGGCGGAGGAGTCGGGGCGGCTACCGCCCGGCCCCTGAGCGGCCCGGGAGGAAGGCCTCTGGGATGAGGGCCGAAAGTCCGCGCCGCTTCGGGGCCGGTTCCGCTGTTGGCGGAATCGTTGTCGAAGCGGGAGCAGGGGCCGCCGGATTCTCGCGGGTGGCCGCAACGAGCATCACTTTCCCAGCGGTGGCCGGCTCGATGGCCGTCAGCGGCCTTCCCCCCTGCCCTGCCGATGAGAGCGGTGCGGGGGGAGCGATGGCCGGCTCCGCTTGAGGGGCGCCAGTTTGGGGGCCGTCAAGCGCCGGCGGCTCGGCCGCACGACCGGCCTGTGGGGGCACGCCCGCTTGCGGTTTCGCTTCGGCCGGCGCAGCGGGCTGCGCCTTGTCGGCCGGCTTGGCGGCACCGTCCGGCTTCTTGGCGGCCGGGGCCTGCACCTCTTCC
Source organism: uncultured Planctomycetaceae bacterium (assembly GCA_903951635.1). Classification (GTDB taxonomy): domain Bacteria; phylum Planctomycetota; class Planctomycetia; order Pirellulales; family UBA1268; genus QWOP01. Next base: position 3,943 of record CAJBCV010000126.1, read on the forward strand.
GGGCGCGCTGTCGGTTCTCCCATCGGCTGCGCCGCCGGGGCATCGGCCCGCGGTGGAAACTCCTCGAGCTGGAGGAGATCGGCGATCGCCACGGCGCCGGTCCAGCGTTCGGCCTGGGCATCGACGTAGGCCAGCTCGGTCTCGGTGAGGATCTTCTGCGCCTGGAGGAGGCTCAAGAAGGTGACCTCGCCGCGGGCGTAGAGCGTCTGGGTGAGGGTCACCGTTTCCCGGGCCTTGGGAAGGATGTATTCCTCGTACCAATCGACGAGCCGCTGCGATGTCCGGTAGGCGGCCACGGCCTGGGCGGTCTGCGTGGCGAGATCGAGCTCCACCATTCGCAAGTCGGCCCGCGCGGTGGCGATCTCGGCGCGGGCGGCGCGGATGTTGCCCTGATTGCGGTCGAAGAGGGGGACCGACATCATCACCTGCGCGAGCCCCTGATCCTGGGCGGGGATGCCGACTTGCCGTTGGTAGCCACCCATCAAGTTGATGTTCGGGATCGGCTGGACGACGGCCCGCTCGAGGGCCCATTGGTTGCCGGCGATCCGCGCCTCGGCGGCCCGCGGCATGGCATTGCTGCGGACAACCGCCTCCTGGAGCTCCTTGAGGTCGAAGTTCGGCAGTTCCTGGAACAGGTCGGCCTCGAGTCGCTCGATGTCGACTCGCGGCAGGCCGATCGCGGCGGCGAGTTCGCGGCGGCCGGTCTCGATGAACACCGTCGCGTTGAGGATCCGCACCTCGGCCCGGTCGCGCTCGATGCTCCAAAAGAGGACGTCGGCCTTCGTGCCCTCGCCCGCCTCGGCAAGCTGACGGCCGATCTCGTAGGAGCGTTTCGCGATGTCGAGGAGGAGCTTGTAGATCTCGATGCGGCGCTGGGCGACGAGAAGTTGGTAATAGCTCTGGCGTACCCCACGGAGCACGTCGAAGCGGGCCCTGATCAGTTCGTATTCGGTCCGCTGGATGTCGCGGATTGCGGCCTGCTGCTGGAGCCGGAGCTTGCCGGCGGTAACGAGGTCCTGGGCGACCGTGCCGCTCCACTGGCTCTCCGGCCCGGCCATCTGTGGGCTGAATCCGGCGATCACCGGATTGGGATAGAGGCGGGCCTGCACCGCCTTGCCGCGCGCTGCCTCGACGGCGGCGCGGGCGGCGAGCATCCGCGGATGGCTCCGCTCCGCCAGAGCGACGAACTCCTCGAGCGTCCGCGGGGTGGGAACGAGGCCCTCCATCGGCAGGGCGTCGATGAGGCCGTCGTCGGGCGTCACCGCCAGCGGCACCTCCGACGAGGGGAGTTGCATCGGGGCGCCCGCTGGCCGCGGCCAGTTGGCCTCGTCGGCTGCGGCCAGTGGGAAGCCGCTGGCGAGGGCGAGAACGAGGGCGGCACGGGGAGCGAATCGAAGTCGTGGCGACATGGCGGAATCCGGGTGCGGGATCGGGGCGAAAGTGTCCGCCGGAGGCACATCCGGAAGATTCGTCACTCGTTGCCCGATCGCTTCAGAAAACCGCACCGGAACGCTCCGCCGGTTTGGGATCGGAGCTTCGGGGGTGTTGGGGTACATTGACCCGAGGGTTCCCAGCTTTCCTTCCTCCCCCGTTCCTCCAGGCTGCCCCCGAAACGGGTGGCGTGACACCGTGGCGATCCTCCGAGCCGAGCACCTCGAGAAGGCCTTCGGGGCCGCTGCCGGATCGACGTCTGGCGTGATGGCGATCCGCGGTGTCGACGTCGAGATCGAGCCGGGGCAGTTTGTGGCGATCACCGGCGCTTCGGGGTCGGGAAAGAGCACGCTCCTCCACCTCCTCGGGGGCATCACCCGGCCAACCGCCGGTAGGGTGTTGCTCGAGGGGGTCGACCTGGCCGCTCTCGGCGACGACGACCTCGCGGTCGTCCGGCGGCGACGGATCGGGTTCGTGTTCCAGCGCTACAACCTCCTTCCGGAATTGTCGCTGGTCGAGAACGTCGGCCTGCCGCTGGTGCTCGATGGCATCCCCACGCACCGCTGCGACACGGCGGCCCGCGCCGCGCTGGAGACGGTTGGGATGGGGCACCGGGCCGAGCACCGTCCCGATGCCCTCTCCGGCGGCGAGCAGCAGCGCGGGGCGATTGCCCGGGCGCTGGTGACTTCCCCGGCGATCGTCTTGGCCGATGAGCCGACCGGGGCCCTCGACTCCGAAAACTCGCGCCGCGTCGTCGAATTGCTGCGCTCGCTCGTCACCGATCATGGCCAGACGGTCGTCCTCGTGACCCACGATCCGAGCATTGCGGCCGCAGCGGGCCGCTGCATCCGCATGGCCGACGGCCGGATCGTCTCCGACACCCTCCAACCTGGCAGCCCGCTCGGCGGCGGTCGCCCGCCGGTTCCCCGCCAAGCACCGGGATCGAGCGGTGGCGGGAGACGGGCCGGAAGGAAACGCCGATGAGCCTCGGCGTGTTCGAGTTGCGCCGGCTCCTCGTCCGGCAGTGGACGCGCCGGCCCGGCAGGGCGCTGGCGACGATCGCCAGCGTCGCGGTCGCCGTCGGGGCGGTCGTGGCGACGTGGGTCTCGGCCGATGCCTCACGCGCCGGCTACAAAACGCTCACGTCGTCGATCGAGGGGGTGCCGGCGGTCGACATCCTCTCGAAGGCGGGAGGGCGTTTTGAGGCGAGCGAATTGCCGTCGCTGGCCAACATCCCCGGCGTCCGGGCCGTCGTGCCCCTGTTCTACCGGCCCACGCTCCTCCGGGTCGGGGAAAAGCGTGTCCGCGAGATCGCCGTCGGGGTCGATGCCGAACGGTTGGTCGACATCGGAATGCTCGAACTCTCGTCGGGGAGAGCCTGTGCAGCGATCGACGAGGTGGTCCTCGACGAGAATCTCGCCCGTAGTCTCGGCAAGGCCGTCGATGACGAGATCTTGTTCTTTGCCCGGCGCGGGGTGCGACGGATGACCGTCGTCGGCCTCGCCGTGCCGACGTCGCTGCGGTGGTTCGGCGAAGGGTCGGGGGTTGTCCTCGACATCGGGGCGCTCGAGGACATGTCGAACGCCCTCGGTCTCGTCGATCGGGTCCGCGTCGCCCTCACCCCCGAGGCCGATCGGAAAAAGTTCGTCGAGGCGGCGGGGAAACTTCTCCCCGACACGCTCCTCGCCGAGGTACCGGCGGGACGGGCCGGCATGGCCGAGGACGTCATGCACTCGGCCGACCTCGGCCTCGACTTCGTCACCGGCCTGACCGTGGCGATGAGCTGGTTCATCGTCGGCAACGCCATGCTCATGAATGTCACGGAGCGCCGCCGGTCGTTGTCGCTCGTGCGCCTTCTCGGCGCCAGCGGCCGGCAGATCCGCCGCATGATCATGATGGAATCGGCGCTGCTCGGCGCCGTCGGCGCGGCGATCGGCGTGGCGGCAGGCCTCGCCGCCGCGCGGCCGATCGCCGCGGGGATCTCGCGCTCGCTCCAGGCGCCCTTCACCGGGCTCGTCGTTCACCCGGCGATCATTCCGCTCTCCGTCCTGATGGGGATCGTCGTCGCGGTGGCGGCGGCATGGTGGCCGGCGCGGCAGGCGGCTGCGGTCGATCCGCTCGAAGGGCTCGCCAATGCCCCACCTCCCCCCTCCCCCGGCATTCCCTGGCGGTTCATCGGTGCGGCGCTGGTGCTGTGGGCTTTTGCCACGGCGATGCTCGTCTTGGTGATTCTCGAGACGTTGCCCCCACGGGCGGCCGTGCCGGCGGGGATCGCGATGCTGTTGTCTTTCGTGGCGATGACGCCGGTGATCCTGCCGCCGATCGCCCGCGCCTGCGCCGCGCTCGTGCCGCGCCGCTTCCGCATCGAGCGCGAGCTCGCCCTCGAGCAGATCCTCCGCCAGCCGGTGCGCACCGCGCTGACCACCGGCGTGCTCGTCGTCGCGGTGAGCAACGGTATCGGACTGGGGCATGCGATCCGCGACAACGTCGAGGACATCCTCGGCTGGTATGCCCGATTGATGCGCGCCGACTGGGTGATGACGCAGGCCGGCATGATGAGCGCGGCGGCCGGCGGCAGTGGGGACGGCGCCCGCTCCGCTGAAGAGGATGTCCGTACGATCGGCGGGATTGAACGGATCGACGTCATCGGCATCGCCGCCGGCCGCGTGGCTGGCGGGGCATGCGTGATCGTTGCCCGCGATGTGCCGGAGGATGCCCCGCTCCCGCTCGATCCGGTCGGCGCCGACGAAGCGACCGTCCGGGCAGCCCTGGCCCGGGGGGAGGCGGTGGCGGGCACGGTGCTCGCCCGCCGGCTCGGGCTTGTCGCCGGCGACGAACTCGCCGTCGAGGTGTTCGGCAGGAAGACGAAGGTTCGGGTGGCGGCGCTCGTCGTCGACTACACCTCCGGCGGAGCGTCGCTCATCCTTCGGCGGGACGCCGCCAAGCGGCTGTTCGGGCTGGAGACGGCCGACGTGATCCTCGTCACGGCAAAGCCGGGGGAGGCCGCGGATCTGCGCGGGCCGCTCCAGACGATCGCCGACGAGCGCGGGATGCTCCTCCGCAGCTTCACCGACGTGAAGCGCTTCGTCGACGGGATCGTCAACGGCGTCGTCGGATCGCTGTGGGCGATCCTCGGCCTCGGGTTCCTCGTGGGGAGCCTCGGCGTCGCCAACACCGTGACGATGAACGTGCTGGAGAAACGGCGGACCCTCGGGCTCCTCCGCGCCGTCGGTATGACCAGCCGGCAGGTGACCGGCATGGTCGTCCTCGAGAGCGTCCTCCTCGGGCTCTCGGGTGCTGTCATCGGCGTCATCGCGGGCCTGACCACCGCGCTGTTCATCCAGATCGCCAGCCAGCCACTCCTCGGCCACCCGATCCGCTCGTCGCTCCGGCCGACGGTCATCGTCGCCAACATCGCTGCCGCCGTCGTCGTCACGGCGCTGGCCGCCTGGATCCCCGCCCGTCGGGCGGCGCGGCTCGATCTCCTCGAGGCGGTGTCGAGCGAGTGACGGTGGCCGCTTACGCGGCGTCGAGACCGCGGAGCGTGCCGGTGGAACTGGCGAAGGAGTTTGCCTCGACTCCCAGCCGCTGGAGCAGGCTGACGTAGAGGTTCGCCAGCGGCGGGGCGTCGTGCTCGGGGAAGACGAGGTGCCCGGCGTGACGGAAGCCGCCGCCGGCGACGAGGACGGGGAGCCGGGAATTGGAATGGGCGTTGGCATTCCCCATGCAGGACCCAAAGAGAACCATCGCCCGATCGAGGAGCGAGTGGCTTCCCTCGCGGACGCCGTCGAGCCCGGCGAGAAACTCGCCGAGGATCACGAATTGCATCTCCTCCACCCGTTTCAGCTCAGCGATCATCTCCGGCCTGTTGCCATGGTGCGTGAGCGCGTGGGTCTCGTGAACGATCCCAGGGGCCCGCGGCACCCATTGGGCCGGATTGACAAACAGCGTCACCAGCCGCGTCGTGTCGGTCTCGAGCGCCATTCGGATCATCTGACCCATCAAGCGGAGGAGGGTGAACAGTTCTTGCTCGGGACTCTCTGGCGGGGCCGGCGCCTTCGGGCGGGGGCGGCGGCGTTTCTCCCACACCTCGGCTCTTTGGAGGCGGTCCTCGAGTTCGCGGACGCTCGTGAAATACTGGTCGAGCCGGGCCCGATCGCTTGCCGGCAGCGACTTGTCGAGGCGACGGGCGCCGGTAGCGACGAAGTCGAGGACGCTGCGGCCGGTGCGGAGGGCCTCGATCTTCTCGCCGGTCTCCTCCGGGGTCCCCTGGAGGAACATCTGCCGGTAGAGCCGGGCCGGGCTCCGCTCGCCGGGGAGGAGGACACCGTCGCGGGTGAACGACAGGCTCGTCGTCCCCTGGGCGGCCACGGTGAGCGGCAGGCTCGGGAGCCTCGTCTCAGCGCCGATCCTCTCGGCGGCGAACTGATCGAGTGAGACGGTGTTGCGAAAGCTGCCGCTGGCCGGATGGGGGGCGCCGGTGAGGAAGGCGATGTCGGCCGCATGGCCCCCGTCGACGTCGGGATGGGAAAGCCCCGAGCAGATCGTGAGCCGGTTGCGGAAGGGCTCGAGGGGGGTGAGGTAGGGGGAGGCGGTGTAGTCGTGGCCGACACCCTCCGGAAAGAAGTACTGCGGCAGCAAGCCCATCGTCGTTTCGATCGCCACCAGTCGCAGCGGCGTGCGGGGCTCGGCGGCCTTGGCCCGGCGGGGGGCAAACGCCTCGAGCCACGGAAGGGCGACCCCGACGCCGCCGGCGCGGAGGAGGCCGCGTCGGGAGACTCTCGCCGGTGTGGAGGGGTGCATGGAGAGGCCCTTCATTGCTCGAGGAACAAGGGGCTGGAGACGACGGCGTGGATGATCGCGCGGACTCCGCCCCCCGCGGCTTCGGCCTCGTCGACGAGGCGGTTCATGGCTGCGCCGTCCGCCGCGGAGACGTCGGCGCCGGTGGCGTAGACGACAAGGTGTCTCGCCAGCGCCCGGCGGAGGACGGAATCGTCGGCCACGAGGACGTCGCGGAAGTCCTCGTAGGACTCGCACTGGCGACCGTCGGCGAGCGTGCAAGAGTCGTCGATCGTCGGCCCATCGACCGGCAGGGATCCGGCGTCATCGGCGAAGACGCGGTAGCGATCCCGCCAGCGGCCGACCGCATCGAACACCTCGAGGGCGAAGCCGGGGGGATCGATGCTCGCGTGGCAGGAGGCACAGGCCGCGTCGGAGGTGTGCCGGGCGAGTTGGTCGCGGATCGAGAACGCACCCCGGACGTCGGGATCGACCGCGGGAACCCCGGGCGGGGGTGGGTCGGGAGGCGCATCGAGCAATTCCCGCAGCACCCAGACGCCACGCTTCACCGGCGAGGTCACCGTGCCGTTGGCCGTCACCTTGTGGATCGCCCCCTGTCCGAGCACGCCTCCGCGGTGGCTCCCGGGCGGCAGGGGCACGCGCCGGATGGCGACGCCTCGCACCCCGGCATCATCACCCGGAAAGTAGTGCGCTGCCAGACGCTGATTGAGCATGGCGAAATCGGAGCGGACCAGGGCCGTCACCGGCTCGTCGCCGCGGACGAGCTCCGCGAAGAAAGCCCTGGTCTCAGCTCGCATGCCGTCGAGAAGGGCGCGATCGAAATCGGGGTAGAGCGTCGTGTCGGGGGTGGTGGCTTCGAGGTCGCGGAGATCGAGCCAGTCATCGGTGAAATGGGCGATGAATCGCTCGGCACGCGGGTCGGCGAGCATCCGCTCGACCTGGGCATGGAGGACATCGGGTTGCGAGAGCTGCCTTCGCCGCGCCAGGGTGAAGAGCGTCTCGTCGGGCATCGAATCCCAGAGGAAGTAGGAGAGCCTCGAGGCCAGGGCCCAGTCATCGAGGGGGCCCGGAGGCCCGCCGAGAAAGAGGAACTCGGGGCTGCACAGCGCCGCCTGACAAGCGGTCCGGATCGACTCCTCGAACGAATCCCCTTGCTTCATTCTCCGGCTGGTCAGCGCCGTGGCGACCGCGAGTTCGCCGGCAGTCGCCGGTCGCCGGTATGCCCGGGAGAGGAAGGCCGCCAGGAGCCGCTTCGCGTCGGCGGCCGGGTCGACCGGGGTGACGGCCCAGGGTTTGCCCGGCTCCTCGCTGCGGGGGAGGGCGCCAGGAAACCGCTGCCGGGCAACAGGCCGCGGCGGCTTCGCCCCCGCGCGCTCCGCCAGTGGCAGGGCGGGCAGGTCGCCGAAGATCCGCTGGTGGCTCTCAGGGGGCCACGCCTCGTGGAGCGGCCCCTCGACCTCGATCCAATCGACCGCGACCCCCGGTCCCACGTACTCCGCCGCTCGTCCCGGCCTCTGATAGACGCGCGCCGCTGGCAGGGAGGCCGCCGTGAACAGGATCCTTTCGCCGGGGTTGAGCCAGGTGTCGACGGTGTGGACCATCGGTTCGAGGGACGGGGCGTCGAGATACGCGAGCAAGCGGTCGTCGGCGTGGAGGCTGACCGCCTCGGGAGCCGGCCTGGGGAGCAGCCGCCCCTTCTCCCACTGAAAGCTCCAGGTCGAGATCCGCAGCCGGTAGTGGCCGGCACGAATCGGCGCGAAGCCGGTGAAAAAAAGGGCGAAGTGGTCATCGACGGCCTGGCGACGAAAGACCCCGACCGAGTGCCGGTAGGGAAAGAGCCCCGACTGCTCATAGTGGGCGAGCTTGTGCGGGAGCGCCGCACGGACGATCGGCAGCGCCTCGTGGTCGTAGACGCCTCCACGGAGGAAAACGGCGTCCCCTTCGAGCAGCGCGAGCTTGAAAAACTCCTGGGCACCGGGAAGGAGCGTCTCATGGACCGGCTTGGGAGCCTGGGGCTGCGGCATGGTGGCCATGGCGAGCGCGGCTTCGGCGGCGGCATACCAGCCGGCAACGTGGACATGCGAGACGTCGAGGGCCGCGGCGGTCTTGTCGAAGCCGTGCGCCCGCCCGTCTTCGGGGAGGAGGCCACGGACCTCGAGACCCGGAAGGTCGAGGAGATCGCGGAGCGTGTACTCGTGCTCGATCCTCGTCAGCCGGCGGATCGGGGCCCTGCCGACGGCCGACGGAGCATCCTTGGAGCGGGGGGCGGCGGCGGACGCGCTCCCCAGCCATGTCAGCACGAGGGCCAGACAGATCGCCCCCCTGCCGAACCCTGGACGGGACGGCCGACAGCGGCGGTGGGTGGCGAGGGGAGTGGCCATCGGTGTTTCGACGGGGCGGCGGTCGCGCCTCGCCCCATCGCAACACTCTTCGGCGCCGGCGGCGGCCTGCCGGCAGTCGTCTGGCGGCGACTGCGAGGGGCTGTGCAGAGCCCCACACCGCAGGGCCGCAGACTCGATGTCAATCGCCCCATCCTGTTCAATCTGCAAGGCCCGCGGCGGCGGATTCAGGCCCCGACGGGTCAGTCGGGCCTTCCGAACACCTCGTCGAGGGCGTCGGCGAAGATCTGATGGCCGGCGATGTTGGGGTGGTTGATGTTGTTTTCCATGAGGGTCAGGTAAGGGATCCCCTGACGCCACAGGCGGCCGTAGCGCCTGGCGGCATCGGCCAACGCCACGTGCTCCGGGTGGGCGGCGACGAACGCCTTCAGGCCGGCGACATACGGGCGCGGATCGTCGTCGATGTCGCGCTGGCCGCGCTCGAGAAAACCCGGCCCCATCCATTCCGGCATCACGTAGTGGGGCGTGAGGATGATCCATTCGGCACCGATGCCGCGGAAGTCGGCGAGCAGCCGGCCATACTGCCGATCGACGTCCGCCGGGCCCATGCCGGCGTCGTTGACGAACTCGGAGACGATCAGGTGCGGGCGAGCCTCCAGCACCTTCTCCCGATAGTTGTGGTCGCTGCCGGGGGGCTCGGCGAGGTAGCTGCCGGTGTTGCGGCCCCCCCACGCTTCGGTCACCAATTCGATCTTCGCCCCTGGATAACGGGCCTCGAGGCGCTTGACGAACATCGACTGCCAGCGGTTGTAGGTGGTGACGCTGTCGCCCCAGGCGAGGATTTTCAAAGGCTCGCCCGCCTCGAGGCGACGGAGTGTTTCGGGGAGCCTGGCTTTGGCCTGGGGGTGGTGGTCCACGGGAAGCGGCGGGCAGCGGTCTTCGAGAATCGGGAACAGGTTCGCATCCGAGAGCTTTTCGATTCGCCCCGGAAGATAGACATTCACGAGTCGTTCACTCCCGGCCGGGATGGAGGGCGGTTGGCAGAGCACGATCTGCGGCTCGCCACGCACCAACTCCAGCGTGCCATCCGTGAGACGGACGACCGAATCGATCCGCCGCCGGGCGGCCCGGTAGCTGGCCCACGCCGGCTCCCCTTCCCCGATGCGGCCACCGACGAGCCGGCCCACGGTGCCCCATTCGGAATCAGCCTCCCAGTCGCGCCCGCGCTCGAGCACCGTCCCTTCCGCTCCGGGCGCCGCTTTGACGACGAGCGAGTCAGGGTCGAGGGCCCGGATCACGGTGCACTCTGCCGCCGTCACGTCCGCGAGCGCCGCCCCCTTCACCCAGCCGGGAACGGCGGGGTTGAACACCGGCAGCGCGGAGAGTTTTTCGTCGATCACCTCGACGACATCAGGGGGAGCGACGAGGAACGTCTCCGCCGTCGTTTGGCCGGCATGGCGGGATTCCACGCGCACTCCCCAGTCGCCCGCGGTCTCGGCGACGACGACCCGATCTTCCGCGGCTGCCACTCCACGCACGCCTCCGATCCCCAGGCAGGGGAACATGCAGGCGGCGGCCAAGGCCGAAACGATCACACGCGACATGGGATGAAGCTCCGGGGGAGGACGATGACGAAGACATCCGAACCGATCACTCGATCCGGTAAAGATGCCCTTCGGTGCGGAGGAAGAACGCCCCTTCGGCCGGTGCGAGCGACGCGAGCACCTGTTCTCCCATGTCGCTGCTGCCGAGTTCGCGGTATTCGGCCGGGTCGGCGGCGAACGCCGTGCACACCCCCTGCTCGCTCACGATCCACAACGTCCCGTCGGCGTGGACGAGCGACGACGAGAAGTTGCCGCCGAGGCGGTGACGCCAGTGGAGCTTGCCGGTGACGGCGTCCCGACAGGAGGCGATGCCGTTGTCGGCCACGAGGTAAATCGCGTCACCCACGATCACCGGCGAAGGATTGTGGGGGATGTTGTCATCGGTCTTCCAGGCGACGTGGGTGTCGGTGACGTCACCGTCGCCATCCGGCTTGATGGCAAGGAGCTCGGCGGGGCCGTCATAACCGGTGCAGACGAACACGAGGCCGTGGGAGAAGATCGGCCGCGGGACGACCGACCACTTGTTCGGGTAGCGGACGCGCCACAGTTCCCGGCCGCTGTCAGCATCGTAGCTGCAGACCATGTGCCCGGCCGGGCTGACGATCTGCCGGCGGCCGCCGGACTCGACCAGAAGGGGCGTGCAGAACGACCACTTCGGGTCGGGCATCTCGGGCCGGGCCGTTTTCCACGCAAGTGCCCCCGTGCCGCGGTCGAGCGCGGCGATGAACGGATCGGCGACCCCGTCGCCGGTAAATGCCAACCGTGTGCCGACGAAGATCGGCGAGCTTCCCGCCCCGTGCTGCGGATCGTAGCGGAGCGAGTCGTTCGACCAGACGGTGGCACCGTCGCGGTCGACGGCGGCCGTGCCATCGGGGCCGAAGTGGAAGAAAACATGCCGGCCGTCGGTGATGCACGACGGGCTCGCAAAGCTGTTCTTCGTATGGCTCTTGGCCGTCGACATGTCCTTGGAAAACAGCTCCCTGTCCCACAGCGTCTCTCCCGTGGTGGCGTCGAGACAGAGGGCCCGTAGCGACTGCTTCGCGGGAGGCGTCTCCCCCGAGGGGACCGCCGTGGTGAGGAACACCCGACCGTCATCGATGATCGGCGTCGACCACCCCTTCCCAGGGAGCGCCACCTTCCAACGAACATGGTCTGTGGGGGAAAACGACGTCGGCAGGCCGGTCGTGGCCGAGTGCCCCTGCCCCAAAGGGCCGCGGAAGTCGGGCCAGCCCTCGGCCCGGCCGACGCGGGCGGCGGCGAACAGCGAAGCGGTGACGATGAGGCCGACGAGTGCCGGTCCGTGGAACGACGAACGCATGGTTTCCCCCGGGATTCAGGTCGAGAAGAGAGAGCGGATTCTAGCCGTGGAAACGTCGCTTCCGCATCAGGCGATCGCGTGGATGCCGATCCGGTTGCCGTCGGGATCGGCGACGATCGCGATGAAACCCAGCGGCGGCCGCGTCTCACGTACCGTGGGAAAGGCTATCCCGTCCCTTTTTCCAAGGCTTTTTCCGGCGCGCCAGGCCGAGGACTTCCCTCGTCGACGGTCGTCTGATCGAGGCTGGTCCCCGTCGATTCCGCCCGTCGCCCGTCGAAGGGCCCCTACCGAGGACTTGGGTCTTAACGACCGTAGGATCGGGGGGGGGGCCGCGGGCGGAATCGGTCTCGTCGGGCCGATAGGATGAAGGGGAGATGCTCTGCCGTTTTCAGACCGCGGCGGAGCGAGGTTCCCCTGGTCGACGACGACCCCGGTGTCGTGATTCGCGCGCCATTCCTGCGAGTTCATTCCCCATGCGACGCGTCAACCTTCCCTTCTTCTTCGGTGTCTTCGCCTGCCTCTTGGCGCTTGTTCTCGGCGTCGCGGGCGTTCACATGTGGCAGACCGGCCGGAACGCCGACGTCTACGCCAGGCAGGCCGACGACCGCCTCGCCCAAGGGAAGCCGGCCGAGGCTGCCGACTTACTCAGCAAATATCTGCAATTCCGTCCCCGTGACAAACAGCGGCGTTTGCAGTTTGCCCGCCTCCTCAACGAAATCGCCCGCCAGCCGGGGCAGCCCGGCGAAGTTGTGCGGTGGGCCATCCAGGAGACGGAGAAAGCGCTCCGTGACGCGCCGGACGAGGACGAGCTGCGCGTCCTCCACATCGAGCTTCTCATGCTCGCCGGCGAATCGAAGGCCGCGCAAGGGCACCTTGACGAACTTCGTCAGCGGCCCGGTCCCGATGATGTTCCCATCGCTGATCCGATCGAGGATCAAAACGGGTTGAAGATCAGCACGATGTACGCGAAGGCCTGCATCAACCTCAGGGAAGACGAGAAGGCGCTGGAGGTGCTCGGTCGGGTGGTGGGCTATTTGCCGGAAATCCGTGCCTTTGATACGTCGCTCGAACTCCCGCCAGGACGTGCCGAGGCTTTCTTGCTGCTGGCAGGCTTGCTCGACCGGCAGTTTGATGATCCTCAAACTGCCGAAGCGGTGGTCGGCAGGATGACCGAAGTGGCCCCCGACGACCCGATCGCCTGGCGGTATCTTTCGTGGTGGCGGGACACCCACGGCGACCTCGACGCCGCTGCGGAGGCGATCGAGAAGTCGGTCGAACTCTCTCCCCGCGACCACGAGTCGCTCTACCAGGAGTTCTGCGTCGCGATCCGGCAGCGCCGGTTGGAACGGGCCGAGGCGATCATCAACGGCACCCTCGGTGACATCTCCGACAGCCCTGCCTACGCGATCGCCCGCGCCGATCTCGCCTTGGCCAAGGGGGATACCGAAGGGATGCTCCGTTACCTCCGCGACGGGGTCGAGCAATTTCCCGAAGAGAAACGGGTGCTGACGAAATACGTCTTTTCCCTCGCCGATCTGAAGCAATTCGACGAGCTCGAGAAGGCGGTCACCCAGGCCCGTGAATTGTTGGGTGGGAGCTGCGTACCGGCGCTCTACGCCGATGCGGTCGTGGCGATGGACGGTCACAAATGGATCAAGGCCCTCGGGCTGTGGCTCAAACTCCGCCCGCTCCTGGTGGGGGACGTCGCCTATACCCGGATGATCGATCTCCGCCTTGCCGCCTGCCACGATGCCCTCGGCGAGTCGGACCGGACGCTCGGGGCCGGATTCCGGCTCCTCAACGAGGATCCGAATCTCATCGAGGCCCTGCTGACGCTCGCGCTGACGTACGAACGGGCCGGCTGGTCGGAGCGATCGCTCGAGCTCTGCGAGGAGATCGCCCGGGAGATGCCGATCGATCAGCTGGCGAGCCGGCCGGCGGTTTTCGTTCCGCTCATCCGCATGCGGCTGTGGGAGCAAACCAGGCGGCCCGTGGCCGAGCGCGATTGGACCAAAGTCGAGACACTGATCGCAGCCCTCAAACAAGCGACGCCTGCCGAGGCGATCGACCCGGCCCTTCTCGAAGGGCTTGAAATCGACGTCATCGAGGCGAAGGGGCAGCGCGAAGCGGCGATCGCCCGCTCCGCGGTCGCGGTCGCCACCCATCCCCGTTCGCCGATCCTGCTCGGGCAGAGGGCGGTGCTGCTGGGAGGTGATTCCGCCCTGCAACTCATCGACGGGGCCCCGGAAGAGTTGCGCAACGCCGCCGAAATGCTCCGGGCCGCCATCCTCGTGGCGCTCGAATGTCCGCCCGACGAAGCGTCGCGTCGACTCGACGACGTCGAACGGCGGTCGGGCGCCCTGTCCGTCACGGCCGGAGGGAGGGTGCGGCAGGAACTCGTGGCCGGATACCTCCAGATCGGGGATGTCGCCGGGGCACGTCGGATTGCCAAGATCATGGCCACGCTCAACTCCGAAGATCTCTCGAGCTTCATGACGCTCATCGATCTGGCGTTCATCGAGGAGGATTTCGCCGCGGCCCAGGCCCATGCGGAGTCGCTCGTGGCGATGGCCCACCCCGATGACGCCAACGGCCGTTACGGGAAGGCGGTGAAACTCGTCTCCTCGGTTTTGGAGCGACGTCGAGACCGGCTCGCCGGAGATGCCCTCGGGTCGGCGTTGACTGCTGACGAGCAGATCGATCTCGACGAGGCGAGGCATCTCCTCGTCGAGGTGACCGTCGACCGTCCACGCTGGGGCATGGTGCCACGGTTGCTCAGCGAGATCGCCGAGATTCGCGGGGATCGCAGCTTGGCGATCGGCGAGCTGCAGCGGGCGATCGACCTCGGGGGCCGGCAATGGGCCACGCTCCGTCGGCTGGCGATCATGCTCCATGCCGCAGGCCGCTACGACGAGACCCGTGAGGTGATCCGGGCCCTCGAGGGGCATGGCGGCACCGCGATTGAACGGATCCTCGCCGAGATGGAGGCCCAAGGGGGAAGGGTTTCGGCGGCCTTGTCCAGAGGGGAGCGAATCACCCCGGAAAACTGCCGGGACCCGCTGCAATGGATGTGGTACGGAAGGCTCCTTGGAGGTTGTGGCCGTCCGAAGCAGGCCGAGACGGCATTCCGGAGGGCGATCGACGTCGCTCCCGACCGTCTTGATGCCCGGCTGGCCCTGATTCGCTATCTCGTCACGCAGGGACGGCGTGGCGAAGCCCGCGAGGCCATTCGCCGGGCCGAGCAGGCGCTGCCGGCGGAGCGACGCGACACCTTGAGTGTCCGGGCCCTCGAGACGCTCGAGGACTATTCCGGTGCCGAATCGATCCATCGCCAGAAAGTTGCGACGACTCCGGAAGATCTTGACGCGGCCAGGGGGCTTGCGGAGTTCCTCATCCGATCCGGACAGGAAACCGAGGCTCAGGCCGAATTGCGGAGGATCATCGCCCTCGACGCCGCGCAGGGCACCTTGACCCTGGAATGGGCCAAGCGGATGCTCGCCATTCGATTGGCCAAAGAATCGTATCCGGAGTTCCAGGAGGCGCTTCGCCTGCTCGCCACGAACGTCGATGCGGAGGGAAACCAAGCCACCGACGATCTCGCGATCACGGTCGATCTGCTCCAGTCACGGAGCGAACCGGTCCACTGGCTGCAGGCCAATGAGCTGCTTGCAGTTCTCGCCGAGCGGCGTCCGCTCACCGTCGACGAGCGGTTCACGAAGGCTCGGCTGGAGACTCGCCTCGATCATTGGGAGGAAGCCCGGAAAGTGCTCCTCGACATGGCCCTCACCGAGGACGCCACGCCGGCCCTCCGGGCGTTTTTCGTCGATGGATTGATCGATCATGGCGATCTTCTTTCCGCTCGCCAGTGGATGGATCGGGCCCGCGTGGGCGAGAAGGATTCACCGGCCCTCCGTCGTCTCGAACTGAAACTGACGGTCGCCCAAGGGAACCAAGCCGGCGTGGCGCAGGCCCTCAAACGCCTGATCCCGGACGAACGGGTGCGGAAGGAGAACGTTGATCGGCTCCTTGCCGGGGCGAGGATTGCCGAGGAGTTCGGGTTCGCGGAACCGGCTGGGCGGTTTTACGAGGAGTATGCCTCGCTCACCCCGCTTGGCGGCCTCGAACGGGCTGCGTTTCTTGGCCGGCAGCGAAAGACCGTCGAGGCCATCGAAGGCCTCCTGCGGCTTGCCGGCGATTTCCCCTTCCCGCGGATCCTCGCAACGCTCCAGGGCATCCTCAAGCAGGTACCCGGGCCGCTCGACCCGGGTGTCACGTCGAAAGTGAATCTGATCATCGACCGGGCGCGGCGGGAGAATCCGGGCAACCTCGAGATCGAGTTCCGGGCCGCGTCGATCGTGGAGCGAATCGGTGGTCCGGCGGACGCCGAAGCGATTTACCGTCGACTTCTCGCTTCCGGCGAGCTCGGTGAGGAGCAAGTGGCGAGGGTGTCGGCGAATCTGGCTTGGCTGCTGACTCGTGACGAGACCGCCCAAGAGGCTTCAGAACTCCTCGACCGGGCGATCCGCTGGCTCGGCCCTGATCCGGAACTCATCGACACCCGTGCGATGGTCCGGCTCTCCCTCGGGCAGCCGATCCGGGCCCTCGAGGACATCACCGAAGCGGTGCTCGAGCCGACGCCACTCCGCTATCTCCATCTGGCCGTCGTCGAGGCGGCCAACGGCAGGATCCCCGAGGCACGTGCCGCCCTCGACAGGGCACGCTCGAAGGGGTTGGCGGATCAGTGGGTCTCCCCTGCCGATCAGCGTCGTCTGGAAGAGGTCGAGAAAATCGTTGCTGTCCCCGCTGAAGGCTGAACGCTCCCCTCAACGGAACCGATCGGGGAGCAAGAGTTCCGAAGGCGCCGCCGACTCCACGGCGTTCTCCGAGACCGTCTTCCGTCCTCAGAGCGTGAGCGGGCGATCGTGCCGCGCCAAGCTCTCGAAGCCTCGCCCGTAGGCGCGGTGATACTGTCGAGTTCGAGCGAACTCGAGCGACGCCGCGAGGCCGCGAGGTGCGTTCGCGTCTGAAAAGCCGCGGAAAACCGGTGACGCCTGCAAGCCTTGGGAGCCGGGAGGACAACGATGGCCGGTGCCACCGGTCAGCCACGACCTTCGCAACGCCAGGCCGCCCGAGGGCCCCGGTGGGGCATCGATGTCGGGGTGGTCCACCGACGATCACTCGTAAGCCCGTCCTGTGAGCGGACGAGCACGGCTCGGCGAAAGATCGGCGGAAGCAGCGGTTGCCGTTCAGGCGCCGCAGCGAACGGTCCGCGAGGTGTGTCGGTTGGCTGCAGCCCGAGCCTTGTTGAACAGCGACACGAGCGCATCGCCGGAAACGTTGCCGGAGAGATGGCAGAAGGCACCGTGGCAACGGGCCCAGACCTCATGGTCGATCGAGTCTTCTCGGCCGCAGACGACCAGGAGCGTCTCCGGGCGGCCGGCGATTCTCTCCGCAGCACGCTCGGCGGTGGCCTCATCGCCACCGAGCGGATGAACGAGATCGACGATCACGAGTTGGTAATCGTGGTTGGCGACGACGTCGAAATCGCCGCCGTCCTTGGGCACGTCACAAATCGACCAACCGGCCAACTCCGTGGCCGCCTCGAGACGCCGCCTCACCGCCGGGTCAGCCGACAGCACGAGCGACGCAAGATTGCCCGGCACACTGTTGAACCGGGAAATCGCCGTGGTCGGACGGGGACTGATCGTTCCCCGATCGACGGACGCTTCGACGTCGAAGAAGACCATCATGGTCGCATTCCTTCGGAGCTAGGGGGAAGGTCGGCTGTGTGTGTGATGGGACGCGAAAAAGGCAGTCGAGACAGAAAGAAGTTGGAATCAGGCCGTCTTCCGACCTCGAAGGCGGGTCAGAGCCTTGGCAACCCGACGCCGGTTGGCGACCGTGGCAGCACCGAAGGCCACCGCGGTCATCGCCCAAGTCGACGGTTCGGGAACCACGACCAAAGGCGTCGACATCTTCGAGACAACCTGCATCACGTAACCACCGGGGACGAGGGTTCCTTCGAAGTTGGCCAACGCCACCCGGGTGGAGCGGACAAAGAAGCTTTGCCCATAGTTGGGCAGCAGGCCATTGGCCCTCGCCTCCGCCTGGGTGAAGTAGTGCTGGTTGTTGTAAACCAGCGACCCGCGGGGATCTTCGAAGTAGTACTGGAAGTTCGCTCCGGCGATTGCCGAGGCAAGGCTGTTGGAATCGCTCTTGTCGGTGAAGAATCCACCCTGGAGGGTCGTAAAAGCCGAAGTCGTAAAGGAGGCGGTCACACTGGGGTTGAAGTAGAGATTGACGGTGTTGTCGCTCGTGAGGGAAGCGAGGAACGGGTTGGATGCGTCAGTCATACGCAGCACGTCGTTGCCGGACGCCGCAGCGTTGCTCCAGTTCGGGGCTCCAGTCTGCGTGAACTCGAAGTTGAACGACGTGTAGCCGGCGGAACGCGGGTCGACCTGGCCGACGGTGAGGATGCCCGGGCTGTTGCCCGGGTCGATGCTTCCCGCACCGGAAACGACGCCTTCGAAGCGGCCATGGCCACCGAAGACCGCGCCGCGTCCCACGGCCACGTTCCTCGAGGCCAAGGTGCCGTCGAGCACGAGTTTGCCAGCCTGAATGGCCGTGTTGCCGGCGTAGGTGCTGGCTCCGCGGAGCGTGAGCGACTCGGCACCGGTCTTGATCAAGCCACCGTTGCCGACCAAGCCATGGGCGAACGTCGTCGCGACGTTCGTCGTGATGGTCTTGGTGGTGGAGCCCAGATCGTTGCTCGCCCCGAGGAACAGGAAGGCCCCGCTGTTGGAGCCATCGCCGATCGTTGCATTCCCGTTGAAAAGCAAGTTGTTGCTGATGGCGCGGGTTTCGTTGCTGGCGGAAGTCAGGGCACCACCGCTGAAGGTGATCGCCCCTGAGCCGATCGAGTAGTCGTTGGAGATCCGGACGATGCCAGACTGGATCTCCGTGCCGCCGTCGAAGGTATTGAGGTTGGTGAGGGTAAGGATCCCGGATCCCTGCTTGATGAGGCTCGCTCCCTGACCTTCGAGGACTCCGGTGAAGGTGGTGTCGGCCACCGTGTTGAAGAAGTGACGACCGGCGGCGAGCGACGTGTTGCCGATGAAGGTCAAGGCGTCGACGTGATCGGCATCGCCGAACTGAACCGTGCCTGCCGCCATCGAGATGAAGTTGTTGAACGAACGATTTCCGCCGTTGGAGCCGATAACGCCGCCGTTGAGGTTGAGGATCCCGTTGCCGAAGGCGAAGTCGCTGGCGGCGAAGAGGGAACCCTCGGAGAGCGTCGTCCCCCCCTGGTAGGTGTTCGTGCCCGAGAGGATGAGGGCGCCGAGGCCGTCCTTGGTGATTCCGCCGTTGCTGATGGCACCCGTGAACGTCGCATTCGACTTCGTCGTGATTCGCCGGTTGGCTCCGCCGAGGTCGAGTTGGCTCGTGAACGTCAAGGCTCCGATGGAGTCGATGTAACTGCCCACCGTCAGATCGCCGAGGAACACCATGGCATTGGCGAACGTGTGCGGAGTGCTGTCGGCCGAGCCGATCGCCCCACCGTTGAAAACAAGGCTGCCGGTGCCGAAAGCGCTGTCGCTGCCGGCACGGATCATCCCGGAGGCGAACGTCGTGCCACCCGAGTAGCTGTTGCTGCCAGAAAGCGTGAGGACGCCGTCGCCCAACTTCGTCAGGCCGGCCCCACCGCTGATTCCGCCGGCAAAGGTCGTCTTCGCGTTGACCGTGAACGCCCGGTTCTCGCCTGCGTTCCCCAAGTTCGCCGAAGTGGCGAAGAGCATCGCACCGTCGTTCTTGCCGTCGCCGAACGTCACGTCGCCAGCAACCGTGACGGCGTTGGCGAAGGTGCGGGCTGCAGAAGCACCACTGCCATCGGACGAGATCGTGGGGGAGGTGGTGCTGCCGAGGACAAGGTCGCCTGTGCCAAACGAGTTGCTACTCCCCGCGAACAGGGTGCCCTCGGTGAGGGTGGTGCCACCGGCATACGAATTGATGCCCGACATCGTCAGCGCCGCAGCACCAGCCTTCACGACACCGCCATTGGTCACGACGCCTTCGAAGGTGACGTTCGCGCCGGTGGTGAACGTCCGTACGGCTCCCTGGAGATCGACTCCACTGCTGAAGGCGATGCTGCCAGGGTTGGCGGTGTCACCGAAGGTCGTATTGCCACCGACGACGACGTTGTTGGCAAAGGTACGAGTGAGCTCGTTGGTTCCCGCCGAGGCGAGGGTGCCACCGTTGAGGTTCACGGAGCCGGTGCCGAAGGCCCGATCGCTTCCGGCTACCAGTGTTCCGTTCGACAGTGTCGTCCCGCCGCTGTAGGTGCTGGTGTTGTTGAGGAGAAGGCTGCCGACGCCGGTCTTGGTGATCTTCGAGACGTCGCCGAGCGGATCGACGACTTGGGCGTTGACCACAAGTTGCCCCGACCCATCAATCTGCCACTCGCCGGAGCTGGTGACCGTGCCGACGTTGAGCGCCTGTTCTCCGCCGGTCATTCCGGTGCGGATGACGGAGGTGGGGCCCGACAAATGAAGGACGCCGGACTCCAGGGGAGCACCGCTTCCCGTGATCGCCAGCCCGTCTCGCGAGCCATCGAGACGGAGCAACCCCTGGCTGTACGTGGTGGCGCCGGTGGCGTCGTTGAGCCAAAGCGATGCCGCCGGTGAATCCGTGGCAGCGGGCGACGACCAGCCAACCTCTGCGGCAAACCCTGCCGTCTGCAGGATGACGGAGAGGCCGGAGGCGAAAAGGCCAGCCAGTCGAAAGCGATGTGAACTCTTCATGAGTCAACTCGTATGGGGGCTTCGTGCCGATGCAGCGACGCAGACCGAAAAAAACTTCTCCCCGTCCCGATCCGCCAACAGTTCGCCGAGATGCTCGCCCTCCGCAGGAGCGACGACACATTCCGCGAAACGGGCTGCAGGCGATTAAGGATCCGGGCACATCAACCGATTCACTCTCGTGACGAGTGATGCCCGAAACGAAGACGAACGCAACCACCCTTCGCTCGCTTCTCACGATTGGCTTTTCCGCCGA
>CAJBCV010000127.1 GCA_903951635.1 uncultured Planctomycetaceae bacterium
GCAGACCCCCGAGCCCGCCGCCCCGAAGCGGATGTCGTTCGCTCAGAAGCTCGCCCTTGCCGGCGGAGCAGGAGCCGCCATCACCGGCCTCGCCGCGCCGCAGTCAGCCGACGCGGTGCCGATCCAGTCGACCACGCTGCCTCTCACACCCAGCACCGCGGGTGATTACACGTACTGGGACGTCGACGGCAATGGCACCGACGACTTAAGAATGTATGCGTACTCGTCGACGTCGAGCGCTTTCTTTTCGCAACGGGCCGATTTGTCGGGCAGGTTCGTTTTTCCTCAAAACGGAGTTCCCAATCCGGCGAACAAAGCGATCGCCATGACGAAGCTCTCGGCGGGGGTGACCATTGGCTCGAACCTCGGCACCGCCAACCGGTTTCTCTCCGACCAAAGGAATTTCGCGATGGTGAAAAGCGCCGCGATCGGCTCGGCGGCCGCCGCGAGCGGATGGGCGCTCGGAGACATCGGCTACTTCGGCTTCAAGTTCACGAATTCGAGCGGCGTCCACTACGGCTGGGGGCAGCTCGACATTCACGGGCAAACCGGTGGCTTCGCATTTGGTGAGGCCTTCACGATCACCAACGCCTACTACGAAAGCACCCCAGGAGCCTCGATCAACGTCGGTGACACCGGTGCCTCCGCCGTTCCCGAGATCGACCCCGCCTCGGCCGGGAGCGTGATGTCGCTCGTGATCGGATCGCTTGCCATACTCGAACGCCGCCGGAAGCTCTGCGGCAGCGCCGCCGAAACCCCCGCCTGACGACGGCCGGGCCCCGGCGGCGGTGGACAAAAATCCTCCGCCGCCGGGAGCGGCGCGGACAAAAAAGGTGCCTGCCACCTTTTCACTTTTCACCCACGAAAAACCCGGATGGACCAAAAAAACTTCCCTGGTGAAGAATCGGGCGCTGTAAGGATTTCGCCCAAAAGGGGGAAATAAGAGTAGAGGATCGTGCGCACGTTCCTCGCCCCCGGCAGCCGATGCCAGGGGGGCCCACTTTTCCCCCGAAAGGATTCCTCCTATCATGACTTCCACGACCGCCAACGACAACGCAGCACGGCGGATGTCGCTCTCCCAGAAACTCGCCCTCGCCAGTGGCGCCGGCGCCGCCCTCGCCGGCATCGTCGCCCAGCAGTCGGCTGATGCCGCACCCATCCAGTCAACCACGCTGCCAGTCTCGCCGCCGGCGGCAGACGGCCGGATCACCTGGGATATCGACGGCGACGGAACGGCTGACTTCAATCTTTCGAACGATTCGTCGAGCTCGGCATCACTGTCGGGAGTCTACGGTAATCCGAACAACCGCGTCGTGGGCGTGTTTCAGGGCGCGGCTCCCTTCGATATCCTGGCAAAACTTTCGAGCGGGTTTGCCGTTGGGGGAGCCCTGGCAACGGGATACTTTTTCAACTCGCAGGCAGCCGTCAATATTACGAGCAGCGGGGCAGCCGCAGCTGACGTGGCACGCGGAGGCTGGGCGATCGGGGACGTGGGCTACTTCGGGTTTAGGTTCTCCAACGCCGGAGGTGTCCACTACGGCTGGGGGCAGCTGGACCTGCACGGGACTGCCGGGGGTTTCCTCGAGGGTCAGGGTTTCACGATCACCAACGCCTACTACGAAAGCACCCCGGGGGCCTCGATCGCCGTCGGTGACACCGGTGCCTCCGCCGTTCCCGAGATCGACCCCGCCTCGGCCGGGAGCGTGCTCTCGCTCGTGATCGGATCGCTTGCCATGCTCGAACGCCGCCGCAAGCTCCGCGGCAGCGCCGCCTGACGACGGCCGGGCCCCGGCGGCGGTGGACACAAATCCTCCGCCGCCGGGAGCGGCGCGGACAAAAAAGGTGGCTGGCACCTTGTCGCTTTCCACGCCTGCCAACGCTGCGCAAACCCCTTTCCCCGTTCGACTTGCAGCCACTCCCACCAGCCTGAAAAGGCCCCCGGGCGAAACATCGAAGAATCGGTCGGTTTAAGAAAACACCTCGGGGACGGCTACTTACCGGTAGGCGAAGGCTCTGGGGAGACGCCGTCTCACCGGCCTTCGCTCGTTGGCTCCCGTGCCGCAGCCCGGAAGCGGCGGGGAGAAGCCCCCCGTGATGAAGACAGCGAAAGGATTCCC
>CAJBCV010000128.1 GCA_903951635.1 uncultured Planctomycetaceae bacterium
ACTGCTCAAGGCGATGGAGAGCCTCGGGATCATCCTCGATGCGACGCATCTGTGCGACGAGGCGTTCTGGACGGCGCTGGAGGTCTTTTCCGGCCCGGTGTGGGCGAGCCACAACAACTGTCGGGCGCTGGTCGATCACAATCGGCAGTTTTCTGATGACATGATCAGGGCGCTGGTGTCCCGCGGGGCGGTGATCGGCGGGGCCCTCGATGCCTGGATGATGGTGCCGGGATGGGTGCGGGGAAAGAGCCTTCCGGAGCCGCTCGGATGCAATCTCGAGGTGATGCTCGATCATCTCGACCATATCTGTCAGATCGCCGGGAATGCCGATCATGTCGGGATCGGGTCCGACCTTGATGGCGCGTACGGCCGCGAGCAGTCGCCCTACGATTTGGAGACGATCGCCGACCTCGGGCGGCTGCCGACGATGCTCGCCAAGCGCGGCTACTCGCCGGCCGACATCGGGAAGGTGATGCACGGCAACTGGCTGCGGTTTCTGCGCGGCGCCTGGCGGGTGTGATCTGCCGTCAGTTGCCTGCCGATGCCTGCCGCTGCCGGAGGAGAAACTCGAGGAGATGCGGCACGTTCTCCTCGCCGATGAGTTCGGCGACGTTGGCTGGCATCGGTGAGAGCCGCGAAACGCTCGACGCCTCGATGTCTGCGGTCGGGACGCGGATCTCCTTGCCCTCGGTGTCGGCGAGGACGAGATCGCCACCGTCGTCGCGGAGCTTGAGTCCCGAGATCGCCCGGCCGTCGGTCGTGATCACGGTCGTGAGCCGGAAAGCTTCGTCGACGTTGCGGCCTGGATCGAGAATGTCCTCGAGGAGCCGCTCGCTCCCACGCTGTCCGATGCCGTCGAGCTGCGGCCCGATCGCGGGGCCGAAGCCGCCGAGCTTGTGGCAGTTGGCGCAGACCTTGTTGAACAGGCCGCGGCCGATGTCGACCGACGCCTTCCCCTGGGCATGGGCCGCGGCGACGCGTTCGATCCGCTGCCGGATCGCCTCGTCGGCGGCGGGGAGATCGCGCGTCAGCTCGCCGAGGCGGGCGTCGAGGTCGGCGATGTTCGAGGCCCGCAGCCGCTCCGACACCGGCCCGTACTGAAGGACGGCGCCGGTGGTCTTGCCGGCGGCGACCAGTTGGAGGAGCCGCTCGGCTCCGGCCGGCCGCGTGGCGAGGGCCCAGGCCGCCGCCTGCCGGAGCGACGGCGGCGCCGTGGCCACCACCTCGCAGAGCGTCTCCCGGCTCGCGTCAGCATCGATGCCACCGAGCTGGCGGAAGATTGCCTCCCGGAGGGGTGCGGGCTCGCTGGCGTCGAGAGCCACCGTTGCCAGGAGCGGCCCGGCCCGGTCGGGCTCGAGGGTCTGGAGCGCTGCGGCCGCGGCAGAACGGACGTCGGGGGGGAGGGAACGGTCGGTGAGGACCGCAGCGATGTCGTCCGTCGGTGCGGCGGACGGCAGCTGCTCCACGACTTTGAGCGCCACGAGTGTCTCCGCGGCTTGACGCCCCTCGTGCCGGGCAAGGACCCCGGCGGCAAGCTTCCCGCCCCAGTCGGCAAGCGGCGTGCCGGGCGTGAGGCGTTTGCCCGCCTGGCCGAGGCCTTCGAAGAAGGCAGCGAACAGACGCTGCTGAGCGTTGGCATCGTCACCCGAGGCGTCGCGCGTCAGGGTCAGGATCACCGCCTCGGCGATCCGCTCATCGGGGCAGAGCCGGGCGACGCCCGACGAGGCACGCTCAAAAAGCGCGCCGCCGGACCGCGCCATCATGAACGCCTGCCAAGCCGCCTCGGCGTCGGGCACCGCGAGCAGCACGTCGATGAGCCGCTCGCGGTCGCCGGGGAGGAAATGCCATGTGGCAAGGTCGACTGGGGCTACGGCACGCCCGCCGGCGGCGGAGCGGAGATGGTTGCGCATGGCGATGCGGAGGGCGTGGACGAGTTGGACGTCGGCGGCGTCGGCGGCGCGGAGGGCTCCGAGCAACGGGGAGAGGGTGGCCCGCGACGGATGGCTGCCGAGGGCCTCGGCGGCGGCCCGACGGACGATCGCGTCGTCATCGGCGAGCATCCGCGTCACCGTCGCCGCCCGTTCGCCATCGAGGCCCGGCCACCCAGCCGCGGCATCGAGAGCCTTGACGAGATGGATCCTCACCATCGGCTCTGGGTGGTGCGAGAGCCGCTCGATGCTGAGTGCATCGAGCCGGTCGAGCCGAGCGAGGATCCAGGTCGCGAGGGCCCGAGCGGTCGCCGGCGCTGCGGTGTCGGAGGTGAGCAGGAGGCAGTCGCGGGGGACGCGCTCGTCGGTCGCACCGAGGGCCAGCAGCCGCTCGAAGGCGAGCCGACGGACGGTGTGATTGGAAGACGCGAGGAGCTGGAAGAGCTTCTCGGGGGAAGCTCCCGAGATGTCGACCGGCGTTGCTCTGCTGGCCTGCGTCGCGCTCTCCCCCTTCCACACCACCCGCCAGATCCGCCCCCGCTCCCGATCGCGGCGCGGGTGAAGGAGATCGACTTCGTAGTGGCCGATGATGCAGTTGTAGAAGTCGGCGACATAGAGGGCACCGTCGGGGCCCATCTGGAGATCGACCGGCCGAAACCACCAGTCGTCGCAAACAAGAAAATCTTCCGGGGCCTCGACCCACGGCGACGATCCCTTCCACCGGAGCCGGTCGCGGTGAACGGCGTTCGTGATCACGTTGCCGACGAACAGGTTTCCCTGGTAGTCGGCGGGAAAGCCTTCTGAGTCGTCGTACACCAGCGCCCCCGCGATCCCGGTGGAGCCATGGTCGTGGCCGGTCATCGCCGGGGCGTAGCCGAGGCCGTCGTGCGGCTTGCCGAAGCTCTCGTAGATGCCTCCGCGGAGGAGCATCGTCACGGGGCGCGAATGGCAATCGGCGGAGAACTGGTTGCCGAGGGAATCGAAGCACATCCCGAAGGGGTTGACCTGTCCCCAGGTGACCTGCTCGATCGCGGAGCCATCGGGCTTGAAGCGGTAGGTGTTCCCCGACTGCATCGCGAGGACGACCTCTCCCTCCCCCTTGAGCTTGACCTTCGAATCGTTGCGGAAGCCGTGGCAGGCATAGACCCAGCCATCGGGTCCGAGCCGGAACGAGTTCTGATCGCCGTGGGTGTCGACAAAGTCGAACGGGCCGTAGAGGATCTCGCGCGTGTCGGCCTTGCCGTCGCCGTCGGTGTCGGAGAGCTTCCAGATGTTGGGGATCGACCAGACGATCGCCTCGTCACCAAGCCCGAGGGGGAGGACGCCGATCGGGATCTTGAGATCGTCGGCGAACCGGACCGCCTTCCGGGCCCGGCCATCAGGGCCGAAGTCGGAGAGGACGGTGAGGCCGTCGCGGTGCGGGGCCCCTTCCTTCGGCGCGAACGGATACTCGATCGAATGGGTCACCCACAGCCGGCCGCGCGCGTCGAAGGCGAGATTCATCGGCTTTTGGATCTCCGGCTCGGCGGCGACAAGCTCGACTGCGAATCCCTCCGGGAGGCGGAACTTCTCCCGCTGCTCGGCCGGGGAGAGGGCCTCGGTGGGGGCCACCGGCGGGCTCGCGGAAGCGGGCAACGCGAGGAGGGGGGCGATCACCGCGGCGAGCAGAGTCCCGACACCGGTGGCAACGAGGCGAAAGCGGGGTGCAAGCGACGTCATGACGACTCCCGTGGCGAAGACGCCGGGAAAATGCCAACAGCAGCGATTCCCAGCCCGACTCGAGAGTATGGCTCGGGCCGACATCGACGGGCAACGCCGGCCGGGGGGATGGCGTGAACGGCCTGTCAGGAAAGCTTCCCGCGGGCGTCGATGGGCAATACCTGGAGGCTGCCGTCGGCCTCCCACCACCAAGCCGTGTCGTGGAGATTGACGACCGGGCAGACATGGTTTGGGATCACGGTCACGCGCTCTCCGACCCGCGGCCGCGCCGCGCAGCGGCTAACGTCGACCTGGGCGTGCTCCTCGGTGAGCTTGCCGATGAAGGCCTCGGGATATTCGACGATCAGGCCGTGGCCGGAATCGGGGGCGGGGCCACAGCGATCCATGGTGAGCGTTTTCGAGCCACCGTCGAGGATCACCTGATCGTTGACCGCGTCGCTGACGACCGTGCAGACGACGCGCGCCGCACAGTCGTCGAGCGAGCCGAAGCCGCCGCGGACGATGTTGAGATCGTTGTAGACGCAGGTGCCAGGGCGGATCTCGGTGCCGCCGCGGACGAGGTGCGATTGGTAGGCCGTGGGCGTCGAGCCTCCCGACACGATCTCCCGGCACAGGCCGCCGGCATCGAAGCAGCCGATCGCCTCGGCGAGCTTTTCGGCAACGAGCCCGAGTGGTACGGCCTGATCCCTGGGGAGCACCGTCACGTGCCCCGGGTAGTAAAAGATCCCGTCGAGGCGGAGGGCCGCAGCGCGATCGACGGCCTCGGCGAGGGACACGAGCCGATTGGCGGAGGGGACGCCGGTCCGCCCCGAGCCGACGTCGAGGTCGACGAGGATCCCGATCGTGGTCCCGGCAGCCGCGGCGGCGGCGGAAAGGGCGGCGATCGCCTCGGGGCTATCGACGGCGACGCGGATCGTGGCCGTGCGGGCGAGGGCGGCGAGGCGCACCGTCCGCGCCGGATCGACGGCGGGATAGGCGACGAGGATGTCGGGCTCGCGGTCGGCAAACGCGCGGGCGAGGACTTCCGCTTCCCCGACCTTCGCCACCGTCAAGCCGGTGGCGCCGGCGGCGATTTGGAGGCCGGCGATGGCGATGCTCTTGTGGGTCTTCGTGTGGGGACGGTTGGCGAGGCCGAAGGCCTTCGTGTAGGCCGCCATCCGCGCGATGTTGTGCCGCACCTTCGCCGCATCGAGCACGAGCGCCGGCGTGGGGATCGTGTCGATCGAATGTCCGCGGGCCGATCCGGCCATGGTCCGATTCCTGCGGGGAAAGGGGAGGGGATTGCGAGTCGGTTTCGTGTCGTTTGATGCTACCGCGGGTGGCCGAGCGGGGGCAGGTGGGTGTACGCTTTGGGTTTCCCCATCCCGTTTCAGGAGCACGCCCGAGCATGACCGCCGCCAGCCACACCCCCGCGATCACCGGCATCCTCGTCCCCCACATGGTGCCGCTGGATGCCAAGGGGCGGATCGACGAGGAAGAGCTGTTCCGGTACGTGCAGTGGCTCGTCGACCGGGGTGTCCATGGGCTCTACCCCAATGGTTCGACCGGCGAGTTCCTCCGCTTCACCGTCGAGGAACGGCGGAAGATCGTCCAGATCGTCTGCAAGGCAGCCGGGGGACGCGTGCCGGTCGTCGCCGGTGCCGCCGAGGGAACGGCCGCCGAGACGATCCGTGCCTGCGAGCACTGCCTCGACGCCGGGGCCCGCGCGGTGGCCGTCGTCGCGCCGTATTACTACCGGCTCTCCGCAGAAAGCGTCGAAGCCTATTTTCGCGAGATCGGTGCCCACAGCCCGATCGACGTCACGCTCTACCACATCCCGATGCTCGCTTCGCCGATCGAGATTCCAGTCGTCCGTCGGCTCGCAGAGGAGTTTCCGCGGATCATCGGCATCAAGGACTCCAGCGGCGACATCTCCCACATGCAGCGCTTGATCGCCGCGGTCCGCCCGGTCCGCCCGGGGTTCTCGTTCCTCACCGGCTGGGATCCGGCACTCACGTCGATGCTCTTGGTCGGCTGCAGCGGCGCCACGGTGGCGACCAGCGGGATCATGCCCGAGATGACGCGCGCGGTGTACGACATGGCGATGGCGGGAGACGTGAAGGGGGCGATGCGTTTCCAGCCCCGGATCATCGAGCTGTTCGACATGGCGATGCAGGGGGCCGATTTTCCCGAGGGCTACCGCGTGGCGGCGTCGTGCCGAGGATTCCGCATGGGGCCCTCCCGGCAACCGGCGTCGGCGAAGCAACTCGCCGACCGCACGGCGCTCGGGGAACGGCTCACGGCGCTCCTGGAGGCCCTCGGAATGAACCGGTCCCGTCCCGGCGACGCCGTCGTGCCGGTGGCGTGAGGCCCGCGCTGCTCAGCCGGCACCGGCGAGGATCCCCTCGAGGCGGTTGCCGGCGGCACGGCTTGCGAGGATGGCGACGGCCTTTTCGACGATGGCGGCGGCAGCCTCCACCGGCGGGAGGCCGCCGGAATAGATGTTGGAGATCACCGTCGCTTCGTGCGTGATCCCATCGTGGCCGCTGGCCTGCGCGGCCGGGCCGCGGACCTCGTCGGGCAGGCGGTAGACGAGATAGGCCGACAGGCTCCGCGACGAGAGCGCATCCCCCCCCGGTCGCTCGCCGATGAGGTGGATGACGAGATCGGCGTTGAGCCGCTCCCCCACCGGCTCGGCGAGCTTCACTCTCCCATGGCGGGCGACGAGTGGCACGCCCACGCCGATCCCTCGGGCGGCGAGCCCCTCGATGAGGAGGGGAAGGAGATCGGGGAGGTTGTGATGAACGGCCGCCGCCGAGAGGCCGTCGGAGATGAGGATCTGCACCGGGAACGGCTCGGCCGAGAGGCTCGCGAGGGCGGCGGCGGTCGGACGCGTGCCGAGGGCTGGCGCGGCGAGGTGGGTCTCGTGCGTGGCGGCCTCGGTGGCGATCTCGCGGACGGGGAGGATCGTCCGCAGCTTCTCGACATCGAGGGGGAGGTGGACGGCTCCCCGACCTACCGCCTGATGAAACCGGACCCGGCGAGAGACAACGTCGGCGGGGCGCGGGCCGGCGGTCTCGAAGCCATGGAGCGCCGGTGTCGCCGCGACAAGCTCCGCAAACTCCTCGGGCGACTGGGCGAACCGCTCCGGCCGCCCCCACGCCGGGCCGCGGACGACCGCGCCCGCGGCGTCGCGGGCGAGGATCCCGCGGCCGAGGCACCACGCGAGAAACTCCCCGGCGGTTTCGCGGCCGTGGATCTCGCGGAGGGTCTGGTTGTCGTGGGCGCTGGTGTCGAAGTAGGCGAGCATCCGATCGGTGTTGAGGGCGACGTCCATGAAGTAGGTGGCGCCGCCGGCCGCGAGGAGCTCGGTCGTCGCCTGCTGTCCCTCGAGGCCGCTGCCGGCATGGAGCGTGTAGCAGCTGCCGATCCCCATCGGCAGGCCGAGGAGCTTGGCCAGAAAGAGATCCTGGAGGCTCGCGACAAGGAGCTCGAAATTGTCGGCGTGGGTCTCCGGGCCGATGAAGCCGGTGACGTTGTTGATCATGAACGGATCGTAGCGCCGCGCCAGGCCGTAGCAGAGGGCCTCGGTCGTCGTCATGTCGATGCCGTCGTGGCGGCCGTAGGAGAACTCGCTTCCCTGACCGGTCTCGAAGTACATGAATTGCGGCGCCGTGCCTTTGAGGGGCCCGCGCCTCTCCATCGTCCGCCAGCCATGGTCGAGGAGATCGATCGTGACGTCGAACTCGGCGGTGAGCGTCGCTTCGGTGCCGGCGAGGCTCTGAAAAAGGATCTCGACTGGCGCTCCCCCGTCGAGTGCCGCCAGCTGCGTCTTGATGTGGGAGAGGACGCAGATCTGCGTCGGCGCGCCTGACCGGCGGCGGAGGTCGTCGAGGAGGCGAAGGACGGCGGAGACGTTGGCGACGGTGTCGATCGCGGGGTTGACGCCGAGGAGTGCGTCGCCGGCGGCCATCGACAGGCCCCACCAGGTGAGCAGCGCGATCCCGCGCGGGTCGTCGGTGGGGTGGTTGGGCTGGAGGCGCGAGGAGAGCGTGCCGCGCGCCCCGAGGAGCGTGCGGGCCCGGGTCGGATTGACGATCCGCCGGGAGAGGAGGACGAGCTCGTGGATGTCGCAGAGCTTCGCGACCGCCGCGGCGGTGACGCCGGTGAGGCCGCGACCGAGGCGGACAGCTTCCTCCCCCGATTCGGCGAGGAGGCGATCCTTGAACGCCCCGATGCTCGAGTGGGCGATCTCGGCATAGACGTCGGCCTCGACGTCGTAGTTGACGCGCATCACGTCGTCGATGCGGCCATCGGCGGCGAGGAGGGGACGCTCGTGGAGATGGGCGATCGTGAGCCCGGCGAGGATCGACCGGGCCGCCTCGCGAGCCGTCTCGTCGGCAGCCGCAAGGCCCGCGTGCCGGTCTCCCGCCTTGGGGAAGTCGGCGGCGCCGAGGAGCGCTTTCAGCCCGACAAACCGGATCGGCCCTTCCGGCCCCTCGAAGGCATACGTCTCGTCGGGCCGCGGCGGCGGCACGGGGATCGCGGCGAGTGGCGTGAGACGGGCGGGCATTCCACAACGATACCGTGAGCCCTGCCCGGCGTCTGCGGGGCCACGCTCGGTCGGGCGGGGTAACGCCGACCGCAGCAAGGGTTTCTCGGTTTAGAATGCCGGAATCCCCCTGAGGTGCTCCCATGCCCCGTGCTGCCGTGATCGTCTCGCTCGCCCTGATCGCCACTGCGCTTGGCATCTCCGCCTGGCTCTACCCCAGTCTCCCCGACGTCGTCCCCACCCACTGGAACATCGAAGGGGAGGCCGATGGCTTCGGGCCGAAGGGGGTGGCAGCCTGGCTCCTTCCCGTGATCGCCCTCGGGCTCCTCGGCTTCATGGGCATGATCCCCTGGCTCTCGCCGCAGGGCTTCCAGGTCGACGTCCACAGCCGTGCCTTCAGCGTGCTCCTGGTGTCGCTGACGGCGCTGATGGTGTTCATCCATCTTCTCTCGCTCGCAGCGGCGATGCGGCCCGGGCTGCCGATCGGCCGGATGATGGTGGCCGGCGTGTTGTGCTTCCTCGGAGCCCTGGGGACGACGTTCAGCGGGATCAAACGCAACTTCTTCATCGGGGTGCGCGTCCCGTGGACGATCGCCTCGGAGCGGGTGTGGGACGACACCCATCGGCTCGCTGCCCGGATTTGGGTCGTGGGCGGGTTTCTCGGCGCGGGGCTGGCCGCGGTGGGGCTGACGCTGCCGGCGCTGCTCCTGATCGCGCCGATGGCGCTGGTGCCGATCGTCTATTCGTTTCTGCGCTACAAAGAGCTCGAGCGACTCGGTCAGCTGTGATGCCGCGGCCGGCGGGTCGTCAGCCCTCGAGGCCGTGGAACGACACCGGCACGACGCCGTCTCGCTCCTTCCCGAGGGACACCCAGCGGGCCTGGGGGAGATCGAGCTCGTCGACGACCACCAGCGGCACCGCCATGCGGCCCCACCCTGTCGCGCACTGGCCCAGGGCCTTGCCGCAGTCGGTGTCGAGAAGGAGGACAAGCGGCCTGTCGCGTTCCCAGGGAGACGCTTCGAAGGCCGCTGCGAGCCGGCTGCCGAAGGCGCGGACAGCGGTGGCCGTCGGCGTCAGGCCCCTGACACGGATCGCCGCCCCGACGTCCGATCGGCGGGCGAGACCGAGAGGCCCAACGAGCGCGGTCTCGTCGGAAAGCAGATCGATCGTGGCAACGATCGGGAGATCGGCCAGGGGGAGGAGCTGCGGGGAGGGGAGATGGATAGTCGCCCCGGAGATTCTCGTGGCATGGCGGAGGAGCCCGGCGACAGTGGCCCTTCCGCCCCCCTCCGGCACGGACTCCAGCCAGTGGCGGCTCCAGGTGGGGTGAACAAGGAGCCGGCGGGCGAGATCGACGCCGAGGTCTCCGTAGGCCGTCGTACCGGGAAGCCCGGCTCCCCGCGCCGCGGCGTAGACCATCTCGCCGACGCCACCGGAGAGCGTCACGATCCGCGTGCGGGAGGAGCCGGTGGCCAACGAGGGGAGCAGGAAGGGGATCTGCACGTGGCCGAGCGTCGAACGGCCCGCCGGATCGATCGCCTCCCCGGCCACGGCGGCATCGAGGAGGGCGAGATACCAGTCGAGGATCCGTTCGAGATCGGCAGGGGCAAGATCGTCGCCGGGGGCGGCCGCGATGTCGAGAGCGGCAAACAGGTCCCGAGCTTGTGGTGAAAGAGCCTCGATCCGCCGCGATCCCGTCTCGAAGCGCACGTGCCGCGCGCCGACGAACAGGCAGCCGGTCGCGAGGACGTTGCCGTCGATCCCGGCGGCGAGGTTCGTCGTGCCGCCGCCGATGTCGAGATGGAGAAACATCGCCTCGGGGTGGCGGCGGGAGAGCGAAGCGCAGCTCCCCTGAAAGGCGAGCCACGATTCGAGGCAGGGATCGTCGGCGGTGGCGACAAGCGCTCCCCCCAGCCTGGCTCGGATGGCGGCCACCAGTCCGACGGCATTGTCGCGCCGGGCGGTGAGGCCGGTGAGGAGCGCGCCTCCGCCGCCGATGTCGGTGACGCCGGGAACGATCCCGCCACGGGCGAGCCAGTCGTCGACGAGACGGAGCGTGGCGGCAAGATCGAGCCGGTCGCCCTCGAGCGGCGTGAACACCAGCGGCGAGCGAAACGTCTCGCGGGCGACCGTCAGCTCCATCCGCCCGGTGACGACGTTGCGTCGCACGAGTCCCTCCGCCACCAGCGCGCTGGTCGTCGTCGTCCCGAAGTCGAGGCCGACAAGCGTGGTCGTGGCTGCCATCAAGCCCGCGGCCCGGCGAGGGTGTCGAGCCGCGGAGGGCCGGCGAAGTGACGCCGCTTCTGGGCGAACCACCACGTGCCGAGGACCACCCCGAAGCCCGGCACGATCCAGAGCGCCACATCGTTTGGCGGCTGAACCCCGATGACGAACAGGGCGATGCCGCCGGCGATGGAGAGGGCCGCCAGCGGACGGTAAGCCACCCCGAGCGACCACGGCCCCATCGTCGTCCAGGTGCGGCCGTAGCTGAGGAGCCCGGAGAGCGTCGGCATCAGGTAGGAGACGTAGAGAAGGATCACGCAGACGGCGGTGATTGCCAGGTAGGGGACCAGCGCCGTGAACACCACCGCCAGCCCCGCGACGACCCAGATCGCGACGTTTGGCGTCCGATGGACCGGGCTCACCCGCCGCAGTACGGGCGACCAGGGAAGGCCGCCGTCGCGGGCGAAGGCGAACAGCATCCGCGAGCCGCTGGTGACGGTGGCCAGCCCGCAGGAAAACTGAGCCGCGGCGATGCCGACGAGGAGGAGGAGCCGCAGCGGCGCGGGGAGAATCTGGGCGATCGTCCAGAAGAAGGCATTCCCTCCCTGGGCGGCGGCGGCGTCGAGATCGGGGATCGCCATCACGAGCGCCGAGAGCATCACCCAGCCGGCTAGCGCCGAGACGATGACGGCCCGGACGATCGCCTTGGGCACCTCGATCGCCGCGCCGACGGTCTCCTCGGCGGCGTGAGCCGAGGCGTCGAAGCCGGTGATCGTGTAGGCGGGGAGAAGCAGGCCGAGAGCGAACGCCCAGCCCGGGCTCTCCGTCGCCGGCCAGACCGGCGCGTCGACTGGTATGCCGGTGAGGTTGCGGAGGTCGATCAGACGCCCCGGTTCGAGCGTTGGTGCGAAGACGAGCAGGGCGACCGTCAGGCCGGCGGCGACGACGAGGATCAGCCACCCACTGGCATCGGTGATCCGGGTCGTCGCGCGGATGCCAGCGTGGTTGAGGGCGGCCTGCGAGAACGTGAGCAGCGCGACAGCCCCGAGTTGGACGAAGAGGGGGGCGAGACGCTCGGAGCCGGGCATGAACAACTCGTGGGCAGGCGTCGATTCGACGAGCGCCGAGAGGGTCTTTCCGGCGGCCTCGGGAGACCATCCCAGGAACGGCGCGAAGGCCCCGAAGCAGAACTGGACCGTCGCGAGGTTGATTGCGGCGAGGACGGTGATGATGCCGGCGAGATTGAACCAGGCGGTGGCCCAGCCCCAGCCACGGCCGCCGAGGATCGCCCCCCAGTGGTAGAGACCGCCGGCGGTGGGGAAAGCGGAGGCCACCTGGGCCATCGTGGCCGCCAGGGCCAGGGCGACGAGGCTCACCAGCGGCCAACCGAGGCCGATGCTTCCTCCGCCGGCGGCGCAGAGGCCGACCGGGAAGGAGGTGATCCCACCGGCGAGAATGCAGATGATCGAGAGGGAAATGCAGTAATTCGAGAAGCCCCCCATGCGGCGCTCGAGCTCCTGGGCGTAGCCCATGGCGGCGAGCGTGCGGACGTCGTCGTCGGAAGTGGGGGTGGGGGGCATAAAGGGGAAAAGGCCTTGGAAAGGAGACGTGCGCGGGAGCGAACAGGGAAGAATACCGCGGCGGGCTGTCAAGGAATGGTGTGGGGAACCGATAATCGATTCAGGATCTGTCATCCGACGGTCTCGACCCCGCTCCTCCGCAGCCTTCAAGAGGCCCCACGGCATGGAATCCCCCCCGGCCCCCGCTTCCCATTCCGCGTCGGCCGATGCGGCGCTGATCGTGATCGCGGTCGTGGTCGCCGGCGCCGCGATCACCCACCTCGGTCCGGTGCTCCAGCCCTTTCTCGTGGCCCTGTTCCTCTTCTATGCCACCCGGTTCGGCGTCAAAACGCTCTCCGGCCTGGGGATGCGCCCCCTGACGGCCTACGCGACGCTCGTCGGCATCATCCTCATCGCTTCGGTGCTCCTGGCGCAGTTCGTCTACCGAGAAGCGGTGTCGTTTCGGGGGAGCTGGCCGCGTTACGAGGATCGGATCGGCGACATCATCGCCCGCTGGAGTGGCCCGCTCGGTGGGGCGGCGATCGGCGGGGAGAATCTGCCGGCCCCCGATCTGGCCGCGGAGCCTGTGGTGTCGCGGACGTCCCTTTCAGACCTGTTCAAGATCTCGAGCCGCGACGTTCTCAATTACGTCTTCGCCAAGGGGATCGATGCGGCGGAGTTGATCGTCCTCGTCTTCTGCTACCTCGTGTTCCTGTTCCTCGGCAGCCGGAAGTTCGAGGCCCGCGTCGAGCGCGCCTTTCCCGGCGAACGGGGCAAGCGAATCCTCGCCGTCGGCGAGGGGATCTCGGAGTCGATGGAACGCTTCATGATGGTGAAGTCGGTGATCGGCGTCGGCATGG
Organism: uncultured Planctomycetaceae bacterium; assembly: GCA_903951635.1. Classification (GTDB taxonomy): domain Bacteria; phylum Planctomycetota; class Planctomycetia; order Pirellulales; family UBA1268; genus QWOP01. The sequence continues at coordinate 12,821 of CAJBCV010000128.1, forward strand.
GGCTCTCCGCCGGGCTCATCATGTGGCTCTTCGGCCTCGATCACTGGCCACTGTGGGCCTTTCTGTTCTTCGCCGCCAACTACATCACGTCGATCGGGAGTTGGGCGGCGTGCGTGCCGCCGATCCTCATGGCCGCGCTCGATCTGGGGGCGGTGCCGGCGACGCTCCTCGCCGTCCTGATCGTCGTCAACCGGGTGTTCTGGATCGATTTTCTCGAGCTCAAGCTCTCCGGCAAGCAGCTCAACCTCGATCCCACGCTCCTCTTCCTCTGGCTCTCCTACTGGGGCTGGGCGTGGGGGATCCTCGGGTTGATCCTCGCCTACCCGATGATGGCGGCCGTGAAGATTTCGCTCCGCCACCTTGGCGACGCCCATGGCTGGGCCGAGATGCTCTCCGACGAGTGAGCCGCGCCTCCGCTGCCGTGCCGCTTCACTCGAGGGTCAGCCCGGCCGCTTCGGTGAACCGATCGAAGAGCGAGTCCATCGCGACCGCGTGAACGACCTGCACCATCGTTCCCGGCGACGTCGCTTCGAGCGCCGTCGCGAAATCGGCGTCGGTGCAGACGACGGGGCTCGCGGCGAGGCGATCGGCGACGACGAGCACGGCACGCTCGGCGGCCGAGAGCTGCCGCTGATCACCGGCCAGGTCGGCAAGCGCCGCATCATCGGCGCCGATGATGCGCAGACACTCCTCGGCCAGGCCGAGGGAATACCAGGCTCGATTCCGCCGGGCGACGGTCCAGGCGATCCGAGCCCGATCGACCGGGGAGAGACCAGGCGCCGCCGCCGTGAGTTCGAAGGCCTTCACCATCCGCGGGCCGGCGAGGGGAAAGTGGGCGAGCAAGCGCATCCAGGAGGGGAGCGTTCCCTCGGGCGCGACGGCCCCGAGGACCTCGCGGGCCTGCGGCTCTGCCACGAGCGGAAGACGGGCGCTCCGCGAGCGGGCGGCGGCGATTCCGGCCGCGATCTCTTCCGCGGAGGCGAGTGGCAAGGGGGACGCCGTGGCGACGAGATCGTCACCGGGCTTGGCGCTTGAAAGGATCGCCACGGCGGAGGCGATGGAGTCGAAGCGGTCGGAGGTCGGCGTCAGGTAGGAGTGGACTCCGCCGGCGCTCGCCTGGGCCCAACCTGAGTTGCCGCCGTTTCCCGCCTGAGCGACGCCGATCCCTTCCTTCCAGCGGTTGATGGCATTGTTGCCCCCGACCGACAGACTCATCTCGAGCACGTCCTTCGGCGTGAAGTGCGCAAGACACGCCGCGACGTCGGCGTCGGTAAGGCTGCCGGGGGCGAGGGTCAGCTTGCGCGCCAGGCTGAAGGCGGCCTGCTCGTTCTCCGGGAAGCCGCTCCAGTCGGAGTCGAGGCGGGCGAGATCGTCGTCGGTCATCCCCACGGCGAGGAGCTTCGATTCCTGGTGGCCGAGGCAGTACTGGCAGTTG
>CAJBCV010000129.1 GCA_903951635.1 uncultured Planctomycetaceae bacterium
GGACATACTGCACTCCTCTACGCGGTGCTACAGCAGCACGTGGCTGTGGCGCAGCTTCTCCTGAAGGGCGGGGCAAGCCCCAATGCCGTTGCCGAGGACGGGTGCACAGTGGGGGGATACCGAGCGAGAAGCAACTCAGTGGGGAAAGTAGACCTGAAATCTTGAGGCGGCGGTGAAAACTGCCGCGCCGACGATATCGAAGGGAGAGCAGCAGGGGCCACCAACGGCACAGAAGCATCTGGTGCCGCCGTCACGAAGCACACGTTCCCCGCGGGGTCGGTCAGCGGTAAGAGCGTGTCCGGATCCACGTAGTACGCTCTGAAATCTTCCGGGGGAGGCGTGGCAGCGTGGTCGACCGCGTCGGAGTCGTCACAGCCGTTGTCATCGCCCTCGGGGATCGCGTCCAAGGGGGAAGCCGTGGGCGCAGGCGGTCGCTTCAACGTGGCGGCGGCTTTCTTTTGTCTCCGCGTGAGATGCCGCTTACGCCCAGAAGCATCCGGTGCCGCCGTCACAGAGCACGCGCCCCCCCTTGTCCCGACAGACCGGTGAGGGTCCATGGGGAAGGCCAAACCCGACTCCACGACAGACCGGTGAGGGCCCATGGGGGAGGACGGGCGCACGTCGCCGACAGACCGGTTAGGGCCCATGAGCGCGTGCGGGCGCAGGGGTGCAGGCTTGGAATCCGTCTCACCGCCAGACCGGTAAGGGCCCAGGGGCGAAAGAGAAGCACGGGAGGCAGGGTCCAGTGGATGCGGCCACGTACGTGCGGGTAAGGAACATGCGCGGGGAGCGTGAGCTGGCGCCGCGTGCTGTGGGAAGGCACACCTGGAAAGACCGTCGGCCGTCCGCACAGCAGAAACGTGCAGGCGCTGGGCGTGGGCGGCAGACGCCTGAGCGGCTTGCGCACAGCGACGAGCACGTTCCGAGCGGCCTGGCGTGGTGTTGCCACTGCGCACAGTGTGAACGCGAGGGTGAGGTAACGGCAGACCAGCGAGGGGAGCGTCCTTGGTGGAGAAGGGAAGCGGAAGAGCGCTGTTAAGTGTGGGAATCGAACGGAAAGTCACGTTGCGCCCGTCAGGGCGCAACCACACTAAACCTCCTCCAATAAATATCACTGAAATAAAGTAAGCAGCGGACGGAACCATGCTGAGCGAATGTGCAGAGCACACAGGAATACCAGAATTAAAGACGGGATCCCACATGAATGTCATGTTGTAACCGTCCGAGCGCAACCACACAAAACCGCCACCGAGGAAAAGAACGTGAATAGCCTGAAGGGCACGAACAGCCGTGGGACCAGTGTGGACAGGAGGCAAACCAAACGCCTGCGCAGCATAACTCAAACTTTCTTCGTCACGTGCCATATAAAGCAACGCTAGCTATATTAGTCAATCACTGAGAATCACAGGCTAAATACTACAACACTATAGCTCTGGGGAAAAGCACAACCCGAACAACCGGACAGATACGGGTATTTGATATCTGGACGTACTGAGCTCAGGTGCGTCGCGCGGCAGCTGCGCGATGAATATGCCAAAGGGTCGAATGGATATGGGTATTTGATAGACACCCGAACCGAATACAGAGGCGCTTGACCCGAGGAAACAGGCGGCTGCGGATAATTGACAGACGACTGGGACAACTTCGGGTGCTCTGAATATTGCGTAATTCTTTCCCACTCTATAGCTGATGAGGAGTGCACATCGTAAAGTCTTCTTTATGATGATTTGGTACAGAAAGGTTAGATCGCGTTGGTGGCGGGGAGAGGTTTTATGTTTTACTTCTCCCTTCGGCCAATCACAATCGTGGGAGGATGGCGAGGCGGTAACCTTGGGAAGTGGCTTTCTACTCCTTATTTAGGAGAAGGATGACGAGGCGGTAACCTTGGGAAGTGGCTTTCTACTCCTTATTGAGCACCCCCCCTCGGTTCGACGTGCATGTGTCGAAGTGACAAACGGATGAGGGGAGAAAGTCAAAGAAGCTCTGGCCTTTGCAGATGGATTACCGTCCGGCCTTGTCTGGACCCCCCCATGGAGAGACGGACACCGGTTCGGGGCAGGTCGGCCCACGAGAAGCTGCCGGGCCGAGCCTCGACAATTGCGCCCGCGAGCGTTGAATAACCTCCTGCGACTGTAGCAGCAGCGCCGTGGTCGTGCACTGGATTAGGCCGACGTCGTGCTCGAACTGCGAGCCATCCTGGAGCGGACCGAGACCGCCGCCGTGCTCGAGCTGCGAGCCACCTGGGAGCGAGCCAAGGCCACCATCGTGCGCGATTTGCAAGCCGCCCTGAAGCGGGCCGGGGCCATCGCCGTGCTCGAGCAGCGAGCCATCCATGAGCGAGCCGAGGCCTACTCCGAGCGCGATTTGCAAGCCGCCCTGAAGCGGGCCGGGGCCATCGCCGTGCTCGAGCTGCGAGTCATCCATGAGCGAGCCGAGGCCAACACCGTGCCCGAGTTGCAAGCC
>CAJBCV010000130.1 GCA_903951635.1 uncultured Planctomycetaceae bacterium
CCTCGCCGCGGCGACGGTGAACCTCTACGAAATCGATCTCGAGGTCCTCTTCAGCCGCAATCCGTTTGCCGGCAGCTTTGCAGGGCAGTTCGGCTCGATCCGCCCCAACCGCACGCTCGAGGTGGCGTTTGCCGCCGATGCATCGACAACGAGAGTTCCCCTCCCTGCAGATCTCGTCCGGAAAAATCTCCTCGTCGAGGCGACGGCGGCGGGAATCATCCGGTCGCAGCCGTTCCTATCGACGGGGCTCGCCGTGCGCGTCGTCGAGCCGTACGGGCAGGTGGCGGTGACGCGGGTGGCCGACGGGAAGCCGGTGGCGAAGGCCTACGTGAAGGTGTATACCCGCAGCGACGACGGCAGCGTCGCCTTCCACAAGGACGGCTTCACCGACCTTCGCGGCCGCTTCGATTACGCGAGCCTCTCCACGGACGACGCCCTTCGGGCGAAGCGGTTCGCGATCCTCGTCATCAGCCCCGAGGATGGCGCGGCGATCCGCGAGGCCGACGCACCAGGAAGGTAGGAGGGGGGCCGGTCGGATGCCGTCAGCGTGGGCGGCCGCGGAAGGCGCCGGCCACGAGCCAGCAGCCGAAGCAGAATTGCAGCACCACCAACAGCGCTGCGATGGAATTGAAACTCACGACCGATCTCCTCATGACGCCGTCCCTGGGGCCGACTGTCGAAAGGTAGGTCGTGATTGCCGCTGAGGACGGCTCCCCGGAGTGGGTTTGGTCGGAAAGATCGTGCGGATTCGCGGCCGATCGTGCCGATTCTCGCGGTGATGGCAGGGGCGACACTCCCGCCACCCGCGGCGGGGGCTACGATACGGGTCAAGTTCATCTCCCCACCCCTCGAGTCGCTGTCCATGCCTCCCCTTCAAGTCGGGGACCGTGTCCCCGACGTCACGCTTCAGGCCCACGACGGCAGCACGGTGCGGCTGGCCGACATGGTTGGCAAGCGGCCCCTCGTCCTCTTTTTCTATCCCAAGGACGACACACCGATCTGCACGAAGGAAGCCTGCGCCTTCCGCGATTCCTACGAGACCTTCGCCGCAGCCGGGGCCGAGGTGATCGGCATCAGCAGCGACAGCGCGGCCTCTCACCGGGCCTTCGCCGCCCGACACAAACTCCCCTTCCTCCTCGCCAGCGACGCCGATGGGACCCTGCGTAAAGCGTTTGGCGTGCCGAAGACGCTCGGCCTGTTCCCCGGGCGGGTGACGTATGTCGTCGACCGTGACGGCATCGTCAGGCTCGTCTTCTCGGCCCAACTCGCCTCCCAGGATCACGTCACGAAGGCTCTCGCCGCTGTCGGCGCTATCGACGGTGCCGCTCCGGCCCCCTGACACTCCTTCCACCACGGTGTGCCACCGATGCCCGTCTTCGATTTCTCCTTCACGGTCGACGCGCCGATCTCAGCCGTCCGTGACTTCCACCACGACACCTCGGCCCTCAAGCGGCTCACGCCGCCGCCGACCTTCGTTCGTCTGATCTCGATCGAACCGCTCGCCGAGGGGTCGGTGTCGAAGTTCGTCCTTTGGGTAGGCCCGCTCCCACTCCGTTGGACGGCCGTCCATCGCGACGTGAGCGACCGGGGCTTCACCGACGTCCAGGCCTCGGGGCCGGCGGCGGCCTGGGCCCACACGCACACCTTCACGGCGCTCCCCGACGGCCGGACGAGGATCGACGAGCACATCGAATACGCCCACAAGCCCGGTCTCTGGGGCGTCGTGACACGGATCCTGTTCTCGAAGCCGAATCTCTGGCTCATGTTCAGCTACCGTCGCTTCGTGACGCGATTCTTCCTCCGCCATCATCGCCCGGTAGCGTGAACGCGGGGTGGGCCGTAGGATCGTCCGACACACAGGCGCCCCGCCCTCAGCCGTCTGCGGTCCACCAGCGTCCCTGCCCTGCCAGGCTTTCCGAAACGTAGCCTTGAAACCAGCCGCGTCCCCATCCCCTGCCGCAGCGCAGCGATCCCGAAAGGTGTTCGCATCGCTCCAAGCAGGAAGGGCGATCGCAGCCCTGGTCGTCGTGCTGTTTCACCTCGGGCTGATCATCGCCGACGCCAAGTATTTCGACGTTCCATGGGTGGCGACGCCGTTCCGATGGGGCGATGCGGGTGTGGAGTTCTTCTTTGTCCTCAGCGGATTCATCATCGCCAGCGCCCACGCTGCCGACATCTCCCGCCCGTCGCGACTGATCCCCTACCTGCAGCGCCGTATCATCCGCATCTATCCCCCCTACTGGATCGTCTTCGCGATCGTCTGTGGGTTGGCCCTGCCCCTGGCAGCGACACGCGCTTCGCTGCCGAACTCCCCTGGCACGCTTGCAAGCGCGTGGTTTCTCGTTCCCCAGGACCCCGCCGTCGTCGGGGGAACGGGTTCCCCGGTGGTCATCGTCGCCTGGACGCTTCGCTATGAGATCCTCTTCTATCTCTTCTTCGCGTTGTTGATCCTCGATCGACGCCTGGGGCTGCTTGCGGCCGTCGCGTATGCAATCGCCTTCGCCGCGCTCCGGGATCAGCCTGGGACAGGATTTCCGCTGTCATTTCTCCTCAATCCTTGCGTCTGGCTGTTCGGAATGGGAATCGCTGTCGCCTGGGTTTCAGCCGGAGCGTGGCGCCCCCCTTCCCGGCCGCTCCTCTGGCTCGCCTTGGCGTCGGCGGCGTTCGTCGGCTTGGCGATGAACCGCGCTTATCACTGGCTGCCGCTGGCGGACTGGAACGTCTACGGCCTCGGCCTTGCCGGCAGCATCGCCATCCTTGCCGCGGTGGCAGCGGAGAACGCCGGCAAAGACCTCGGCGGCGGCCGTCTGCTCCAACTCATCGGCGCGGCTTCCTACGTTCTCTACCTGATCCACTACCCCTTGTTCAGCGTCGGCTGCAAGGTGGCGATGGCGTGCGGCATGAAAAAACTGGGGATCGCCGGGATGGCGGTGAGCTACGTTGCCCTTCTCGCCGCCGCGATCGCCACGGCGATTCTCTTCCATCTCGCGATCGAACTTCCCTGCCAGCGCTGGCTCTCTGCCCGGCTGATCAGGAAGACTCGATCGGCGTCGCCAACCGGCTGATAAGCCCGGGGACCGTGTCAGCGTGACCGCGCCGCCTGACCAGGGCTCGGAGGCCCGGCGCGAAGATTACCCGCATCGGGATGCCCGGCATGATGGCGGGCGGCGGGCCGCCCGGGGGCCTGCACGTGAGCCGGCGGGGCGAAGCCCGGCGTGAACACCATTCCGCCCTTCGTCGGCACGCCGATGACGCCGTTGCTGAACACTTCGTTCCGGCCCAGACGCGTCGAGACGACGCCGTTGTTCCAGGCCGTGGCGTTGCCGACGCGGGTGGCGGTCAGGCCGTTGTTGAAGAACGTGAACCGGCCGACGGACGTGCCGACGAGGCCATTGCCGGTGAACGTGAACGGCCCCTCCGAGACGGCATAGCCGCCGAAGTTCTCCGCGGCCGGGGCTTGAGCGAGCGCCGCGGCGCCGACAAACCCCGCCAGACCGATCGTCACGCCGGCAAGCAGAGCCCGAAACCCTCGCGTCATGATCAC
>CAJBCV010000131.1 GCA_903951635.1 uncultured Planctomycetaceae bacterium
AACAGCTGGGCCTCCCGCGCCCTGACGACGGCCTTGTGCCTCGAGGCGATCCAGCGCCAGGGCGAGGCGGCGCGACGAGCGACGGAGGCTGGTTCGTGCGGCTGAAGAGCATCCTCCGCGCTCACCGCTGGTGGGACACGCAACTCCCGGTGATGATGGCGCCGGTGTATCACGTCCTGGCGGAGGCCGAGCCGGCCCCGGCCGTGACGACGACGCTCGGCACCCTTTTCCTGTTCCTCGTCGCCTCGGTGGGGATCGCCGGCTTCGGCCATCTCTTCAACGATCTGTTCGACATCGAGCAGGACGTGGAGAGCGGCGCGGCGAATCTCGTCGCCGGCCGGCGGCCACTGCGCTTGGCGGCCACGTTTGCCGTCGTGCTCCTCCTCGCCTGGGTGCCGTGGCTTTGGCTGCCGACGACCCCGGCGGTCTGGGCCCTCCTCGGCCTCGAGTTCGCCCTCTTCATCCTCTACAGCATGCCGGGATCGCGGCTCAAGGAGCGCGGTATCCTCGGGCCGATCGCCGACGCTCTCTACTCCTGGACGATCTCGACGGCCGTGGCGCTCCTCGTCTTCGCCCGGCTCGGCGCCGTCTCGGTGCCGGCCTGGGCTTCGGCGCTCCTCGCCGCTTGGGCTTTCGTCCTCGGCCTGCGCCACATCCTCACCCATCAGATCGAAGATGCCGGCCGGGATCAGGCGGCGGGAATGACGACCTTCGTGACGCGGCACGGCTGGCTGCCGACGTTTCAGATCCTCGAGCGCATCCTCCTGCCGGCGGAGGGGCTCCTCTTCCTGGCGATCCTCCTCGTGATCGGGATCGACGCCCCGATCGTGCCGGTCGGCTTTTTTCTCTGGACGGCCCTCGTGGTGGCGCGCGAACGGGATCGAGCGGTGGCGTGGCCCGCGACGGCGGAGAGCGCCCCGGCGATCCACCGGCTGTTCTTTTTCAACATCACGCTCCTGCAGCGCTTCTACACGCTCTGGTTTCCCCTCCTCACGCTCGTTCTCCTCGTCGTCCGGCATCCCGCCTATCTCGGCCTCGCGATCCTCCACCTCCTCCTGTTCGAAAACGGCCTGGCGGTCTTTTTCCGCACCGACCTCCCCGATTTCCTCCGCCGGCTCCGCGCCGCCCCACGACGAGGCTCGGCATGACGAGCCCTCTCCACACGTCGAAGGTGGTCGTCGGCCTCCCCCACTGGGCCGTGAGCGGGCCGTGCGTGTTCGCCGAGCGGCTCGTGCGCGGATTGCGCGCGCGCGGCTGGGATGCGTCGGTGCTCCTCACCGAGGACGGGTGCTTGAAAGTGCCGGCGCCGGCCGGGCCGGCATCCCCTCCGGCTGACATCCCCTGCCTCACCCTGCCGGTGCGCCCCGACGATCCCTGGGGGGTGCGATGGGATGCGATCATCCGCACCCTCGAATCCTCGGCCCCCTGCCACTACCTCATGCTCCACGACTGGCGCAACAACGTCGTCGCCCCCCGGCTCTCCGACCGGGTGACGCTCGTGGGGCTCCTTCAGGCCGACAGCGAACTCGACTTCGAGCAGGCCGGCAGGCTCGGTCCCTTCTGGAATGCGATCGTCGCCGTCGCCGACCCGCTCCAGTTCTCGTTCGCCCACCGCTTTCCCCACCTCGCCCACCGCGCCGTCACGATCCGCAACTGCGTCCCCGATCTCCCCGAGCCGCCGGTCAAACCCCAGACCGGCCCGTTGCGGATCGCCTACTCAGGCGAGCTGCGCCGCACTCAGAAGCGGCTCGACGACATGATCGCCGTGTCTCGAGCCCTCATGGAGCGGGGGATCCCCCACGAGCTCACGCTCTACGGCGATGGCGAATACCGCACCGAACTCGAGGCGCTCGCCGCGCCGCTGGTATCGGCGGGGACGGTGCGGTTCGCCGGTCGGCTCCCCGCCTCCCGCCTCCCCGACGAGATGGCCGACCAGCATGTCTTTCTCCTCACAAGCCAGTTCGAGGGGCTCTCGATCGCGCTGTTGGAGGCGATGAGCCGCGGCTGCGTGCCGGTGGTGTCGGAGCTCGTCACGCAGTCGCTCGTCGTCCGCGATCGCGTCAACGGCTTGACGTGCCCCGTCGGCGACATCGACAGCTTCGCCGCGAATCTCGCCCG
>CAJBCV010000132.1 GCA_903951635.1 uncultured Planctomycetaceae bacterium
GTGATGGCGGGGGTTGTCGCGAAACCAGCTCCAGAACAGCATCGCCCACACCACGCCGAGGCACCCGAAGAGGAGGAAGGCGACTGACCAGTTCGGGTCGTTCGATCCTGGAGTTGCGAACGCGGTGAGGAGCGGGGGTACGACCTTCGGAGAGATGGCCCCGCCGAATTTCCCCATCATGATCATGCTCCCGGCGAGCGAGCCGGTGTGCTTGCCGCCGATGTCCATGCAGGCCCCCCAGCTCCCCGGCATCGAGAGATCGTTGCCGAAGCTCGCCAGCCCCATCGCCAACAGCGCCGCGATGCCGAACAGGACGACGCCATCCGCTTCAGCACGCTGCTACAACCACACCGAGAGAAGGAGCATCGCCGCCGCCCCGCACAGCCCGACGCAGCCGAGCGTTCGCCGGGCCCGCGCCGTGCTGCCGAGTCGATCGGCGAGGCTGGCGGCGATCGAGCCCGACACGAACGAGCCAATCCCGCCGAAGAACAGCGGCACGCAGCCCGCCAAGGCGCGCTGCATGTCGGTGAAGTCGGGGAACGTCTCCTTGAGGAAGGTCGGCATCCAGGTGATGTAGAAATACCAGGAAAAGTTCTGGCAGAAGTACTGGAGCCAGAGGAGCCACACGCTCGGGCTTCCGAGAAACAGCCTCCACGGGACCGCCCCGTGCCCCACCTGGCGATCGGCCGACTCGCCGATGATCGCCAACTCCGCGGCGTTGACGCTGCGGTGATGGCGGGGGTTGTCGCGAAACCAGCTCCAGAACAGCATCGCCCACACCACGCCGAGGCACCCGAAGAGGAGGAACGTCCACTTGTAGTGGAGGCCGAGGTGGTCCTTCGAGAGCATCCAGCCGACCAACAGCGGCGTGAACGCCCCCCCCCAGCGGGCCGAGAGCCACATGATCCCCTGGGCCCGAACGCGCTCGTGTCCGGGGAGCCAGAGGGAGAAGACCTTGGCGAGGTTGGGGAAACAGCCCGCCTCGCCGACGCCGAACAAGAAGCGGAAGGTGATCAGCGACCAGAAGTTCCAGGCCCAGCCGGTGAGGACCGTGAACACCGACCACATCGAGACGACGCGCATGAGCACGGCCCGCGGGCCGATTCGGTCGCCGAGCCAGCCGCCGGGGATTTCAAAGCTCGCGTAGGCGATCGAGAAGGCGAAGAAAGCCCAGCCCATTTGGTCCTTCGAGAGACCGAGATCCTCCTGCATCTGCGGCGCCGCCTGCGAGATGCAGACCCGGTCGACGTAGGTGATCACCGCCAGGAGGACGGCGAACGCGAGGACGACATGCCGCGTGCCCGTCGCCGGCGTTGTGCCGCCGGACGGTTCGCGGGGATCGGTCGTCCTCGTTGGGAAATCGTTCCCCGGAATCATCCCGTCGCGCGCCATGCCCATCCCCCCTTGTTCTCGACTCCTCCGTCGTCGGCCGGTGGCGAAATCGACGCCCGGCCCCTGCGGAGGGAGCGGAGTCTACCCTGCGCCGTACCCCGACACCGATTCGGGCGACGCCGGCGGGGAGAAGGGGCCTGACTGGTTCGGTCGGCCCTTGCCGGTATAACGAGCAGGCCGGCGGGCGGCCGGCATCGCGCAGCACCACGACGCACTCCCTCTGGGGCCCTTCCATGGCCACCGCCCACACCCTCTCGCCGATCCAGTCGTTCCTCGACGCGCTCCGGGCGAAATACGCCGACTATCGCGAGGGGGAGGTCGCCACCTACATCCCGGAGCTTGCGAAAGCCGATCCGGAGCTGTTCGGGATCTGCATCGCCACCACCGATGGCTACGTCTACGAGGTGGGGGATTCGCGGCAGAACTTCACGATCCAGTCGATCTCCAAGCCGTTCGTGTACGGTCTGGCCCTCGACGATCATGGCGCCGAACTGATTCTCAGGAAGGTCGGGGTCGAGCCGAGCGGCGATGCGTTCAATGCCATCAGCCTCCACAAAGTGACCGGCTGCCCGCTCAATCCGATGATCAATGCCGGGGCGATCGCCACCACGGGGCAGATCGTGGCTGATTCGCCGGAACAGCGGATCGGGCGGATCCTCGAGATGTTCGCCCGCTACAGCGGTCGGCCGATGGCGATCGACCAGGACGTCTACGAGTCGGAAAGTCGGACAGGGCACCGCAATCGGGCCATCGGCCACCTCCTCCGCAACTTCGACGTTCTCGTCGACGATCCGACCGCGACGGTGGATGCCTACTTCCGGCAGTGTGCCATCTCGGTGACCTGTGCCGATCTGGCCCTCCTCGGGGCGACCCTCGCCAATCAGGGGCTCAATCCCGTGACCGGTCAGCGGGCGATCAAGGAGCAGCATGTCGAGAATGTCTTGAGCGTCATGGCTTCCTGCGGCATGTACGATTTCTCCGGCGGCTGGATCTACAACGTCGGCATGCCGGCCAAGAGCGGTGTCGCGGGCGGGGTGCTCGCCGTCCTCCCCGGGCAACTCGGGATCGGCGTCTATTCGCCGCGGCTCGATGCCCAGGGGAACAGCGCCCGGGCGCTGAAAGTGTGCGAGGAATTGTCGAGGGCCTGGGAACTCCATCAGTTCAATCCTCCCTACTGCCCGCAGACGAGCCGCCGGCTGGCCTACACGGCCGCCGAGCGGAGTTCGAGTCGCACGCGTCATTCCTCCCACCGGGGGTTTCTCCGGGAGCACGGCCAGCGGATCCATGTCGTCGAGATGCAGAGCAATCTGGCCTTCTCGACGACGGAGCCGATCGTCCGTGCCGTCCTCGAGCGCGTCGGTCGGCCGCTGGCCGTGATTCTCGATTTCCACCATGTCAGCGCGATCAATGGTGTCGCGGTGCGGATGCTCGTCGACTTGGCGGAGGCACTCTCCCGCCGTGGGGCGATGGTGCACTTCACCCACACCCACCGCCACGAAGTCATGCGGAATCAGGTCGCTTCCTACCTTGCCGACCGCGGCGAGGTGGAGGCCTTGTTCCGCTATCACTCCACCGACGGCGCCATCGAACGTTGCGAGGATGTCCTCCTCGAAGAATTGAACGCCTCGGCTGTCTCATCGCAGCGGAATCTCGATGAATACGAGATCACGGCCGCGCTCACGGAGGAGGAGATCTCCCTCTTCGCCTCGTTGCTCAAGCACCGCTCCCACGCCAGTGGCGAGAAGATCATTTCGAGTGGGGAGGAGGCGACGAACCTCCTCCTCATCACGAAGGGTGTCGTCGGCGTCTGGCTGGGAGGAGGCGCTTCCGAGGGGAACCGTGTGGCGAGCTTCTCGGTGGGGACGATGGTGGGGGAGATGGCGTTCCTCGACGGGGCCCGCCGCTCGGCCGACGTGATAGCCGAGGGGGAGGTGGAAACGGCCGCGTTCGAGATTGCCGATTTCGTTCGCCTGCAGCAGTCTCACCCCGGCCTGCACACGAAGATCCTCCGGAACATCGCCGTCTCGCTGGCGACGAAGCTCCGCAAAGTGAACCAGGACGTGAGCGTTCTCTCGGCGGCTCGCGACTGAGGGCGAGCGCCGCCGAGTTGGTCACAGCTCGATCGTATCCCCTTCGCGCGCCGCCTCGACGCTCATCCCGGGGTGGTCACGCCCGGCGCAGGCCTTGGCCTGGGCGACGAGCGTGTCGAGGTAGGCATCGTCGTGGGAGGGATCGTGATGAAAGAGAACCACCCGGCCGATGCCGGTCCCGCCGGCGAGGGCCATCACCTCGTCGACGCACCCGTGGCCCCAGCCCCTCCGCGTCACGATCTCGGTGGCATCGTATTGGGCGTCGGCGATGAGAAGCGCCGCGCCGGCGATGAAGTCGCGGATCCGTGGTTCGTCGGGCCCGCCGGTCTCGTGATCGCTCAAGAACACGATCGCCCCCTGCGGAGTCTCGATCCGGAAGCCGAGCGACCCGCCTGGATGGTTCGTCGGGCAGGCCGTCACCGCCACCGGGCCGACGCGGAAGTGGAGGTCGCCGGCGAGGTCGAGGTGATCGAAGTCGATCGTCGCCGCGAGCCGCTCGAAGGGAAGCGGAAACCAGCGCTGCCCATCCATCTGATCGGCGAACACGCCCCGCAGGTCTGCGGCGGAAGCGTGCCCGCCGACGACCCGGATCCGCGTCGTCGGCACGTAGGCCGGCGCGAAAAAAGGAAAACCCTGGATGTGGTCCCAGTGGGCGTGGGAGTGGAGGAGGGTGAGCGCGACCGGGGTGCCGGCGTGCTCCCTGAGGAGCGATTCCCCAAGGGGGCGGATGCCGGAGCCGGCATCGATGACGATCAGTTCGCCCCCGGTGCGGACCTCGATGCAAGTGGTATTGCCGCCGTAGCGGAGCGTCGCCGGCCCCGGCGACGGGAGCGACCCGCGCACTCCCCAGAAGCGCACGAGGGTGGGAGGCGACGCCGGCTCGGGGTATGGCATGGCGACGGCCTCGGGCCCCGTCCGGGGATGGAAGGGCGGGAGCGATCATGCCCGCCGAGAAGCGAGGGCGATGCCGACCGCCCCTTCGGAGGCTATTCGAATCCCCCGTCCCCCGGGAGGGAAGGGGCGCGAGTGGAGGCTGGTCTTCGCGGGGATCACTCTGGCCGGCGGTCGGCGTGGCGCAGCCACGCGATGGTCAGATCGGGGAAGTCGCTGAACACGCCATCGACGCCGGCGGCGAACAGTGCGCCCTGGAGATCGTCGAAGGAGCCGGCCCAGGGGGGGACTCGGTCGCGGCGGAGCGTGTAGGGATGGACGGCGAGGCCGGCGGCGTGGGCCCGCGCGACGAGGTCGGTCGGCTGTCCTTCTGGGTCGAGGATCCGTTCAATCGGCGGGCCGATGCCGTCGGCCACCGCGGCGATCGCCGCCAAGCCTTCCGGCGTGACGAGGTGGTCCTGATCCTTCCCGCCGATGAGCTGCACGAGCTTCCCTTGCCAGCCGAGCTCGCGGCGGATCCTCGTCACTTCGTCGGCCTCGAAGCACTGGATGTGGCAGGGATCTGCTTTCGTGGCGTAGCCATGGCGGTGGAGGATGTCGATCACGCCCTTGGCGACGTCGTGCCCTTCGGAGCGGTGCCAGGCGGGGGATTTGACCTCGGGGTAAACGCCGACGGCCCGGCCGGTGGTGCGGTTGAGCCCGGAGAGAAACTCGAGCTCCTCTTCGAGCGTGACGATGCCAAACCGCGACTGCCCGCGCGGAAAGCGATCGGCGTAGGTCTGTCGGCCGGTGGCGGGATCGAGCCGCTCGGTCAGCGCGAGGGTGCGCAGTTCGGCGAGGGTGAAGTCGGTGCAGTGGTGCTTCCCGTCGGCTCTGGCCCGGCCGGGAAACTTCACGGCGACGTCGCTGACCGCGTCGAGGGTGGTGTCGTGGAGGACGACCGGCACGCCGTCCTTGCTCATGACGACATCCTGCTCGAGGGCGTCGGCGCCCTGGGCGTGGGCGAGGGCCTTGGCGGGGAGGGTGTGCTCGGGGAGGTAGCCACTGGCTCCCCGGTGGGCGATGACCAGCGGCATGGCGGGAGGCTCCGCGGCGACGGTGAGGCGGGGAAGAAGAAGCGACGCGATCGCGGCCAGGCTGCGGAGCCAGGGCCCGCGGAGCCTGGTCCGGGGGTGGGTGGGCATGAGCGTGGTCCGGTGGTGAGGGGATCGGGGAACCTCTCTGCTTCGGGCATGCAATTTGACAGGAAACTGGGAAACCAGGAAAATGGGAGCCATGAAGACCACCCTCGATCTCCCGGATGCCCTCGTCAAGGAAGTGAAGGTCCGGGCGGTCCAGGAAGGGCGGAAGCTCAAGGATGCGGTCGCGGAATTGCTTCGCCGGGGGCTTGCCGCATCCGCGGTGCCCGAGTCGCCGCCGCCAGAGCCGGTCGTCGGCAAGGACCGCCGCACCGGTCTTCCCCTGATCGGATGTCGCCATCAGCCGGCCCAGGGCGAGTCGTCGCCGCGACGGATGGCCGCCATGCTGCTCGAGCAGGAGACCGGGTGGATCCATGATGCTGGCGGATAGCAACGTCTGGTTGGCACTCACGCTTTCCAAGCACCGGTTCCACGAGGTGAGTGCGGCGTGGATGCAATCGCTCCCCAAGAAGCCCGCGCTCCTGTTTTGCCGCGCCACCCAGCAATCCTTCCTCCGTCTTCTTACCACTCGGGCGGTCATGGAGCCGTATGGGATTCCACCGCTTTCCAATCACAAAGCGTGGTCGGTCTACGACGGCCTCCGTGCCGATCGGCGGGTCGGCTGGGCAAATGAGCCGGAGGGGCTCGACGATCGCTGGAAGGGAGCGGCCGGGCATGCGAAGCCGTCGCCGAAGCTGTGGATGGATGCGTACCTCGCCGCCTTCGCGATTCAATCAGGGCATCGTTTGGTGACGACCGATCGCGACTTCCGGCAGTTCAAGGGACTCGACCTCTTCCTGCTCGGCGAGGATTGAGGCGCCCCTCATGCCACTTCCCACGCCGTTTCCGTTCGTCTGGAACCAGCTCCGCCGGCTCGTGATCACTCCCTTTGACCCCGAGCCCGGGTTCGAGGGCTTTCTCGAACGGGCCCAGACCGAGTCGAACGACCGGGCCCAAGTCACCGTCGCCGTCCTCTCCGGGCGGGAAGCGCAGCGCCTCTTCGGTGTTCCGATCAATCGCCGCGGCATCCAGCCGGTCTATGTCCGCGTCGAGAACCGCTCCGCCGACGGCCTCCGCCTCCAGGTCGTGAGCCTCGATCCGTCGTACTTCACGCCGCTAGAGGCGGCGAGCTTGTGCCACTTCTCGATCCTCCGCCGGCTCTCCACGTTCGGGATCGTCGGCTGGCTGTTCGTCCCGATGGTCTTGTTCCTCGTCCCCCTGAAGCTCCTCACCGCCTGGCTCAACAATGCCCGGATGGACGACTTCTTCCGGGACCGCGGCTTCCGCCTCACCCCCATCGAGCCCGGCGCCAGTGCGGAGGGCTTCGTCTTCACCACGCTCGACGCCGGCACGAAGGCGGTTCACATCCGCCTCGCGGCGCTGGCCGGGATCCGCGAGTCGCTCGCCGTCGATCTCACCGCGGTCATCGCCGCGGGGGCGACGCGCGCAGCGCTCCCACCGAGTGCGCCGATCGTCGACTTCCACTTCACCGTCCCCGTCCCGGGGATCGCCGCCGACTACCTCCACCTCGACTTCGACGCGATCGTTCCCCCGGCGAGTGTCGTCCCCTGTGCGCCGGCCGAGCTCGTCCGCCGGCTCGAGGCCCTGCCGCCGGCGACGACCAACGCTGCCGGCACGAAGGGGGGCGATCCGGTCAACCTCATCGTCATCGGCACCTTCGACACCCTCCTGGCCGCCTTCGCCGCCCGCTGGGACGACAGCGAAACGATCTCGCTGGCCACCTGCTGGAAGACCGTGAAGGCTTTTCTCCTGGGAGTGAACTACCGCTACTCGCCGGTCAGCTCGCTCCACCTTTTCGGCCGCAGCCAGGATGTTGCCCTGCAGCGTGCCCGGCACACCATCAACGAGCGGCTCCATCTGCGGCTCTGGCTAACGAACATGTCCTTTGATGGTCGCCCCGTGTGGGTGGGGCAGGTGAGCCGCGACATCGGCGTGCGGCTGACGACGCGGGCCTGGAATCTCACCACCCACCGCATCGATCCCGACGTCGACGAGGCCCGCGACTACTGCGTCGAGGATCTCGCTCAGGCCCAGCGCGTCGAGGCAGCTGGGTATGTCGGCGGTGTCGGCGCTTCCACGTCCCAGGCGCCGAAGCGCAACCTCACCGGCGATCCCTACCACACCGACGGCCGCCGGACCGTCATCCTTCTCTCGCCGACACGGCTCCCCGCGCCAGAGTGACCACCGGCCCTCACACCACCGGCGTGCCGGGGAGGACCCCGAGCCAGTCGGTGAGGTGCTTGCGGGCGAGCTCCTCCGCCCGGAGTGCGTCGCCTGAGCGGATCGTCTCGAACATTGCGGCGTGGGCGGCGACGGTCGTGTCGCGGAGTTGGTGGCAGAGGGCATCGACGCGCGACTGCATCTGCGCCAGCCACAGATCGACCTGATGCTCGACGACGTTCCAGCAGAGGTGGAGGCGCCGGCTCCCCGAGGCACGGACGATGCCGGAATGGAAGGCGGTATCGAGCCGGGCCAGTTCCGTCGGCGTTCGCGCGGCGCGCATCGCGTCGAGGTTGCGCTCGAGATCAATGAAGGCCAATGGGTCGGCTCGGCGGGCTGCGAGGCTCGCGGCCCGCGGCTCCAGCGCGATCCGGATCCCGAGGATGTCGACGAGATCGTCGTGCGTCAGGCTCGGCACGCGCGACCGGCCGCGCTCGTCAAACTCCACCATCCCGCGCGTCTCGAGTTCGATCAGCGCCTCGCGCACTGGCGCCCGGCTGACTCCGAGCCGCTTGGCGAGCATCGGCTCCGAAAGGACGGCGCCGGCGGGGAAGTCGCCGGCGACGATCGCCTGCGACAGCTGCGCGCTGATGTCGTGCGCCAGATTGACACGGCGGACTGGGTTGAGCGGCATGAAAACCCCCGTGACACGAGACCTGCTTCGAGGTTGAAAATAGCACCCCACCGGGGTATTGTCGACAGTCGACCGGGGTGGGTGTCGATGGCTCTCAAACCCCCTCTGGCTGTCGATGGTGGACCGGGGGATATCAGGATCGATGCCTCGCGCCGAGGGATTTTCCATGCCCATCGAGAGACCCTGCCGCCTTTGGCGGACGGTGATCGCCGCGATCAGTCTCGCCGCGCTGATGCTTCCGGGTCGCGCCGCCCGCGCCGCCGACCCAGCCGACTTCAGCCACTTCGAAGCGAAGGTGCGGCCGCTCCTGGTCGCCCACTGCCTCCAGTGCCACGCCGGCGA
>CAJBCV010000133.1 GCA_903951635.1 uncultured Planctomycetaceae bacterium
AATGGCTCGATCACGACGTCGAACTGCGGGCCTTCGTCGGCACTCCGCCCCTCTTCCCCCTCCGGACTCCCCATCCGGTAGGTGGCCCCGGGGACCGGGATCATGCGGAAGGTGACGTCGCTGCCGGGGATCGTTTCCGCATAGGGCACCATCCAGCCGCCGCTCACTTGGACGACCGGGCCATCAACGGCCGGCTTGGCGTCGCCGGCGACGAATCCGGGGATCTCGTCGGCCCGGCTGGCGGGCAGGCTCCCGGCCGGAACTGGCAACAGCCCCGTGGCGAGGAGGGAAACGACGAGGAAAAGCGATCGGCCAAACGGCACCATCGCGGAGGTCAGGCGGCCTTCAAACATGATGGAAGCGTAGAATCCGGAGGTTCGGGATGGAGACATTCAGTGTAGCCTGGGGACACCCCGGCCGGAAAACCGTCACCGGCCCCCCTCAGTCGTCGATCTGGAGTTCGATCTGCCGTGCCTGCCCCCAAGCCGACCCAACCTGGTGCCGGGAAGTCGAAATCCGCTGGGAAAGCAGGCGCCGGCAAAGGAAGCGCGAAGGGAAGTGCGAAGGGGAGCGCGAAGGCGGGCGCCAAGGACGAGAAGCCGGCCGAGCGGGTCGTGGCCGAGAACCGCAAAGCCCGCCACGAGTATGAGATCATCGACACCCTGGAGTGCGGGATCGCGCTGGTGGGGAGCGAGGTGAAGAGCCTGCGGGCCGGGAGGATGTCGCTCGACGAGGCCTACGGGCGGATCGAGGGAGACGAAGCCTGGCTCCTCGGATGCGACATCCCCGAGTATGAGAAGGCCAATCAGCTCAACCACAAACCGAAGCGGCAGCGGAAGCTTCTCCTCCATCGCCGCGAGATCAGGAAGTTTGCCGGGCAGGCGTTCGAGAAGGGGCTGACGCTCGTGCCGTTGAAGATGTACTTCAAGAACGGCCGGGTGAAGGTGCTGATGGGGATCGGTCGGGGGCGAAAGCTCCACGACAAGCGGCAGAAATTGAAGGCCGATTCGGCCCGCCGCGACATCGAGCAAGGGCTCAAGGCCCGCCGCAGCGATTGAGGCCTCCGCAAGCCCGCTTGAAGATCGGCCGAGCCGAGCAAAAACCTCCGTGCGGCCGGCCATGAGGCGCCCGATCGCCGCCCGGCACGCCACCAACGAGCGCGGCCGTCGCGACGAACGGTTTCCCATTCATCGCAACGGCCGCGGGTTTGCGAGGCCGATGCTGGACCGAGGCCAGCTTGTTCCACGGTTGCCGTGGAAGGATGGCGTTGGTCTTCAGCGTCCGTCGCCGGCGCCCACGAGGAGCGACGCCGAAGTTTCCGTCGAGTCCTCGGGATGCCACAGCGGCATGCCGCGTTGGATCCGCTCGGCGAGGATGTCGAGCTTCTGCCTCGAGCCGGCAGGAGCGCTGGTGGGCGTGAACTCGGCCGTCGACTGCGGCTCGAAGTTCTCGTCGTGACCGTACAACTCGATAATTTCGAAAACGTTGCGGATCCGGGCCATCGGAACGACACAACTCCTGATGGGATGGGAAGGGCTCAGCCGACGGTGCCGCGGGCAATCCGCAGACTCGGGTGAGGTGAGGTGGGGCGGGCGGGGAATGAAAGGACGAAAAGACCCCGGTCATCACAGCTGCCGTCGCGACGATGGCAGGTGCCGGATGACGAAGGGTTCGGGGAACGAAGGGGGGATCGAAAGGGAGGGAGAACAGGAAGCCGGATCGGAGGCGGAAGACAGGTCGTTGAACACCAGGTCAAGGGCGACGGGCGGAGCGGATCGGCTCACTCCGACAGGGTCGAGAACTTGCCAAGAAACCGACTTGATCGGGCCCCGCAGCGATCGCGTTTTCCACTGCGGCGGAGGCCTATGCCTGACCCGACGTCGCCATTATGGAGCGACGCTCGCGCGAGTCAAACAATTCTTCGCGCTCGTTCAGGTTTTTTCAGGCACCGCGGAATTCCGCGGACGAGACGCACCGATTGCGGTGACGTTGCGGTCCAACGAGGGCGCTTTGATCGACGCTTTCGCGCCATGAACACCGGCCACCGTCAGCCCATCGCTCAGCCCTTCGCGTCGTGGGCACGACACCAGGCGAGCTTCTCTGCCGTGGTCGTGGGACGCGCTCCGCCGGCCGGTGGCTTGGCTGCCGCGGCAGGCTTGGCAACCGGTTTCACCGGCACGCTCTCGCTCGGCTCCTCGACAGCCTCAGGCTCCGAGGGAGGAGCGGCCTTGGCGGCGCGGGCACGGGCGAGGATCTCCGCCGTCGAAGGCTTTGCCCCTGCGGCAGGCTTCGCTTCCGGAACGGCGGCGGGCTTTGCTGCAGCGGTTCCCCCCTTGGCGCGGGCCGCCGCGAGGATGTCGGCCGTCGAGGGCTTGCCGGCCGCAGCGGGCTTCGCGGCGGCAGGGGGCGCCCCTCCGGCGGCCTTGGCGCGGGCGGCCGCGAGGATATCGGCGGTCGAGGGCTTGCCGGCTGCGGCAGGCTTCGCCGCGGGCTTGTCGGCGGCAGGCTTCGGCGCGGCGGGAGCCTTCGCGGCCGGGGCTGCCTTGGGCTCCTTCGCCTCCGCCGGCTTCGGCTCCGGCTTGGCGACGATCTTCAGGCAGGCCGGGTCGATGTCATACCAGCCGATGTTGTTGAACTGGTCGAACTCGACCAGGCACCGGCCGTTCATGTTGACCGTCTTCACGATCCCCGTGGTTTGGCAGAAGCGGGCCAGTTCCGGTGCCGGTGAACTGACGACGACGTACTTGTCGGTCCACTCGGACTTGAGGCGCTCGATGACGTCGAACATGACAGGTTCCAGGCGACTTCGCGGCTCCCCCAGGCACCGACCACGCTGCCTGCAGGCTTGCCGCAAAACTCCATATCCCTATCCAGGGAAGGGGATGGGGCCGGAGGGATGATCTCACCCCTCCGACACGCAGGATCGCGGCACCCGAATGTGACCGATCGACCGGCGGGATTCAAGCCGATGCCGAACCGGCTGAACTGAGCCGGGACCCCGGCAGAGGCTCGATCCCGCGAGAGCTGATACGGTAGGACCACTCGACTGTCCGGGGGAGGGGGACATCGGCCAGCGGCAGCGGTTCCACCCGGAGAATCGCCGCGGTCGGGCCGCCGGATCGATAGGTCGAGCCGAGTTGAACCGGGGGCTCGTGGATCCGGGCCGCGATGTCGAAGCGGAGGGCGCCGGGAACCTGGGAATCGGGGCCGATGCTCGCGGAAAAGTGGGAGCGGCCAGCCAACCCCAGCCCCATCACCGCGACGCTCCCCGCGGCGGGGTGGGTATGAAGCTCGACGAACACCGGCGAGGGAGGCCAGCGGTCGTCGCGGCTGTTGTCGCCGGGCCCCTCGACCGATTGCCACGGGCCGGACGTGGGGAGGTCAAGCGAGCCCTCGAACCGCACGGCATGGGTCCAGCGGTCGCCCCGCCATTCAAACCGGACCTCGGCGCCGCCAACGGTGAGCACCTGAGCGGGGCGCGGCTTGGCCGACCGGGATGACGACGGCATGGCGCTGGACTGGGGGAGGGTTTGGCAGGGGGAGACGTCTGAAGTGTAGCCGGCGGCGTGGGGATGCTGGCTGGGGGGGGCGATCCAAGGCAGACTACGCTGCACACCCCGCTTGCACCCCGCTCTCCCGTCTCCCCGAGCGCCCCCGATGGAACCCCGCCGCTCGACCGGTTGGCCGATCCTCCTCGGCGTCGTCCTCATCGGGTCGATCATCGTCCTCGGCGTCGGCTGGGTGCTCGTCAGCATCGCCGCAGCGTTCGGTTCGGAAAACGCCGCCTTCTACTGGGTGATTCTCGGGGTCGGCGTCGCTCTCCTGGTGCTCCTCCTCCTCGGCGTCATCGTCTACCTCTTTCTGACGGTGAAGGCGATCGCTCTCTCCCAGCGGCAGAGCAACTTCATCGACAGCGTGACTCACGAACTCAAAAGCCCGCTGGCATCGCTCAAGCTCTATCTCCAAACGCTCAACCGGCGGCAGGTGTCGCCCGAGCAACAGGCCGATTTCCACCGCTTCATGCTCAAGGACGTCGAGCGACTCGACACGCTCATCGATCATCTCCTCGACGCCGCCAAGACCCAGAAGCGGCCGCGCTGGGACGAGCAGGCCTGCGAACTCGAGCCGATCCTCCGGGCGGCGCGCGAAGGGGTGGCGGTGCGGTATGCAATAGCCCCGGAACGGATCCGCATCCTCCCCCTCCCGGATGGTGCGATCCCGCAGGTCCGCGGACGGTCGGCCGACCTCGAGATCGTGTTCCGGAACCTCATCGACAATGCGGTCAAGTACTCGCTGCCGGAGCCGGAAGTCGAGATCGGGGTGGCGTGGGAGAAGGGGCGAGAACTGGTCGTCCGGGTCAATGACAACGGCCCCGGGATTCCGCTGGCCGATCGGACGCAGATCTTCGGTCGGTTCGTCCGTCTGGGGAACGAACTCGAACGCTCGACCCCAGGGACGGGGCTGGGGCTGTATCTCGTGAAGTCGATCGTGGCCCAACTGCGGGGCCAGGTGACCGTCAGCGGCCGCCCCGGCCGGCGGGGAACCGTCATGGAGGTGCGGCTCCCGGCCGCTTGACGCTCCCCTGCGACGCCGGCAGCCGACCCTTTTCCGGGCTGCCTCCGGCCGGTCTAATCGGCCCCATGAGCACACCCCATCACGCGATCGTCCCCACCGTTCCCGTTCCCGACCCGATCCCGCTCCGTCGGGTTCTCGTCAGCGTCTATGACAAGGCGGGCCTCGACCAACTCGCCACCGCGCTGAAAACGGCAGGGATCGAAGTGGTCAGCACCGGCGGCACGGCCCGGGCCCTCGAGGCACACGGCGTGAAAGTCACCGATGTCGCGGCCGTCACCGGCTTCCCGGAAATCCTCGACGGTCGGGTGAAGACGCTCCATCCGAATGTCTTCGCCGGGCTCCTCTACCGCCGCGATCGCCCCGATGACATCGACATCGTCGCCAGGCACGGGATCGGGCCGATCGACGCCGTGATCGTCAATCTCTATCCCTTCGAGGCGATCGTCGCCCAGCCCGACTGCCGGCCTGCCGACGCGATCGAACTGATCGACATCGGGGGCCCGAGCCTCGTCCGGGCGGCGGCCAAAAACCACGCCTTCACCGCCGTGGTGACCGGCCCTGATCAATACCCCGAACTGATCGCCACGATCGCCCGTGGTGGGACGACCATCGCCCAACGGCGTCTGCTCGCGGCCCGCGCCTTCGAGCGCACCGCGGCCTATGACACGGCGATCGCCGCCTGGATGGCCCGCCACGCTGGACTCGTCGCCGATTCCCCGACGCCGGCCCCGACGACGAACACCCTCGACGCCGCCCCGCTGCCCGCCCGCTTCGCGCTTGATCTCCAGGAACGCCTGGCGCTGCGGTACGGAGAGAATCCGCACCAGTCCGCCGCGCTCTACGCGCCGGCCGGCTCGCGCGTCGGCCTTGCCGGCCTCAAGCAACTCTGCGGGAAGGAGCTCTCCTACAACAACCTCCTCGACCTCGACGGCGCGACGCGCCTGGCGGGGCTCATCGAGGCTCCGGCCGCGATCGTCGTCAAGCACACCAATCCCTGCGGCGCCGCCACGGCCGCGACGATCGATGGGGCGCTCGCCACGGCGATGGCGGCCGATCCGACGAGTGCCTTCGGCTCGATCGTGGCGGTGAATCGACGGTTCGACAGGGCCTGCGCCGAATTGCTCCTCCAGCCGGGGCTGTTCGTCGAGGTGATCGCCGCGCCGGCCTTCGATCCGGCGGCGGTGGAACTGCTGACGACGAAGCCGACCTGGAAGGCGAGCGTCCGGCTTGTGGAAGTGCCGGCCGGGGATCCGTGGGAGCCGACGCACGGCCTGGAGTTGCGGAGCGTCGCCGGTGCGATCCTGGCTCAGCGTCCCGACGACTGCTGCGACGATCCCGCGACCTGGAAGGTGGTGACGAAGCTGGCGCCCTCCCCTGAACTCACGCCGGTGCTCGACTTCGCCTTCACCGTCGTCAGGCGGTTGACGAGCAACGCCATCGCCGTCTGTCAGGGGCCGAGCCTCGTCGGCGCCGGCATCGGCCAGACCAGCCGCGTCGACGCCACCCGGATCGCGCTGGAAAAGGCGGGGAGCCGGGCTCGTGGCGGCGTGCTCGCCTCCGACGCGTTCTTCCCCTTCGCCGATTCCATCCCCCTCATCGCCCGGGCCGGGATCGCGGCGATTGTCCAGCCCGGCGGTTCGAAGCGCGATGCCGAGGTGATCGCCGCGGCCGACGAGGCGGGGATCCCGATGGTGTTCACCTCCCGCCGCCACTTCCGGCACTGATCCCGCGGCCGAGCCCCGCCCGACTCCACCCGCCCCTTCACGAGCCCGTCGTCCATGCTCCGGCATGGTTCGCCCCATGCCCACCATCCTCGATCGGATCGTCGAACGGAAACGCCGTGAGGTCGCTGCCGCGGAGATGCTCGAGTCGACGGCCAGCCTTCGCCGGCGCCTGGCGGACGCGCCTCCCGTGCGCGACTTCTTCGCCGCCGTTTCCCTCCCCGGCGCCATCCGCCTGATCGCCGAGTTCAAGCGGAAGAGCCCGTCGGCGGGGGAGATCCGTCCTGGCGCGACCGTCGAGGAGGTGGTGCGGGCCTACGAGCAGGCCGGGGCCTCGGCCCTCTCGGTGCTCACCGACGGCGAGGGATTCGGCGGGACGCTGGCCGATCTCGTCGCGGCACGGCAGGCGGTGGCGCTGCCTGTGTTGCGGAAGGAGTTCGTCGTCGATCGTCGCCAAGTGATCGAGGCGCGGGTCCACGGGGCCGACGCCGTCCTCCTCATCGCCGAGTGTCTCGACGATTGCCTCCTCCGCAGCCTCTACGCCGAGATTCTCGATCTCGGCATGACGCCGCTCGTGGAGCTCCATGACGCCCTTCAACTCGATCGCGTCCTCGACCTCGGCGCCACGCTCGTCGGGATCAACAACCGCGACCTCCGCACGATGACGACCGACCTCGACCACGTCCTCCGGCTCCGCTCCCGCGTGCCCGATCGCTGTACGCTCGTCGCCGAGAGCGGGATCCGTAGCCGCGGGGACGTCCGCCGGCTCGAGGGGGCGGGGATCGGAGCGATGCTCGTCGGCGAGTCACTCCTCAAGCAGCCCGATCCGGGCGCCGCGGCGGCGGCCCTTCTCGCCGACGACTGACGTCCCTGCGGCGATTCAGCTCGGCGGAGGGGCGTTCTCGGAGGCCTTCGGCGCCGGTTCGGTCGCCTTGTGGCGACCGACGAAGCGATAGCCCATGCCGCGGACGGAGAGGAAGTGGACCGGCTTGGAGGGATCCCCCTCGAAGTACTTGCGGAGATTGAGCATGAACGTGTCGATCGTCCGCGTCGCCGGCGGGCGCGCCATCCCCCAGACACGCTCGAGGAGCTCGTTCCGCGACACGACCTTCCCCTCGTGATCGACGAGATAGCGGAGGAGCTTCATCTCCAGGTTCGTCAGCCGCACCGGCCCACCCTGGGCCCGTGCCTCCCAGGTGTCGAAGTTCACCTCCGCCGCGCCGAAGCGGTAGATGGCCGGAGTGGAGGCCGGAGCCGACGACTGGGCCGACACCGGCGGAAGTGGCGGGGGGGCGGCCGTACCTTCGACGAACGCCGGGGGAATCGGCGCGGAGGCGGGTGTCGCTGCCATGCGGGGCGCGGGGCCGCGCCGCGAGGTCAGCCTCCGCACGATCGAGATCAGTTCGTCGAGATCGAACGGCTTCTGGAGATAGACGTCCGTGCCGGCATCGAAGCCGCGGATCCGGTCCTCGACGAGCGTCCGGGCGGTGAGCATGACGACCGGGACTTCGTTCCCCTGCCGGCGGACCGCTTCGCAGACGGCATAGCCGCTCATCCCGGGGAGCATGACGTCGAGGATCACCAGGTCGAACGGCGCCGATCCGGCCAGGGCCGCCAGCGCCGACTGTCCGTCGGCGGCAGTCTCGACCTCGAAGCCCTCGGCCTCGAGGTTGAACTTGATGCCGATGGCGAGGTGGTCTTCGTCTTCGACGACGAGAATGCGCGGCATGAGGGCGGGCCCGGGGAAGGGTGGAGACTCCCCCATTCTACCCGCCACGGCCCGCGCGATCGCCGTCAGCGGGCCATCACCTCGCGTCCCCGAACGGCCTTCGCGTAGCCCCGCGTCACGAACCACTCCCAAGCGTCGGCGACCGTCTCGTCGAGCGACCG
Organism: uncultured Planctomycetaceae bacterium; assembly: GCA_903951635.1. Lineage (GTDB taxonomy): Bacteria > Planctomycetota > Planctomycetia > Pirellulales > UBA1268 > QWOP01. The sequence goes on from CAJBCV010000133.1 coordinate 8,187, forward strand.
AAAGGCATAGCCGAGTTCGGCCTGGGCACGGCGGCAGGAAAAGTTATGGGACAGCATCGACATCCGTGTCGCCGCCGAATTGACCGGCATCTCCCGGGCCGTAAACAGGCTCGCCAGATCGCCGGCGATTCCGGCCATCTGCACGATCCCCCGCGGGGCCGTGCCGAGCGGTTGCATCCGCCCTGCAATCCGGGCAAACACCCGCCAAGCATCGAAGTAGCTCATCGAGTGGCCGCCGAGGATGTAGCGGCGGCCGAGTTGGCCGCGACTGATGGCGGCGAGGATCCCGCCGGCTACGTCGCGGACATCGACGAAATCGTTGCCGCCCGGGGGAGCGAAGAGCCCCTTGCCGGCGCCGACTTCGAGGAGCATCCGGCCACTCGACGGCTTCCAATCCCAGGGGCCGAGCATGTAGACCGGGTTGACGATCACGGCGTCGAGGCCGCGGGCGATCTCGTCGTGCACCGCCCCCTCGGCATCCCGCTTCGTGACCACGTACGGGCACTCCGGCATGCCTCCCGGTGGTGTCTCCTCGTCGGCGGGGATGCCATCGGCGCGGAGCCCGATGGCGTCGACACTCGAAACATGGATGAAGCGGGCGCCGGCACGGCGGGCCGCGGCGGCCACGATGCGCGTCCCATCGACATTCGCGCGGGCCATCTCGGCGTGGTGCCGCCAGCCGCAGTGGACCATCGCCGCGGCGTGGATCACGACCCGCGCCCCGTCGACGGCGGACTGCACCCCACCTTCCTCCTCGAGCGCGCCCTCGATCGTCTCGACCGGCAGGCCGGCGAGGCAGCGTTCCGCGGCCTTCCGCGCGCGGACGAAGGCGCGCACCGACTCGCCTCGGGAGACGAGCATCCGCACGACGTTGTTGCCGACGAGGCCGGTCGCCCCCGTGACGAGGACGTCAACCGGGGCCGGGCGGCGGCGTGGAGGGGGCTGGAGGGCGGGGCCGGGGGTGGGATGGGGGACGGAGCTGACCATGGGGATCGTCACCGAAAGCCTGTGGAATACGGGCGGTGCGGTCGATCCATCCTCCGCACCTTCTCCATGGTAGTTCGGAAAAAAAACGGCGAGACTTCGATGCCGGGCGGTGGTGCTGCCGTTGACGGATATGAGGCCTCCACCCGAAGATGCCCGCCCGGCCGTCTGTTCGGGCGGGGGCTGTGGATTGCCGGCCGATCGCCGCAATTCCGGGGTATCGTTGCCCCCGCAGGCTGCCGACCTTCGAGGCTCCCGATTCGTATGGAGGACCCGTGGCGGAACTGACCATTCGGCCGGTGGACACCCGGTCTGAACAGAAGCGTTTCGTCCGTCTTCCCTGGCGGATCTACCGCGACGACCCGTGCTGGATGCCCCCCTTGGTGATGTCCCAGGAGGAGCTCCTCAACTTCCGCCCCCATCCGTTCTACGAGCGGTCGAAGGCCCGCAGCTTTATCGCCTCCCGCGGCGGGGTGGACGTCGGAAGGATCACCGGCATCGTCAACGCCGGGCATGTCGAACGCTACGGCGAGAACCGGGGGTTCTTCGGGTTTTTCGAGTGCGACGACGACTCCGCGGCGGCCCGGGGGCTGTTCGGGGCGGCGCGGGACTGGCTCCACGCCCAGGGGATGACCTCGATCCGGGGGCCGGCCAATCCGTCACTCAACTACGAGTGCGGTCTCCTCATCGAGGGCTTCGACACCCCTCCGTTTTTCATGATGACGCACAACCGCCCGTGGTACGGCCGGCTCGTCGAGGAGAACGGCTTCGGCAAAGTCGAGGACATGTACGCCTTCTGGGGCGAGACGGGGATGTTGTCGTCGCTCGACTCGAAGCTCGGCTCGATGATCCAGGGGGTGAAGGAACGCTTCGGAGTCACGGTGCGGCCGCTCGACCGGAGTCGCTTCGACGACGAGGTGCGAATGTTCCTCGAGATCTACAACTCGAGCCTCGGTGGCACCTGGGGCTTCGTGCCACTGTCGGCCGGCGAGGTGAAGCACATGGCCGAGAGTCTCAAGCACCTCATCGTGCCGGAGCTGGCGATGGTGGCGGAGGTCGGCGGCAAGCCGATCGGCACCGTCTTTTGTCTCCTCGATTACAACCCGCGCATCAAGGCGATCAATGGCCGCCTCTTCCCCTTCGGCTTCGTTCGCCTCCTCTGGAACAAGAAGGGGATCAAGCGGATGCGGGCGATCAGCACCAACGTCGTGCCGGAGTACCAGGCCTGGGGCGTGGGGCTCGTGCTCATGGGGGCGCTCGTCCAGCCCGTGATCGACTGGGGCATGCGGGAGGTGGAGTTCTCGTGGGTCCTGGAGTCGAATCACCTCTCGAAGCGGACACTCGAGCGGGGCGGGGCCCTGGTGACGAAGAAGTACCGGATGTACCAGGACGACCCGCCGGCTCCGGCCTCCTGACCGGCTTCACCGCCGCCCACGCCGCCATCCGCGGCCCCCGTTTGGCCGCACCACCGCCCCTCCCGCCCCGCCACTCAAGCCCCCGGCCGACACCGTCGAGCGGCCGCCGCCACCGCTCGGCTGGTTGTAGTAGGGCCAGACTCGCTTCCCCGCGCGCTGGTCGCGCTCCCACTGCATCGAGCCGTAGTTGATGCCGGAGAGGTTGAAGCTCGAGTAGGGATTGGGCGGGTTTCTGGCCAGGGCCGGGGGGGCCGAGACGGCCAAGCCAGCCACGACAACAGCCAGGAGTGGGAGGAAGCGGCGACGGAACATGGCGATCCTCGTGGAGCGGTGTCGGAGCAGGCGGGAATGAGGGGGCGAGGTTCTCGTACGGCTTTGGCCCCCGTCCGGTTCGGTCACTCCAACGGGGTGTTTCCATAGGCCTCCGCCGGCACCGGGCCGAGGTCGTCGACCTGTGCTTGAAGTCGATCGAGCTCCGCCCGGAGATCGCGGAGCGTGTCGGCGTAGGCGGGATCGTCGTGGAAGCTCCGCGTCTCGGTCGGGTCGACCTTCCGGTCGAGGAGTTCCCATTCGTCGAGATCCCCCTCGTAGTGGACGAGCTTGTGGCGATCGGTGATCACGCCCCGGTGGGGACGGACATGGTGCGGCTCGGGAAACTCGTAGTAATGGTAGTAGAGGCTCTTCCGCCAGTCGGCGGCGGCGTGTTCGGCGAGGAGCGGCTGGAGGGCCTGCCCCTGCATGTCGGGGGGCACGGGCAAGCCGGCGATCGCGAGGAACGTCGGGGCGAAGTCGATCAGCGACACGATCCGGTCACAGTGGCTCCCGGGGCGCGTCACCCCGGGGAAGCGAACGATCAGCGGCGTTCGCACCGACTCCTCGAAGATCCATCGTTTGTCGAACCAGCCGTGCTCGCCGAGGAAGAACCCCTGATCGCTCGACAGGACGACGACCGTCTCGTCGGCGATCCCCTCCCGGTCGAGCTCGTCGAGGAGCCGGCCAACGCTCTCGTCGATCGCCTTCACGCACGCCAGGTAGTCGTGCATGTAGCGCTGGTAGCGCCAGCGGACGAGATCCCTGCCGGCCGGGGCCGCCGCGCGGAAGGCTTCGTTCCGTGGTTCATAATGGGCGTTCCAGGCGACGAGATCCTCGCCGTCGATCCCCGGCGGCGTGACGAACTTCGCGTCGAGCGGGGTGAAGGTGCGATCGAGCCCCATGTCGTGGTCGCGGACGGCCTGGCTGCGGCCGCTGAAATCATCGAACAGCGTTGCAGGTTCGGGATGGGGGCGATCGCCGTCCCAACCGAGGTGCCGGATCGCCGGCGACCACTCTCGGTGCGGCGCCTTGTGCTGGGTCATGAGGAGGAACGGCCGGTCACGGTCGCGCTGCCGCAGCCACTCGATGGAACGGTCGGTGATCAGGTCGGTGACATATCCGCGCTCGACCGACGTTCCTCCGGCCGTGATCATCGGCGGGTTGTAGTAGATCCCCTGGCCCGGAAGGATCCGCCAGTGATCGAAGCCGGTCGGATTGCTCCCGAGGTGCCACTTGCCGATCAGCGCCGTCTGCCAGCCTGCACCCTGCAGTAGCTTCGGAAAGGTTTGCTGGGTGGCGTCGAACCGGCAGTTGGCGTTGTTGTAGAAGCCGTTCTTGTGGGAGTACTTGCCGGTGAGGATCGTGGCCCGGCTCGGACCGCAGATCGAGTTGGTGACGAGGCACCGGTCGAACCGCATCCCCTCGCGGGCGAGCCGGTCGATGTTCGGCGTCTCGAGGAGGTGACGCGCCTCGCCGTAGGTCGACAGCGCTTGGCAGGTGAGGTCGTCGGCAAAGATGAAGAGGAGGTTGGGGGCACGGCCGTCAGCCGCCATCGCCTCCTGCGGGCCACGCCCCGCGAGGGAAGCGATGAGGATCGCGGCGACAACCACTCGGAGGCAGAAGGCGAAGCGGCGGATGGATGGCATGGCGGGGGCGTTTCCGGGGGAACGTTTCCCCGAAGTTTACGGTCCAAGCCCCCGTGTTGGCGTCTCGGGCCCGGTGCCCGCCGCCCGGCGGGCGGGAGTCCCCTTCCGATTTCGCCGGACTGCGATGGGAGAGACGTGGAAGGTTGGGTAAACTCGGAGGATTCGGCCCCGGAATCCCCGGATCAATGCCCATGCCACCCGGCAACACAGCCCTCATCCTCGGAATCGGCCACGAGGATGTGGACGCCGATCGGGAGCCGCTCTGGCGTCGCCTTGCGGAACTCTCGGCCGTCGCCCTGCTGGCGCTGGCCGCGATCCTCGGTCCGCTGGCCCTTGGCGGCACCCATCCGCTCGGCAAGTTGGGTATCAACCTCCTCGTCGGGATGGCCACCCTCCTGTGGGCCGTGACGGCGCCCCGCTCGGGGTGGCTGGCCTGGCTGCCGATCGCCGTGGCCGGAGGGGCGCTGTTCCAGATCCTTCCCCTCCCGGCGCCCCTCCTCACGCTGCTCGCCCCGTTCTCGGCGCAGATTTGGGGCACGGTTTCGGAAGGGGAGCCGCTGCGCTGGGGCACGATCTCCATCGATCCCGGAGCCACGGCAGCGTCGATCAGGCAGGTGTTTCTCGGGCTCTCGGCGACCGTCGTGACGATGGATCTATGCCGCCGTCCCCGGCGACGCCTCGTGCTCTGTGCGGCGATCGCAGCGGCTGGCTTGCTGATCTGGGGATTGGGGATCGTCTATCCGTTGAACGAGGATCATGTCGTGCTCGGCCGGCACGACCTCAAGGGCCCCGAAGAAAACGTTTCCTGGTGCACCACCGTGCTTCCGCCGGTGCGCACTGCCGGGTTCGTCGAGTCTTCTCAGTCGGGGCCGGTGCCGGTCGGCCAGGAGGCGTACTACCTCCCCCGCTGGCAGATCGGCGACGGGATGGGGTCGTACGTCGTCAGCAATCACTTCGCCGCCGGGATGTACCTCACCCTGCCGCTGCTCCTGGCCCTCTGTCGGCAACGCCTCCGCGGGCCGGTCTGGTCGTGGGCGGGGGCGACGCTCTCGCTGGTCGTCTTTGCCGGTGCGTTCTGGACGGTCGGGATGGTGGCGCATTCCCGTGGTGGGGCCGGAGCGATCGTTCTGGCGACCGCCGTCTTCATGGCCTTCACCACCCGGGCCCGCTGGAGTCGGTGGCTGTGGGCAGGGGTCTCCCTGATGGCGATGATCGCCTTGATCGCGTTTTTCACGATCTATTTCCTCCGGCTGACGTTCTTGGCCGACTCGCTCCCCGATCTGGTCCGGCTCCCGTTGATGAACTTCTTCAACGATCCCCGCATCGCCCTCAACAAGATGTCGGCGCGGGCCTTCGCCGCGGCTCCCCTGTTCGGCAGCGGTCTGGGCACCTGGGGCTTCAGCCAGCAGATCTACGGCACCGGAAAGCCGACCGTGTTCTACGCCCATAACGACTACGCGCAGATCCTTGCCGAGACGGGCCTGATCGGCGGGGTCGTGATGGGAGGGCTGCTGGCGGTGCTGTTGGCCGCGTTCGTGCGCACCTGGAAGGCATCCGAGTCGGAGCGGATGTTGGCCGCCGGGGCGTGGGCCTCCCTGGCGGCCATCGGTCTCCACTCCTTTTTCGATTTCAACATGCACATCCCGGCCAACGCGCTGCTTGTCTGTCTCGTGGCGGGCGTGGCCCTTTCCACGACGGCCTCTTTTCCCACCGGCTGCCTGCTGACGGAACGGGATCGGGCAGGCATCGCGCACGTCCGGGCGCCAGGGAGCGGTGCGGTGCAATGGTCGGCGCGACGGGGAATCGTCGCCGTGCTCATCGTCGGGGCGTGTGTGGTGACGATGCTGCTGAGCGCTCGCGACTACGAGACCGAAAAGATCGCTCGGCGACTTCGCTACGCCCTCTCCAACATCCGCACCGCGAAGACCGACGATGCCCGAGCCCTCGCCGTCGGTCGCCTCCAGTGGGGCATCGTCAACGCCAAGCGAGCCCGCCGTCTGCATTCGACCGACTCCGAATTGCCGATGCTCGCCGGCCAGGCGGCGCTCCATCTTGAGGCCCTCGACGAGGGGCTCGAGGGGGAGGATGCGATGATGTGGTTCCGACGGGCGCGGAGCTGCAACCCGCTGATGTGGGGATCCCCGTGGGCCATCAAAAGCCAGTGACGGCCAGTGACGGCCAGTGAGCAGCAGGGGCCGGCGCGGTTGACGCGTCAGGACGGGGCCGGGCCGGGGCGGTCGCCCCGCCGTTTGCCGCCGCCAGGCGATCCTGGCCGGTGTTCGCCGGGCCGCCGGGGCCGATAGCCGACGCTGCCGCGGCGCCGCTGTTCCCGCTTCCCGGCCGCCGGGCCACCGCGGATGTGATCGCCGGAAGTCTGCTCCTCGAAGGCCCGATTGGCATCCCGGCGGCGGCGTTCGAGGGCTTCGCGGGGGGGGGCCGCGGGGATCAGGCAGTCGCAGCCGGCGCCGATGAGGTCACGCCGCCCGGCCTCCTCGAGGGCCTGCTTCACCTCGAACCAGTTCTCCGGTTTGAAGAATTGGAGGAGGGCCCGCTGGGTGCGCCGGTTCCGCATCCCCTTGGCGATCTTCACCGGCTTCCCCGTCATCGGGTCGAGGCCGGTGTGGTACATGCAGGCGGCGATGTCGAACGGGCTGGGGATGAAGTCCTGCACTTGATCGGGCTTGTAGCCGTTCTGCTTGAGGAACACCGCCAGTTCGATCATCTCGGCGATGTCGCTGCCGGGGTGGCTGGCGATGAAGTAGGGAACGGTGTACTGCTTCTTGCCGACGCGCCGGCTCGCCTCGCGGAAGGCCTCGTCGAACTTCACGAAGTCGTCCGCCCCGGGCTTCTTCATGAGGTCGAGGACCTCGGCGTTGACATGCTCCGGGGCGACCTTGAGATGGCCGCCGACATGATGGGCAGCGAGTTCCTCGAGGTAGGCGGGATCCCGTCGGGCGAGATCCATCCGGACCCCCGAGGCGACGAGGACCCGCTTCACCCCCGGCACGTCTCGCGCTTCGCGCATCAGGGAGCGGAGGGGCCCGTGGTCGGTGCCGAGGAGCTTGCAGACGGTGGGGTGGACGCACGAGAGCCGGCGGCACTTCGCCTCCACCTCCGGCCGCGTGCAGCGCATCTGGTACATGTTGGCGGTCGGCCCGCCGATGTCGGAGACCGTCCCCTTGAAGCCGGGCTGGGTGGCAAGGAGGCGGATTTCGGAGAGGACCGATTCTTGCGACCGACTCTGGATGATCCGTCCCTCGTGGGCCGTGATCGAGCAGAACGTGCAGCCACCGAAACAGCCGCGCATGATCTGGACGCTGTGCTGGACGACTTCGAACGCCGGGATCCTTGCGGATCCGTAGGAGGGATGGGGAAGCCTGGTGAAGGGGAGACCGTAGACACGGTCCATCTCCCCCTGCTCCAGCGGCAGGGCGGGAGGGTTGACGACGATCGATTCCCGGCCGTACCGCTGCACGAGCTGACGGGCGTTGTGCGGGTTGGTCTCGAGGTGGGAAATCCTGGTCATCGTGCAGAAGGCAATCGGGTCGCCGGCCACGGCCTCGAACGTGGGGAGTTCGAGGGTCTCGGACCCTGACGGCGGAGCCTCGCTCGCCCCGAGGCGGTAGGCGACGCCGCGGAGATCACGCAGGTCGCGGACGGTCTCGCCGGCCCCGAGGCGACGGGCGATCTCGAGGACCGTCCGCTCCCCCATGCCGAAGACGACGAGGTCGGCTTTGGAGTCGAGGAGGATCGAGCGCCGGACCGTGTCGCTCCAGTAGTCGTAGTGGGCCAATCGGCGCAGCGACGCCTCCACTCCGCCGGCCACCACCGGCACGCCGGGGAATGCCTCCCGCGACCGCTGACAGTAGGCGAGCGTGGCCCGGTCGGGACGGCGGCCGATGCGACCGTCGGGGGAGTAGGCGTCGTCGTTGCGCACCTTCCGGTTGGCGGTGTAGTGATTGATCATCGAGTCCATGTTGCCCGCCGAGATCCCGAAGAACAGTCGGGGGCGGCCGAACTCGCGCCACGGCTCGCAGCTGTTCCAGTCGGGCTGTGCGAGCACGGCCACGCGCCACCCCGCCGCTTCGAGGAGGCGGCCGATGAGGCCGTTGGCGAAGCTCGGGTGATCGACGTAGGCGTCTCCCGTGACGAGGACGACATCGATCGAGTCCCAGCCCCGTTCCTCCATCTCCGCCCGGCTCGTCGGCAGCGGGGGCGGGCTCGGCTGGCCCGGGACGCGAGGGCAGAGCGGGGGAAGGGCGAGGGGGCCGGAGGGGGCAATGGACGGCATGGGTGCCAGCGGGGCCGGGCTTGAGGAACGGGCGCACACCAGTGGGCGATGCTGAATCCTACCCTGCTCGCCGGGGCCAGCCCGGAGTTCCGGGGCGGATTCACCCCCGCAGGCTCGCGCAGGCTTCAACGGGACACAGTGGTATAGTCACGGAGCTCGTTCATGAGGTTTTCCCGGTGGTATTGCCCTCCCTCTCCCGATGGTTCCGCTCCGCCGGCTTCGTCGCCGCGACGGGGGTGGCCGCGCTCCTGCTGACGCTCGGAAATCCCCCGATGGCGGCCGAGGACACGTCCGCCGAGGCGATTGGGGAGTGGATCGGCCAGCTCGGTGCCGAGCAGTTTGAAGTCAGGGAAGCGGCCAGCCGGGCGCTCGCTGCGGCCGGCCCTGCCGCCCTTGGTCCCCTCGCTGAAGCTGCCCGGGGGGGGGATCTCGAGGTCGCCAGCCGCGCCGTCGACGTCATCCGTGGCTACCTCGATCCCCCTGCCGGGGCCGGGGAAATCGCCGGGGATGGGGAGGATGAGGTCGACCAACCGGCCGGCGGGGATGCCCGGGAGGATATCTCCCTCACCCCCCAGTCCGTGGGCTTGGCACTCGAAGCGGAGCGGATCCTCGAGACGCTCGCGGAAGGGCCGCCCGGTCCGGTGTCGCACGTCGCCGCCACGACGCTTGAATACCACCAACTCGGGATGCACGAGGCCGCCCAGGAGCGGCTCCTGGCGCTCGGCGCGAAGATCAACGACAACTACCTCTCGATGGCCAGCGGAAAGCGTGGCTTGGAGGCCGTCATCGACACCCGTTGGAAGGGGAGCACGGAAGATCTCCGGCTTCTCCCGCGGCTCCGCAATCTCCGCCATGTCGGGATCCACGGCCTGAAAATCGATCCTCCGACCCTCGCGCTGCTCGGTCGCCTGCGGAGCCTCGAGAATATCCAGCTCTATGGAACGGGCGTCACCGACGAAGCCGTCGCGGCGTTGGCCGCTCGCTTCCCGAATGCGGAAATCGACGTCCGCAAGGGGGGCAAACTCGGGGTCGGTGGCCAGCGGATCGTCGGCCCCTGCCAGATCACCCAGGTGGTCGCCGGCTCCGCGGCCGACCGCGCCGGCCTGCAGATTGGCGATGTCGTCCTCTCGATGGACGGCGTGGCGGTGAAGAACTTCGAGGGCCTGACGGAGTACGTCGGGCGTCATGGTCCGGGGGAGTCGATCGAGGTGGAGGTCGAGCGGGCCGTGGCCGGCAAGGTTCCGCAGCGATTCACCACCACCGTCACCCTCGACGGATGGGATTGATCAGCCCCGGATGACGGGAAGGGAAGCATGGCCGAGGAGAAGGTCGACGTCCGTTGGCATGACCATGCCGTGAGCCGGGAGGACCGGGAGCGGGCGGCCGGTCACAAGGGGTGCGTCCTCTGGTTCACCGGTCTCTCGGGCTGCGGCAAGAGCACGCTTGCCAATGCCGTCGATCGCCGGCTCCACGCCAGGGGCTCGAGAAGCTTCGTCCTCGATGGCGACAACGTCCGCCTCGGGCTCAACGCCGCCCCCGCGCTCCTTCGCCAGCGCCACGACGAGGCCTTCGCCACCCGCTTCGGGCTCGGCTTCGGCCCCGCCGACCGGGAAGAGAACATCCGGCGGATCGGCGCCGTGGCCGACCTGTTCGCGCAGGCCGGGATCATCGCTCTGACGGCCTTTATCAGCCCCTACCGGCGCGACCGGGATGCCGTGCGGGCGATGCTCCAGCCGGGGGACTTCGTCGAGATCCATGTCGAAGCGCCGCTCGCCGTCTGCGAGGCCCGCGACCCGAAGGGCCTTTACAAGAAGGCCCGGGCGGGGGAAATCAGGGGATTCACCGGGATCGACGATCCCTACGAAGCCCCCCTCGCCCCCGAATTGGTGGTCGATTCCGCGGCCCGCTCCCCGGAAGACCTCGCCGCGGAGGTCCTCCGCTGGCTCGAGAAGGCCGGGAAGATCCCCGCAGCGTGACCGGGCGGATCACTTTCGCGGGCCGATGAGCTCGACGACGTTGCCGTCCGGATCACGGACGACCGTCAGGTACATCTTCCCGGGAACGAGCGATTCCGGGAGGAGAACGGGGGACTTGGCGATCGGCTTGACACCGATCTTCGCCAGCCGCTCGAGCGCCGCGGTCGTGTCGGCCACCATGATCGTCAGATAGCGGAAGCCGGTGTGGCTGTGGATGAACTCATGGTCGCCTTCTCGTGGCGACGTGCCCGCGACCTCCATGAGCTTGAGCTTTGTCGCCCCCGCTCCTTCGCCGAGGGCGAGCACCTTGATCGTGAGTGGCTTGCTGTCGGTCAGCCCCGCAGCCGCGCCAATCTCGGCCGGGACATCGAAAGCCGACAGTTCCGTGAAGCCGATCCCCTCGGTGTAAAAGCGGACCGACTTCGGCAGGTCGGTCACCACCGTTCCCAGATCGATCGTCGCCGAGGGGAAGCTCCCCGGCTCCGCGCCGTGGACCGTGGACGACACGACGAGGATCGCGAGCAGGGTGGCGAGGATCGGGCGGAGCATCGTGAGGCTTTCTGGAAAGTGGGTGGGAAGGCAGGAACGACGAGGCCCCCGGTGGCATGGTGATCCACCGGGGGCCGCTGGAGTGGACGAAGGCCGTGGATGGCTTTGTCCACGGATGACTAGTCGAGGAAGCCGGACAGTTCCTCGCTCCGGGCCGGGGCCTGGAGCTTGCGGACGGCCTTGGCTTCGATCTGCCGGATCCGCTCACGCGTCACCTTGAAGATGTGGCCAACCTCCTCGAGGGTGTAGCTGTAGCCGTCGCCCAAGCCGTAGCGGAGCTTGATGATCTCCCGCTCCCGGTAAGAGAGGCTCTTGAGGACCTTGGCGATCCGGTTGCGGAGCATCTCCTGGGCGGCCCCCACGGCCGGGTTCTCGGCCCCCGTGTCGGGGAGGAGGTCGCCGAAGTGGCTGTCCTCGCTGTTGCCGACGGGGCGGTCGAGACTGATCGGGTAGCGGCTCATCGCCGACACCCGCCGCGTTTCGTCAACGGGCGTTCCGGCGCGGGCGGCGATCTCCTCGATCGTCGGCTCGCGTCCGTATTCCTGGAGGAGTTGCCGGGCGACGTTCCTGACCCGCGACATCGTCTCCACCATGTGCACCGGGATGCGGATCGTCCGGCTCTGGTCGGCCACGGCTCGGGTGATCGCCTGCCGGATCCACCAAGTCGCGTAGGTGCAGAACTTGAATCCGCGGCGGTATTCGAACTTGTCGACCGCCCGCATCAAGCCGGCGTTTCCCTCCTGGATGAGGTCGAGGAACGAGAGGCCGCGGTTGCGGTACTTCTTGGCGATCGACACGACGAGCCGGAGGTTGCCCTCCGAGAGCCCGCGCTTCGCCTTTTGATACTGGGCATAGATCTGCTTGATCTCGCTGATCCGCCGCTTGAGGCTCTTCGGAGTCTCTTGGCAGGCCTTGAGGATCATCCGGTATTCATCGACGAGCTTCTGCCGCCCGGCGGGGGGCTGCTTGCTCTTCTTGTGGGCGTCGATCTTGAGACGCAGTTCCTTGATGCGGCGGACGAACTCTTCGAGCGTCGGGATCATCGCCTCGATTCGCTGGGTCCGCAGGCCGAGTTCCTCGACGAGGCGGACGCACCGGCGGCGGCGGCGGCCGAGGCGGGCCCAGGCCTCGCGGCGCTCCGACATCTTCCGCTTCTTCGAGAGGGCGATGCGGTAATCCGACTTGTTCTGCTTGAGGAGGACGTCGAGCGTGCGGAGGTTGTGGGGAAGGCGACCGAGGATCTGATCCTTCTCGAGACGGTCGGTCACCGAGACTTGCACGGTGCGATCGAAGGGGAGTTCGCCACGGTGGACCCGCGACAACACCTTGAACGCCTGTTGGCAGACATACTCGCACTCGAGCAGTTTTGCCCGGAACGCCGCCCGGGTCGTCTCGATCTGACGGGCCAGCCAGATCTCCTGGGCGCGGGTGAGGAGGGGGATCTCGCCCATCTGCGTCAGGTACATCCGCACCGGATCGTCAGACCAGTTCTCCCCCTGCTCGATGAGGACGTCCTCAGTCTCGCCGGACGACTCGATCTCCGTCTCGACCTCGGCATCGATGTCTCCGTCGGAGAGCACGCCGGCATCGTCGTCGGCGAGCATGTCGGCGTCGGCCTCCTCGGCATCGACGACCTTGACCGTGAGATCCTCGACGTCCTGGGGATTGGAGACGACATCGTCTTCGAGTTCATCCAGCAGCGAGTCGTACAAGGTTGGAACTCCTTCGTGGAACGGATTCACTGGGCGGGTTCGGTCGGACCGTCAATCGCAGGGAGAGGCGTCGTGCATCACCCGCGGTGCGGCTTCAGGCATCGCGTCGGCGTTCCTGACTGGCCCAGCAACGACCGCGTCCTGCGGTCGCCCCAAGTCCATCAGCCAATGTGCAGCAACCCAAGTCCATCATTCGGAACGCCGACAGTGTGATTCAAGGGGTGGGCAAGTCCAGAGGCCCGAATCCACCTCCGGGAAAGGGCTTGAACGGGCAGAGATCGGGGGGCGGGGCCTCGGCGAAAGGAAGCGTGGAAACCAAATCGGGGAACAAACCGGAGCCCCGGCAGGAACAAGCGGAAAGCGGACAGGAAACGGTCCGCCGGGAACCATGGAGCCGGGATCTTGCCAGCATCGCTGGCCGAAACTTGCTCGAGGTGAACCAGGGAGTTTGAAATGCCCTCCGGCACCCACGGCCAGTGGACCGGTTGGCCTGCCAGGTACTTGGCAGGCCCGGGTGAGGACGCCGACGGCCCATCGCGCTCTGGTCCGAGCCGCCGATGTGGTGCCATGCCGAGCGTCCGGAAGGCACAGGATTATGACGCTGTGGGGGGCGGAAGGCCAACTTTTTTTCCCCTTCTTTCAGCGATTGTTCGAGGATTCGCCCGGCAAATGGTAAAAAAATCCTGGTACGTCGTTTCTGCGGCCACTGGAGCCCCTTCCCGATGCCTTCCTTTCTCCTCCCCTGCACCTGCGGCGCGGACATTTCGGTGACCTCGTCCCAGGCCGGTGGGGTGGCGATCTGTCCCGCCTGCGGCCGCGAGGAGCCGGTCCCTCGATTGCGGGATCTGGGGAAGTTGCGCGTGGCCACCGCGCCCCGCGGAAAGGGGGAGGCCGGCGCCGGGCAGCGCTTCACGGGGATGCACGCGCTGGTCGTGGCAGGCAGCCTGCTGGCGGCCACGGCCGGGCTGCTCTCGGTGTCGTTCCCGATTCCTGAGGTCGAATCGTACGACGACGCCACGATGAAGTCGTCGGTCATGAAGGCCCCGACGGACGAGGTCTACACGGCGTGGGCCACGCGTTTGGCCCACGCGACGGTCGATCGGCCGCCGACGGACCAGGAAGCGAAAATGAAGTCTCGAGCGGACTACTACTCCACGCTCCGCAACAGCCTTCGCGCCGCGGCCGCCGTGGGGGCCTTCGCGGCGCTCGTCGGTGTCGTGGGCGTGCTCTCGAAGCGGAAGGCCGCCGGCCCATGAAGGGCGCCTTCATCACCCGCACCGGCCCCCCGGATGTGATCGAGGTCGGCAGCCTGCCCGACCCGGCCCCGGGGCCGCGCGAAGCGCTCGTCCGCGTTCGGGCCTGCGCCGTCAATCCGATCGACACCTACGTCCGCACAGGCGCGGTCGCCTTCCCACTCCCGTTCCCGTTCGTCGTCGGCTGCGATCTGGCCGGCGAGGTCGTCGCCGTCGGCAAGGACGTTCAGTCGCTCCGTCCCGGGATGCGCGTCTGGGGATCCAACCAGGGATTGCTCGGGCGGCAGGGGACCTTCGCGGAACTTGCCGCCGTCGACGAACGCTGGCTCTACCCCACCCCCGATTCGGTCAGCGACCGCGACGCCGCGGCGGCGGCCCTCGTGGCGATCACCGCCCATCTCGGCCTGGTGACCCACGCCGCACTCCGCCCGGGGGAGATGCTGTTTGTCAACGGCGCTTCGGGAGGGGTGGGGAGCGCCGTCGTTCAGGTGGCGCGAGCCCTCGGGGCCCGCGTGATCGGCACCGCCGGCACCGTGGAGAAGCGAGCGCGGGTGCGAGGCCAGGGGGCCGAGGCAGCCTTTGATTACCGCGCTGACGATCTCGTCGAATCGGCCCGGTCAGCGGCTCCGGATGGCATCGATGTCTACTGGGAGACGCAGCGCGAGCCGATGTTCGATCGGGCCGTCGGCCTGCTCGCCGACGGGGGGAGGATCGTCCTCATGGCGGGGCGCGAAGCGCGGACCCCGTTCCCGGTCGGGCCGTTCTACGTCAAGGGATGCCGGATGGTCGGGTTTGCGATGTTCAAGGCCGATTGGCGCCTCCAGGCCGCGGCGGCGGTCGACATCAACCGTTGGATGGCCGCAGGGCGCCTCCGGGTACCGATCGCGCGCGTGCTGCCGCTCGAGCAGACGTCGCTGGCCCATGCCCTCCAGGAATCGGCGACGGTGGCGAGGACCGGCGTCCTCGACGGCAAGATCGTCATCGAGCCCTGATGCGCACGCGAAACGTCATCCGGCCGGGCGACAGGGAGGGGAGATGAGGCACGAATCGGGAGCTGATCGCCGCGCAGGACCCCACCGCGCAGGACCCCACCGCCCGATGGCCCGCCGTCGCTGGCTCGTCACCCTGGCTGTCGCTGCGGCCCTCGTCGGCTCGGCTTCGTCGATGCCCGCCTTCGGCCAGGCGCCGAAGCCCCCGGCCATCAAATCGCCGGGGGGGATCCGCACCGGGATCTTCGGCCTCGAGGCGAAGGGCAACCGGTTCGTCTACGTCTTCGACCGCTCGGCGAGCATGGGGGAGCCGGATGGCCGGCCCCTGGCCGCTGCGAAGCGAGAGTTGATCCGGAGCCTCGACGAGCTCGGCGACGTGCAGCAGTTCTACGTCATCTTCTACAACGACCGCCTCCAGATCTTCTCGCCGGCCGGGAGCCGGGGGCGGCTCGTGTTCGGTACCGAGGAGAATCGGCGCGAGGCGCGGAGGTTTGTCGGGGGGGTGCGGGCCGACGGCGGGACGCGCCACGCCGAAGCCCTCGCCGCGGCCTTCCGGCTCGCCCCGGACGTCGTCTTCCTCCTCACCGACGCCGACGCGAAGGACGATCTCGCCGACGCGGAGCTCGAAAGGCTCGCTCGGCTCGGGAGCGGAAGCCGCTGCATGATCGTGCAATTCGGCGATGAGTCGCGCCGCAGCCCGCGGCTTGCCGAGCTCGCCGCCCGCTGTGGCGGCGCCTACCGGATCCTCACGCTCGACGACGAGGCCGTCGCTGACGAGGAGGCCGATGCCGAGCGTCAGTTGGGCCGGTAGCCCTTGGTGAAGCCCTGAGCCCGCGCCGAACGAGCGGCTGGCGCCGCGGCCGTGGCCCGAGGAGCGGCAGGACGCTGCTGGGAAACGCGGGGTACCTGGGCCGTCGCAGCAGCCTGAGCGACGGCCGTGTCGCGGCCGCTCGGCAGCATCCGCGGGGCCTCGGTGACGGTGTCGCGGACGGTGACGGACTGTTCGGCGACGGCGGTCGGGGCCGGAGCCCGGCTGAAGCGTCGGGTCAGGACCTCGGCTTCGGAGCCGGTGGCAGACTCGTCGCTGAGGGCCGTGGGGCTCGGGACCGAGAGCGCCTGGATCACCGCGGATCGCGGGCGAAGGGCCGTCCGCAGCGGCGATGGCGCGGGTGCGCCGGCGTCGGCCACCGGGGCGGCCTCGACGGCTGCCGGGGGAGCGAGTGGTGTGACCGCCACGGCCACCGGTTCGGGTGCGACCACGACGGGGGCGGGCGGTGTCGAGGGCTCAATTCGGGGGACGCT
The DNA here is from genome assembly GCA_903951635.1 of uncultured Planctomycetaceae bacterium. Classification (GTDB taxonomy): domain Bacteria; phylum Planctomycetota; class Planctomycetia; order Pirellulales; family UBA1268; genus QWOP01. Next base: position 24,616 of record CAJBCV010000133.1, read on the forward strand.
CGAGACCACGGCCACCGGAGCGGCGGGCGGAACGGGTTCGGCCGCGGGCGTGTCGGGCTTGGTCGCGACCACGGGCGCCGTGACGTTCGCGCTGGCCGTGGTCGAGCCAGTGGCGAAGGTCGTCGACACCGTCGTGACGGTAGAAGCCACCGGAGGCGTCGGGGGCGTGGTGATGGCCGGGGGCGTCGTCGCCGGTGGAGCCGAAACGGTGGGGGTCGCTTCCCACAGATCCCGTTCCGGTTCGCGGCTGGTGGGAGCGGCGGGCGGTGCCACGGCCAGGGGGCGGGCGACCGAGTCAGCCGTCGCTGCATCGACGCGGCCGAGTTGCACCGCGAGGATCGGCTGCCCCTCTCGAAGCGGATGACGGACGACGAGATCGTCGAGGTCGTCGGTGACGCGCATCGCCGTCGACGGGACCATCGCCTTCGGCCAGTCGCGCAAGCCCACATCCCACACCGTCACCGGCGCCCCGGCCGGCAGGGCGCGGAGGGCGACGAGGATCGACTCGCTCTCCACCTGGGGCTTGGCCTGGGCGAGATGCGTGTCGAGGGCGCTGTTGAGGCCGAACGCCGCCGCGGCACCGGCCACGATCGCGGCACCGAACACCGTATAGGGCTGGGGCCGATGCGCCCTGACCGGGGCCGATGTCTTCGTCATGGAATGTCCATCCCTGCGGGAGGCTCCGTGTTCCATCCGGGCGATCCCCGGGAGGAACGAGGGAGCTCTTCGCTATCGAATCGGCAGGGTCGGCGTCCGCGCGCCAAGCCGCTCGTCGGCGCAGTCGCGTCTTGCCGGACCGCCGCAGCTTGCCGGGGCAATTCCAAGGGGCGGAGCGTCATCGCCCCCCCAGCTTGCCTCGATTGCCGACGACCGGTCAGTCGGTCGCGGAGGCGGTCGGCGCGGCGTCGGCGTCGCCGGAGGCCGCGACCGCATCGGCCGACCGCGTCGTGATGAACATCGGATCGACGCCCGGAGCGAGCGGGCGGAGGGCGAGGAGGCGGGTTTCGGCCCGCCCCGGGGAGCGGGGGCGAAAGATGGCGTCGCCGACCGATGCTCCCGGGTCGCCGGCGGGGCCGACGATGAGCAGGCCATCGGCGGGAACGGTCACCTCGCACCGCAACCGATCGAGGACCCGTTTCCGTTGGCTCGTCTCGATCTTGAACGCGCCATCCTCCCCCACGAACGATCGCTCCATCGGGCCGTGGCGGATCACCGGCACGAGATCGACGCGAACCCGCCCATCGGCCGCGGGCCATGCCTTGAGGGTGAAGTGGGGGACGGCGTCGGCGTAGTTGGCCCCACGGAGACCGTCCTCCTCCTGTTCGAGGACGACCAGATCGGGGATCGACTTCAGTGCCACCAACTCGCTTTCGCGTCCGGGGAGGAGCCGGAGCACGCGCCGCACCACCGGGGGATTGGCGTCGGCGGCATTGACGGGGGGAGGAGGCCCGCCGTCGCCGGCACTGACGGGGGGCTCGAGGGCGGCGAGGATCGGCTCCGGCAACTGCCCGAGGAGGATCCCGGCGCGGAGGCCGTTGGCGGCGAGGCGACGACGGACCGTCTCGTCGACGAGTTGCTCGTCGACGCGCGCCCAAAGCTCGTCATGCCCGGCATGATCCTCCTCGCAGCGGAGGAAGAACACCTCGAGAGGGAGCGTCTGAGCGACCGGCCGCATCGCCACGCCCCCTGCGGCGCCGGCCGTCTTCGGCATCCGTTCGGTGAGGAGGGTGTCGATCGTCGGCGCGGAGACACATCCCGCAACCGCCAGGAGGGCGAGCGGAACGAGCGACGACAGACCTCTCACGCGGATCGCCATGCGCAAGGCATCGCAGCCGAAGGGGGAAGGAAGGGCGGGAACAAAGGGCCCTGCCCGAGGGGGCGGAAGGTAGGCCCGGGGGCGGAGAGCGTCAACGGAGCCCGAGGCAACAAGCTCCCCAAGCCAGCCTTTCCAAAAGCCACCAAAGCCCCCAGGCTGCCAGCGACCGTGCCTCGAGCTTTCATGGCATGAGAGTGACGGAGGATGTCGGCTTCCCCCGCTCCCGGCGTGCGACGCTCCTCGTGCGTGCGGCGGGGAAGTGGTGACCTCGTGCCGCGTGGGCGCCATCTCTTTGAGGGCGGGCCATTGTCCTGCGGGCAGACGCCGGGACCGCCGCGGCAGGCGAGTCACTCGTCGGCTGTGGCCTCAAATCGACAGTTCGTGTGTTGCTCTCTTTCCGACAGGTGCTTCACAGCCGCTGTGCAGAACACGACCCTCGGGAAAAGCCTGTGGTCTCGAAAGAGGGAACTGCCGTCCCAAGAACGCGCATGAAAAGCAAATTTGCGAATCAGCATCGGCTCGGTCATGAACGTTCCACATCGACTGCAGAGCCTCGTGAAACTTCCGCCGCTCCCGGGAATGTCCACCATGATGACTCCGGCAACCTCGACCCGGAAGTATTGGGGAGCGTCTTTTGGCGAAAGGGCCGTCTCCCGCGCGGCAATGACTCCAACTGGAAACTTCACCAAGGGGCCGATGCCGTTCTTTTCCCATGCGTCGATCATCCGCCCGGAAAAGATTTTCAGCGGATAAGGGCTGCAACCGAGGCAGTCTGGATAGCCTTTGCCTCCTTCGATCGTCACGTCAAATGCGCCTGCTGGATAACTTGCGGCAGCCCCACAATCGGGACACGACCAGTCAATCACTCGCGATCGCGAATGAAGGGACGCCGCCCTGGTCCATTCGCGTTCGAACGATGTGTTGTCGGTCAGCGTGTAGAAGTTCATGCTGAATCCGTTCATTGAAAGCGAGGGCCGATGCGCAGCCGGTTCATGAATTTCATTACTTCATCAGCCGTGGCGTTTGGGAAGCGTTCCATGAATAGCTGCCATTCGGCTTCAAACACGCTTGTCCATGTCTGATGCTGGCCTGGTGGGTTTCCCTCAACCCACCGACCAAAGCGAGGATCGTTCACGTCAAGCCCACGCTGAGCGAACCAATCTCGAAATGTCCACGGGAGATCGTGATGAGCATTAGGGTTGACCACTCAGCGGGAGGTTGTTCCATCAATGCCCGCAGGCCGCGGCGATTCGTCGGCGGCGCGATTGGCGCCAAGCTGTTGGGAGCGAGACCGGGCATAGCCTCAGCCACCACATCATTAGTCCCCTTGGCCGCGGCCGTCCCGGCATTCTTCGCCGCTTCGGTAGCATCGTCAACGGCTCCCGGCCCGTCGCCGCTGCCGGGTTGGTAGACCAGTGGCGTGGGCGTCGCGGTCGATTGGGCATCCGCAGCGGTAAGCGACGTTGATCCGCCAGAGCCCTGCTGGCTCCGTGAACCGGCAGCATCTGCCCCGGTTGCTCCTGTGACGAAGAA
>CAJBCV010000134.1 GCA_903951635.1 uncultured Planctomycetaceae bacterium
CGAGGCGCACGCGCCATGGGTGATCGACGTGCCATAGAAGACGATCGGCTTGTCGCGGCCGCGAAGCGCCGCCGGAGCCCGCTCGAGCGTCGCGCCGGCGGGTACGCCAATCTCGAGCGAGGTGACGCCGTTGTAGAGCGGAAGATAGAGGAGCCACTCGCGCTTGCCCGGGGCGAGGCCGTCGACGACGACGCCCCCCTGCTCCAGGCCGGCTTTGTTTGGCGTCGCACAGGCGACCCAGCGCCAGTGGCCGGCGTCGTCGCGGGCGTAGAGATCGAGCCCACTGACGCCGGTGGCCGGCATGTGGGGCATGGCGAGGGAGTCGCTCGTGAGCGTCCAGCGGGCATGGATCGCTGGAGTGTCGGCGACGAAGCGAACGCACAGGCCCGCGGCATGGCGGGAAAGATTCCACACGTCAGCGCGGACCTTCTCCTGGGCCTTGGCGGGGAGGCGATCGAAAGGAGCGGCAAAGTCGGCCGCCGGCCAGCCCCGCCCCTCGACGCCGAAGTCGCGGGCGTCGACGTAGGCCACGCCGTCGCGCTCGGTGACAGCAAGCGGCGAGCTTGTGTCAGCCGCGGACGCAAGGCCCCCCGGCGCCGCGACGGCGAGCGCGATGTTCACCAGGATCGCAGGGAGGAGGCCGAAGGCAAGCCGGACAAAAGCTCGAGATCGCATGGCGGAATCCTCGGGGCTGAATGGTTATTCGCCCCGAGGATACCCGACCCGCCTGACGAGAAGGCCTGGCGGGCGAGAGCCACTCGTCGCAGGCGTCGCTCGAGAATGCCGGCAGCGCCGATGAGGAGCATGGCGGCGCCGTGGGCGGTGTTGGGGTCGATCTCGGGCACGGCGCTTGGAGTGGAAATGACGGAGGTCATGTTCAAGGCGGGGTCGAAGGTGACTCCCCGCACGGCGAATCCCGCCCAACAAACCGAATGCTGGGGGGCAAAAAACCTGGCGACACCGTCTGGGTCACTCATGGGAGGGGGGTGAAAACGGGGGGGCCACGACTGGGGGGATGGGCATGGACGATGGCTTCGCTCGGCGGCTACACTTTTCCCTCGTCCTGCCTGCGATCCGTGCTCGCTGCCACCTGCCCACGCGTGTCAACGCTGTCTGGGGTGGATCGGCGACCTCTGCTCCAGCGGTTGGTCGCGGCCGATGTTTTGCACCATGAGCTTCAGCCGAAAGGATGTGGGAGATGGCATCTGTCGGTTCGGCCGATTTCGGAGGCCGCTCGGATCGCTCCGGGCTCTCGACGATCATCGACGCCGCCCGGAACGGGGGGGCCGAGGCGCTCAACCGGCTCCTCAAGGTGGCCCACGTCTACCTCAAGATTTTCGCCGTTCAAGAAACGCCCAAGGCGACGACGCACAAGTTCGACGCGTCCGACCTCCGGCAGGAATCGCTCATCGATGTGGCCAAGGGGATCCATATGTTCCAGGGACGCAGTCGTGAGTTTCTCTCCTGGTTGCGGCAGATTGTCCGCTCCAACGCCATCGATCAGCATCGACGGCATCGACGGGCGACCGAGAGAGAGGTCGGCCACGATCTCGACCTGAGCAACATCCCTGCGCCCTCCGAGGCCGACAGCCTTCTCCATTTCGAAGAGAAGGAGCGGGTCGAGAGGGCGATGAACAAGCTCTCCGAGGATCACCGGGCGGTGCTCCGCCTCCGCGTTTGGGATCGACTGAAGTGGGAAGAGATCGGGCAAAAGTTGAATCGCTCCGCCGATGCGGCGCGGCAACTGTTTGCCCGGGCACTCGATTCGGTGCGGGGGGATCTGGGAGAGAATGGTCCGAGCGCGGCTCGTGACGCCTGACAAGAGCGACATGACACCTTCCCCGCCGCCGCCAGACGATCGTCCCACGGAGCCTGGCCCGCGGCGCGATCCCGATCCACGTCATCCTCCAGCGCCGCTCGATGCTGCCGCCGTCAAGCGACTGGCGGCGATCGATGATCAACTCGCCGGGCTGGCCGCGAGCGGCCGAGATGACGACGACGGGGATGCCGCGATCACCCCCGAACTTGCCGAAAGGCTCGACACGCTCCTCCTCCTGCGGATGGTGGCGGCGGGGGAGGCGACGCCGCCTGCCGCGATCTCGATCGGCAAGTTCCGCGTTGTCCACAAGCTCGGCGAGGGGGGCTTCGCCGAGGTCTTCGAGGTGATCGACACGAAGCTCGTCCGCCGCGAGGCGTTGAAGATCGCCCGCCCCGGGATCACGCTCGACACGAGCAGGAGACGTCGCTTTCTCCGCGAGGCGAAACACGCCGCGAAGATCTCCCATCCCAACGTCGTCATCGTGCATGAGGTGGGAGAACACGACGCTCTCCCGTACATCGCCCAGGAACTCTGCGGCGAGAGCCTGGCCTCCTGGCTCGATCGTCATCCAGGCCCCATGGCTCCTCCGATCGCCGCCCGGGTCGTCTTCGCGTTGGCCGAGGCCGCCCATGCCGCCCACGCCGTCGGTGTCTTCCACCGCGACATCAAGCCGGGGAATGTCCTCCTCGTGCCGAGCGACGACGGCCCGCTCCCGCCCGACGACCGGCTCGGGTCGAGGGAGCCCGGCAACGCATCGGTCGCCCGTGGCCAGCGGGTGAAGCTCGGTGACTTCGGCCTGAGCACGTCGGTCTACAACGTCGACAACGATTCCTCCGGCGACCCTGCCACCGAGATCGGCACGGTGCTGGGGACGCCTGAGTGGATGGCCCCGGAGCAGGTCGAGCCGAAGCGCGGCCCGATGGATGCCCGGACCGATGTCCATGCCCTCGGCCTCGTCCTCGACCGACTGCTCACCGGCCGCTGCGCCAATGCCGGCGACTCGCGGGATGCCATCTACCGGCGCGTCCTCGACGTCGAGCCGGAGCCGGTCGATCGCGTCGTGCCGGGGATCCACCCCGATCTCGTCGCCGTCTGCAGCAAGTGCCTGGCGAAACGGCCGGGCGACCGCTACCAGTCGGCCGCGGAACTCGCCGTCGACCTGTCGCGCTTCCTCGACGGCCGGCCGACGATGGCCAGGCCCCTCACGCCGGCCCAGCACGCCGGCCGTTGGCTCCGCCGCAATCCCACGCTCACCGGCGCGATCGCCTCCGCACTGACGGCCGTCCTCCTCGGTGGCCTCGTGGTCGAGGAGCGGACTCGGGGCGTTGCCCGGGAGGTAACGGAACGTGCCGAGAAGGCCTCGCGGGATGCCGCCCGTGATCTCCGCCGCGCCTTCGAGACCTACCGCAATGGTAACGCCGTCGCGGCCGTCGCCGACCTTCGAAAGAGCGCTGCTGCCGATCCGGCGCTCGCCGACTCGATCGCCGGCGGATGGCTCCTCGCCCGGACGCATGGCGAAATCGCCACGCTCATCGACCGGACTGGGAAAGCGTCGCCAGGGGACGCTGATGCTTTGCAGATCCACTCTCTCGCCCTCTCACCGAGCGGTGACCTGCTCGCTGCCGGCGCAGCTGACGGGACGCTCGTCCTCCTGCCGCTCGCCGCCGACGGAACGGCCGCCGGCGTGCCGCTCGAGATCGACGTCGGGCACGAGATCAATCAGGTCGTCTTCAGCCCCGATGGAGAGATCGTGGCCACGGCCGGCATGCTCCGTAAAAAGAGCGAAGACGCGAATGAAGAGCCTGACCCACCCGATGAGACCGAGGACGACGTGCCAGCCGACGTGGGCCGGGTGCGGCTCTGGAACGTCGCTGACGGCAGCCATCGCCGTGATCTCGAGTTGCACGGGAACGAAGTCTTCTCCGTCGCCTTCTCGCCATCGGGAGATCGGATTGTTTGGGGGGGCTTCGACCGGGTGATCCGGGTCACGGCGATGTGGGATGGTGAGGCGGCTGGGACGCCGAACGGCATTCGTCCGTTTCTTGATGCGGATGCCGTCGAGGATCGAGATGCCGACATCGAATTGATCCGGTTTCTCGACGACCAGCGGGTGCTCGTCGCCATTCACAATCGCGTCTGCGTCGTCGACCTTGCCAGCGGAAGAATCGAGCGTGCATTCGCGGGGGAACAGGGGGATGTTCAGGCGTTTTCACTTTCGCCCAACGGCGAACGAATCGTCGTCGGAGGCTGGTACGAGCACATGGTGCGGGTTTGGGACATGAAGTCGGGATCACTCGATTTTGAAATCGAGGGTGTCACCCAGTGGATTCAGGGATGCGATTTCTCCCCCGATGGCCGACGAATCGTCGCGGGCTGTAAGGACAGCGTGATCCGGGTGTACGACGCCTCGAGTGGCGATCCGGTGGAGGAACTCGTCGGCCATCTCGGCCGCATCTGGACCGTGCTCTACCATCCTTCGGGGAGGATTCTCTCGGCGGGGGGCGATGGGACCGTGCGGCTTTGGGAGCAAGGTGTCGGCCCGTTGATGCGCGGAGCGAACACCATCACGGTGTCGGGCCTCCACTCGGCCGAGGCCGTCGCCGATCTTGGTGACGGAAGCGGGCTCGTCGTTCCCCGTGGCGGCGTGCCGATGATCATCGATGCCGACGGCAAGACGACGCAGTTCGAGGGCATCGAAGTCACGAAGATCCATGCAGCCGCGGTCGATCGGGCCAACCGCCGCTGTGCCATTGCCGATTCCGACGGGATCGCCGTCTTTTCGCTGCTCGGGAATGGGACTACCGTCGGTCCGGGCAAGCCGCTGCTCCCCCCCAGCTTTTCGGTCGCGTGGAGCGAAAGTGGATGGCTGTATTCCGGGAATACCGAGCCGGACGGCACGCATGGGTGCTGGGCCTGGCCACCCGATCTTGGAGATCCTTACTGCATTGACGAGGGACACGGAGCACCGATCGACTCGATCGTGATCAGTCGTGGCGATCGTCCCCGGCTCGCTTTCGCTACCGGCGCCGTCATCAGGGTCCATGACCTGGGGACTGGTGGCGTGCCCTCGGCCGGGAAAGGCCGGCAGCTTGCCGATCTCACTGACGAGACGGGGCTTTGGCTGCGGCTCGCCTGGTCGCCCGATGGATCCCGTCTGGCCGTTGGCTCGGTGGGCGGAGAGACATTGATTCTCGATGCCGATACCGGCAGTACCGTGGTCGACCTGGGATCGTTCATGGAGCCGGTAAGGGGCATCGTCTGGGCTGACAACGGACGGTCGCTGATCGTTGCCGCCGAACATTGCATCCGTCTGGTCGACGCCATGACCGGCGGTACGTTTGACGAGATCCGTCCCGAGTGGGCCGTCAGCGACATGACCATCATCGCTGGCCGCGATCGTCGTCCGTATCTGGTCGTGACGGGCAATCGCTCCTCGCTTCATCGCCGTAACCGCGTGCCGAGGGCAGGGACGCCCGATGACGGTCGTCTGCTTCTCCTCGATCTCGGCCGCCGGCTTTCCACGGATGTGGACCGTGGTCAGTAGCGGGCCTTTCGGCCGAGCTTCTTGAGCCGGTTCATGCGGACCGGGCTTCCGGTAAACACTCCTTCCGGCCAGTCGCCGGCGGCGAGGATCTTCCGGTAGATCGCCTTCTGCTCGTAGGCGTTGACGCCCAGGCCGGCGAGATACTGGAGACGGAGATTCGCGTCGCGGTTGATCTCGGCGTCGGCAAGCCAGCCCCGGAGCTGCGGGCCGGTCGCCGCGAACGAGGCGAACAGGTCGGCGGCATTCGAGCAGCCGATGTCGGCGAGCGACTCGCGCAAGGCTTCCGCGCCGGGGCCGCGGAGACGCTCGTCGATGCGATCGAGATCGATGACCGTTGGGCCATTGCAGCCGAGGAGGACGAGATCGTAGCCCTCGCCCCCGGCGGTGTTGCCGAAGACGAGGCCATCGGGAAAGACTTCGAGGAAGGTGGCGATCTCGCTCTTCACCGCCGGAGTTCCCGCCTCGTAGAGCTGGACGAAGACCGTGATCACGCCGCCGGGGGTGAGGTGGTCGCGGGCCGACTGGAAAAACTCGCGGGTGTAGAGATTCGCGGCGCCGCGCACCCAGGGGTCGAAAGGATCGCTCGTGATCGCGTCGAAGCGGTCGGTGGTGGTGCGGAGATGGTGGCGGGCGTCGTCGATCGTCACGGTGACCTTCGGATTGCGGATGACGTCTTGATTGATCGGCCCGAAGTACTCTCCCGCCGTCCGTGGCACCTCCGCCTCGATCTCACAGATCGTCTCGGCGACGACGGCCGGATCGACGCTCACGCTCCCGGCCGTCACCCCTGCCCCGCAGCCGATGACGAGCACCTTGCGGGGATCCTCCGGGACAAGCGTCGCCATGTGGCCGAGCATCCGCTGGAGACGCATGTCCTGCGGCTCCCCCGAGGCCTGCACCTTGCCGGCATTGTGGTAATTGAGGGAGCCGTCGGCCGACCGCGACACCGCGAGCGTGCTGTCGGCCCCTTCGCGGACGGTGAGAAACTCGACCGGCTGCTCGCGGAAGACCGCCGCCAGCCGCCCCCAGGCGACGAGCGCCGGGGCCAGTTCCGGCACCCGCGGCACGAGCCAGGCGGCGAGGAGGATCGCCGTGATCGAGGGAACGATCCTCGGCCAACCGGCGAGCCCACGGACGCCGCGCTGCCGCGGCGGCATGGCGACCACCGCCGCCACCGCCGCGGTGGCGACGAGGAGCGCTTGGGTGGCCCGGCTGCCGGCGCCGGGAAGCAGCCACAGGGCCGCCGCGAGGCTGCCGAGGACGGCGCCGAGGGTGTTGGCGGCGAGGACGGCCGCGGTGGCCCGCGACGGGGAGTGGCCGTCGCGGCTGGCCGAAGCGATCGCCAGCGGAAGGCTCGCTCCCCAGAGGATCGCAGCCGGGAGAACGGCGACGAGGCAGCGGACGAAGTCGACCTGGAATTGGCCCCACGGAGAAGCGGCGAGGCGAGGGTTGATCGGCCAAGCCGGCAATCCGACGCCGAGGGACCACGCCCCCCAGGCGATCGCCGGCACGAGCGCGACCTGACACCAGGCGAGCCACGGCCGCGGCGGGCGGAGTTGAGAGGCGACGGCGGCGCCGATCCCGATGCCGGTGAGAAAGCCAGCGAGGATGAGGGAGAAGGTGTACGTCGTGCCACCGAGGAGGAGCGTGAGGAGCCGCGTCCACACCACCTCGGCGGCCAGCGCCGTGGCGCCGGAAAGACACGCGGCGACGAGCACCCCCTGATCGAGCCGCGGGGCCGCCGGCTCGGGCCCGGCCGGAGGCAACGCAGACGGGTTCGCCGCGGTGTGGCTCGAGATCCCGCGCCGCCGGAGCGTTGCGGCCCAGAGCGCTGCCGCGAGGTTCAACGCCACGGCGACGAAGGTCGCCACCCACACATCGTGGAGCCGAAGGAGATGAAACCCGGCCAGAAGGCAGCCGAGGACGCCCCCGAACGTGTTGGCGGCATAGAGCCCAGCCACCTGCCGCGTCGCCCAGCGGCCAGGTCCCAGGCCCCGGGCAGCGATCGGGAGCGTGCCCCCCATCGCCAGCGTGGGGGGAAGGAGAAGGAGGCAGACGGCGAGCCACTGGAGCGCCCCGGAGAGCATCCCCGTGGCGGCGATCGCCCAGGGAAGCGTCAAGCCACACAGCGCCGTGAAGACTTCGAGGGCCGCAACGGCCCGCAGCGGATCGGTCGATTTTCGGATCAGCCGCGGGAGGACGAGCGCTCCTGCCCCGAGGCCCGCCATGAACGTGGCCAGGACCAGGGCGATCGCCCGCGTGGCGCCCCCTACCTGGAGGGCGAGGAGTTGGAACCAGACGACCTCGTACACGAGCGCCGCGGCGCCGCTGGCGACCAACAGCGGCAGGAGGAGCGTGGCTGGTTTCATGCGGCGCAACAAACCCCGCCCCGTGGATCGAACCGCGGGATCGTAGCACCCTCCTTCCACGGGCGCCAAAGCGGCCGGGGCCGACGCCGCGGCTTCTCAGCCGGCACTTTCACCCGTCAGGGCCCCGGTTTTTCTCTTGTCCTCAGGGGCCATGCGGAGCGATAGTGGACGTAGGCGTCCGGAAGCGGCGGCGCCGCGACCGACACTCCAAGGGAGGATTCGATGAGAACATCGTTCATGCGGCATCCGGCGGCGGGGATCGTGGCCCTTCTCGCCGTGGCGGTGGTAGTGCCGGCCTTGTCGATGAGCCGTCCTCCCCTTGCCCAGGAGCCGACCGTCGGCGACAAGCCGAACGACGTCGCGATCTTCATGCGGGCCAAACTCGGCCACGCGCAGCATGTGATGGAAGGGCTGGCCCTGGCCGATTACGACCTCATCGAACGTGGGGCCCACGATCTGGCCCTCGCCAGCCAGGCCTCGAGTTGGCAGGTGCTGCAGACGGAGGACTATGCCCGGCAGAGCCGCGAGTTCCGCCGCGCCTGCGAGTCCCTCCGCTCGGCAGCCAAGGACAAGAACCTCGACGGTGCGGCGCTTGCCTGGATGGAAGTGACACTCAAGTGCATCCAGTGCCACAAGTACGTCCGCGACGTCGGCACCGGCAACTGACCCTCACTCGGCCGGCGTGAGCGTGAGGCGGCGAAACTCGATCGGGCCGTGGTCTCCCTGAAGGAGGATCGGCCCCGGAGCGCCTTCGTCGGAATCGAGCGCTCCCCCGGTGATCCCGGGAATCAGTTGCCGGTCGATGATCCGCTCGCCGTTGAGGACCACGGTGACGCGGCGGCCGACGAGCGTGATTTCGATCGCCTGCCATTCCCCGGCCGGCTTGGCCGCATTGAGGCAGGGGGTGAGGAATCCGTAGACGCCGCCGATCCGGTGGCTATCGGCCTCGCCGCCGAAGTTGTCCTCGATCTGCACCTCGTAGCGGCCGCGGAGATAGATGCCGCCGTTGCTCCCCTTGGGATAGCGGAACTCGGCGCGGAGTTGGAAGTCGTCGAAGGTGCGTTCGGTGCGGAGGTTGTTCCCCGGCTCGACGTTGACGAGGACCCCGTCCTTCACGCGCCAGCCGTTGGCCACCGCGGCGTGCTGCGGCATCCAGCCGGCGAGGTCGCGGCCGTTGAAGAGCTCCAGCGACTTGCCCCAGGCCGGCTCGGCGTGATCGAGGGGCGGGGCACGACGTCCCTCGAAGCGGACCGGCTTCCCCGCGGCGTCGGTGATCGTCCCTTCGAGAGCGCCGTCGGTGACGCGCCCTTCGACGACGAGATCGGCCGAGCGGTCTTCCCACTGGGGCGGGATCGCGAACCGGAAGCCCTCCGCGCCGGCCACGGATTGGACCTCGATTGTGGCGATCGGGCGGGCGCTGCCGAACTGCCCGACGAAGCGGCCGACGAGCGTCTTCCGCCCCGACTTCGTCACTTCGAGCCAGGCGGGATGATCCCCGCCGGCGGCATGGACGGTGAGGTCGAATCGCCCGGCCAGACCAGCCGGCGCCTCCGCCGCGACCCCGGAGCGAACCAGACCCAGCATGAGGACGATCGCGAGGGCAACGAACCGGCGGGGCATGGAAGAGACTCCGAAAGCCTGGAAGGCGGGAACGGGACACTGGCCCAGTATTCTAGTCTGCTCCCCGCTCCGGTCGGCTCAGCCGACGAATGCCTGCCAGAGCAGCCGGGCGACGAGCGTGAACACGACCCCCGCGAAGACGACGCGGATGAAGGGGGCGCCATGCTTCACGGCCAGTCCTGCCCCGAG
>CAJBCV010000135.1 GCA_903951635.1 uncultured Planctomycetaceae bacterium
AGCTCGCCGACGGCCGGCGCGACGAGGGCTTCGAGCTCGTCCTGCTCGAGGACGGCCGTGAACGGACGGCTGACCCGATCGGCGATGCACGCCAGACGCACGCCCCACTGCGCTTCGAGCTTTTTAAGCTTCTCGACGAGCTCCGCGGCGGTGTCCTGCGTCTCGTCGCGCATCCTCCCGCGCCACGCTTCGGCCGCCTCAGGCACCCCCAGCCGCGCGAGGACACGGTGGGCCATGTTGACAGGCCGGAGCGTCCAGGCGATCCGCTCGTACTCGGCCTTGAGCCGGAGGAAGTCGAGGAGGATGTGAAGACACTCCCCCCGATCCGATTGGGTCGTCGTCGAGTTCCAGTCGCGGTATTCGGCATGGTTTTCCGCGATGCACTCAAGCGCCAGCCGCATCCGCGCCGAGGCCTGCTTCAAGAGGATCGAGCCGTCGCCCAAGCCCGCGATCAGCGCCCGCGGCCGCGGCGGCCCGCCGCGGTCGGGGAGATCGTTGCCGTGGCGGTCGACGAGATCCTCGAGCCAACGGCGGACGCCTCCGCGGAGTATGCCGCGAAGCGACGGCGGCGAGAGGAGATGCTGCGTGAACAGCCCCGCGCCATACGCTTCGATGAACTCGCGCAGCGCCGTGAACGCGCGCGGATCGCGGACGCGCTCGAGAACCGAGAGCCGCAACTGGCGCGCGTGGGTCATCCAGGTGTCGAGGAGCCGCGGGACGAGGAGCGACAGTCCGTCGAGGATCCGCTCGGTGACGACCGGGCCGGCGGGAAGCGCGCCATCGGGCCCAGGGGCACGGGCGCTGACGACGATCCGCTCGGCCAGCGCCGTCGTCGCCGCCTCGAACACGCGATCGAACTCGCTCACGCTCGCCGCCCCCTGAGGCCGCCGGCTCTCGAGGGCCTTGGCGAGATGGACCACCGCGGAGGTCTCCGCCACGAGGCCGAGCCGCGGCAGGCTCGAGGCGAGCCGTTCGAGGAGCCGCTCGCGGGCCCGGGCGCGAACGATCCGGTCGGGGCGACCGCCGCGCGACAGCGGCACATAGAGCACCGGCTGGCCAACGAGCTTCCCCCGCACGATCTCGAGCCAGTGGCGGGCCGTGGTGGCGTCGCCTGCGAGGATCGCGGCGAGGAGCCGCCCGACGGCTCCCTTCGACGAGCCGGTCGCGGGGGGCGGGGCTGATGCCGGGCCGGCCGGGCGCGGCGCGACGCCGGCATGGAGCCGGGCGGAGAGCATCCACAACGTTTCCGTCGCCTGGACGGCGGCGTCGACAAGATGTTCGGCGGCGGCGTCGCGCTGCCAGCGGAGCCGATCGTATTCCGCCGGCGGCATCCCCGGCGGCGGCGCCGGATCGGATCCGGCGATCGTTCCCGCAGCCCGAACAAACGTCCGCCGCAGGCGCCGCAGATGATGCCGCCAAGCCTTCGCTGAATCGATCTCGGCCGCCGTCGCCACGCCACCGTCGGCAACGTCGGCGGCGATGATCGTCGTCACCGCCTGGCGCAAGAGCCGAAACAGCCCACCGAGAAACTCGGCGGCGTGTTCGACCTCGCCGACGCCCCCCACCGGCGTGCCGCCGGCTCCTTCGACGTCGAGCATCCCGCCGTCGATGCCATCGTCGGTCGAATCGCGCCACGTAAAAGTCTCGTAGGCGGCGGCGACGCTCTCTTCCGACCCGGGGGTTTCATCGTCGCGGTCGTCGTCGCCATCCGCGACGTCATCGCGCCGGGGGCGACGGCGCGGTTCGGGGCGCTGGGCGAAGCGTTCGATGCAGTCGGCGACGGAGGTGGTGTTGGCCTCGACGAGCTCGAGGAACCGGCGGACACGGTTGCGCCCCACCGCGGTGCGGTCGACGACGGCAAGCGCCAGCCACTTCGCTGCCGCGCTGAGCCACACCGTTCCGAGCCGCTCCACCTCGACGCCTTCCAGGAGCGAGGCCCAGTGGACGAGCAGCCCCATCGCGCCGTCGAGATCCCCTTCGCGGAGGAGCGCCTCGGCGGCATGAGCGTGGCTCCGCGGCGAGGAGAACTCGGCGACCTCGGTGCGCCAGAAGCCGGCGGGAGGCGGGGAGGGCGCCGTCTCGCGGCGGCGGCCAAGGGCGCCGATCACTTCCCGCGACGAGACGAGCATCTCCCGGCCGGAGAGATGGGGGACACCGCTGACGGTGGTGGTGGCATGGCGATCCCACCACGCGGCGAGGCGCTCGCAGGCGGCGCCGGCGCGGGCGGCGAGC
>CAJBCV010000136.1 GCA_903951635.1 uncultured Planctomycetaceae bacterium
CCACGATTGCCCGCCGCCGGTGAGCGTCACCACGGCGCCGAGGGCATCGCGCGACAGCGCCGGATCGAGGGCGCGAACGGTGAGCCAGTGGCCGCGGCGCGGGGCGACGTTTTCGAGGAGCAGCACCCGGCCGGCGGTGGTGCCGGCGACGAGATCGACGTCGCCGTCGTTGTCGAGGTCGCCGGCGCAGAGCGGGCGGGCGACGTTGGCCTTCCCGCAAAAGGCGCTGTTGGCGGCGGCGATCGAACGAAATCGTCCCGTGCCGTCGTTCTCGGCAAGGGCGTTGGGCTGGGCGTAGCGGAGCCAGAACGGGGGCACCGAGCCGGCGGGAGCGGGGGGGCCTGAGAAGACGCGGCCGTTGACCCAGGCGAGGTCGAGATCGCCGTCGAGATCGAAGTCGGCAAGCACCGTCCCGAAGCCGGTCGATCGCTCGGCACCGACAAGCCCCGCCGCGGCGCTCTGGTCGAGGAACGCCCCACGCGGCCCCTGCTTCCAGAGGGTATGGGTTTCCATCTCGAGATGGGTGACGAACAGGTCGGAGAGGCCGTCGCCGTCGATATCCCCCCAGGCCACCCCCATGTTCGCGGCGGTCGCTCCGATGACCGTCAGCGCGACGCCGCGGAGGACGGCCTCGTCGACGAACGTGCCGTCGTGGCGGTTGATCCACAGCCGGTTCGGCTGCTGGTCGTTGGCGACCAAGATGTCGTCCCAGCCATCGCCGTCGAAATCGGCGCAGAGCACACCGAGGCCGGCGCCGGGGAGCGAGGCCAGGCCGCTGGAGACACTGACGTCCTCGAAGCGGGGCGTGGCGCCCTGCCCGGTGTTGCGGAACAGCATCGCCGGGGCTGAGGGGAACTCGGCCGGCGCGCAAAAATCGCGGGTGCCGTCCTGGGCGTAGCAGACGGAGCCGGCGTCGTAGACGACGTAATTGGCGACGACGAGATCGAGCCAGCCGTCGCGGTCGTAGTCGACGAAGCTCGATGAGCTTCCCCACCCCCGTCCGGCGAGGCCGCTCTCCGCCGTGGCATCGTGAAACCGGCCACCGCCGTCGTTGACGAACAGCCGTAGGCCGCCGTATTCGCTCACGAACAGATCGGGGAGGCCGTCGTTGGTGACATCCCCGACGGCCACGCCCGACCCGAAGCCGGCCACGTCGACGCCAGACCCGGCCGAGACGTCGCGGAATCGGCCGTCCGCTTCCTGGTGCCAGAGTCGATTGACCGCGGTCGACGCCGGGCCGGCGCCGTTCAAGAGGTAGAGATCGAGCCGGCCGTCCTGGTCGAAGTCGATCAGCGCCGCGCCGTTGCCCATGCTCTGCGGCATGAAGAAGGATCCCTCCGGCCCGGGATCGTTGACGCTGTCGATCCCCACCTCGAGGGCGCGCTCGACAAACCACGCCGCGCTGCTCGCCGTGCCGGTTTCGTCCTCAGACTTCGACGCCACGTCTCCCCGGCCGGCGCAGCCGGAGCTGGCCAGTGTCACCAGGAGCGCGACGAGGAGCGGGTGCGTGACGCGTTGCATGGCTTCGGATCGGCGGCGCCAAGGCGGAGGCACAGGGCCCCCCTGCCCTGCACGGAGGCGACTATCCTACCCCACACCCGGGAGGGCTGCCGTGGCATCACCCGCTCTCCGGATCCCGCCGGGCAAGGGCTCGCGCCTGCCGCGCGGCGCGAGCCCGCGAACGCTCAGTCAGCGGGGGCCCAGCGAGCGGCCGCGTCGGGCTTCGTGGCGACGAGGATCGCGCGAATCGCCTTCCGGTCGTCGGCCGACAGGTGGTGAAAGCGCGGGCCGGGATCGGCCGCGGTGAGCACCTCCCCGATCCGGGTCCAGAACCGGTCGCGGAGCTCGGCGGGGAGGGCGTCGAAGCTCTCGGAGTAGACGAGGAAGCTGCAGGGATGACAGAACAGGCGGCGCTCGAGATCGAAATGGCGCAGCGACCGCCCCTCCGCATCGGTCGGGCCGCGGGCGGCGAACTCCTTCGCGAAGGTCGTCGTCCCCTCGATCGGCCCGGCGAGCGGCGCCTCGTCGCAAAACAGAAAGCATTCCACGAGCGTCTTGGCGGCGCCGTCGAGGACGGTGTTCGTGCTCGGCCAGCGGTAGTCGGGGGACTGATCGAGATCGCGGTTGAGCGCCGCCTCGCGGTGGAGCGCGGCGCGGACATCAAACGAGGCCCGCGTCAGGGCGTTGTGGGCGGCCGCCTGGTGGGCGAAGACGGACAGCGCCACCAGATCGCTCTGGTTGGTGAGATAGCCCTTCGTTCCGAAGCGCTCGCCGAGATCGGTGACGTTGAGGCCGGAGGGATCGGCGTCGGCGGCGGTCGCCGGTCGGGCGTCGTAGGTGATGTTGCCGAGGTGTCGCTGTTGGCCGTGACGGCCGGTGACGTACCAGCCCCCCCAGCGGTCGGCGAGGGGGGTCGAATCGTCGACCCGGTGCGATCCGGCGGAGAAGATCGGCTGGCCGCTGGGCGACGGATAGACCGAGCGGACGATATGGCCGGGAACACCGCGGGTCTGCGAGCCGCCGTGGCAGAGGAGGCAGTCTTCGGTGCGGCGCTCGAAGCGGGGCCGCTCACCCGGCACCTGCTCCAAGCTGTAGAAGACCGTCCCCAGGGCGGGATCGGCGACCGACACCTCCACCACCTCTCCGGCCCGCACGTAGCCGACGTAGACATCGTCGTTGAAGTAGAGAGCGCGGGGGTTGCGGGGGCTGATCCGCGTCTGCTGGAGACTCGTCTTGGAGAAGACGAGCGTCTGGCTCGACGTCGGCACCTCGAGCGCGGCGAGGACACTCGAGAGCCAGCCGACCGAGTCGTCCCAGTTGAGCGTCGATTCACCGGCGTCGAGGCGCGCCTGGAGACGCGAGACGGGGTTGTCGGGGGTCGAGGCGGAATAGAGGATCGGCGCGAGCTCAAAGTCGTCCGCCGCCACGGCGTCGCTCGTCGCCAGCGCGACGGCCAGTGAGAGCGCCAGGGCCACAAGCGCGCTCAGCGCGCCTTGGCCGCCTTGCCTCCGGGAAAGCCGCACAGCGGCACGCTCGTCGAAGGCTCGGCGAGCACCTCGGCGAGCGTCGTCGTCGAGAAGGCGTCTTCCATGGCGGCCAGCGCGTTGTCGAGGCGGCGGTGGAGCGGGCAGAGGTTCGTGCCGTGGCTCGCCAGACCGAGCGGGCAGGTGGTGATCCGCTGGATCGGATCGACCGCTTGAACGATCTCCAGGATTCGCAACTCGCGCGGCGAGCGGACGAGCGTGAAGCCTCCCCCCACGCCGCGTCGGCTGGAGACGATGCCTCCCCGCACGAGCGCCTGCATCACCTTCGCCAGATACGCCACCGGCACGAGCGTCGCCTCGGCGATCTGATCGACGGTGCGCGGTTCGTCCGGCGAGGTGGCCAGATAGGTCGCGGCCCTGAGGGCGTATTCCACGGTCTGTGAAAGCATCGTCGCCCCGGAAGAGAGGAAGAGAAGCGGGCATGGTGGAGGCTCCCCATCGCTCTGCGGGGACGCGGATCCGCCCCGCCAGCCGCAAAGCGGATGTTGACGTCCATTATTGTCGGCCGGGGCCCCGGACGCAATTGAAGGATCGTGGCGGCAGGATCAATCGAACGCCGCCGCCGGACGGCTCAGCGCGGCCCGAGATCGAGCCGGAGGAGACGGCCTGGTCAGAAAAGCTCCTCGCCGCGGGTGTATTTCCGCACCGCGGCGCGGTCGAGGGTGAGGCCGAGGCCGGGGAGAGAGGGGATGGCGAGCATGCCGTCGGCGTCGAGCTTCCAGCCCCCCTGCGTGATCTCGTCGATGAAC
>CAJBCV010000137.1 GCA_903951635.1 uncultured Planctomycetaceae bacterium
CAAGGGTCCGTGTGAGGTCTGCGGTTCGTTGATTGTCGACGCTCACCACGATGACTATTCAAAGCCTCTGGATGTTCGCTGGCTTTGTAGGGTTCATCACTTGATCCACCACGGCCGTTTTGTTCACGCATCCGCATAAGGCACCCATGCTCAAGCACCGATCGCCATCCCGCACCTATCAAGCCGTCCACGACTCCGAAGGTCGGCGGCAGCAGATCGCCCAGTTTGAGGCCAGCCTAGCCGCATTGCGGAAGGAACTGAACCTCTGGTGGGAGAGGACAGGCGGCCTGGAGCCATGCCAAGGGCCCCAGCTGCTGTCGGTTCGGGCGAAGGTTCGGGAATCGGCGGCGCTCGAGCGGGGAATCGAACGATAGGCCAGCCCTGGCCCCGCTGAGAGACACCAGCGGAATGGGCCCGTGAGCCGGTAGAGCGGGGCGAGGGCTTCGCCGACATCACCGGCAGCCTTGGTCGCGATCCTGGCGAGCCAAGGCAACCACCTCGGAGTAGGGCCGGGGGCCGTTCGACGCGGCCGGGTGGGATGGATCGATTGACACCACAGGGAGGGGGAGCAGATGGAATGCACGGAGAGCGGTTGCGTCGAGGCGGGGCGGTGGCTGGTAGGGGAGCGGCACTTCTGTAGCACCCACGGCATCCAGGCATCGATCCGCGGATCGGCTGCGATGCGGTTGGTGTGTCCGCTCCCCCAGGATCTCGCCCCCCGGGGCAGCGTGTGGGACGAGCTGCAGGCCGAGCTCGAGGCGGTGGAGTTCGACCAGCCAACCGACCGCGAGCAGCTGCTCCGGGAGATCGCGTGGAGCGCCATCGAGAACGGGAGGGCATCGGCATGAGGACATCCATCGACGATTACCGACCGGCCCAGGATGACAGCGGGCTTCCGCTGTTCGCCTCGGCCAGGGCGAGCGACCCGCCAACGTCACACGCGGCGGCCAGGGCTTTCACCCCACGGGCGAAGAACGAGCACGAAGGGCTGATCTTGGTGGCCTTGGAGTGTGGGCCCGCCGGGAAGACCAGGATCGCCCACCTGTGTGGGCTCACCGATCAACAGGTCATCAGGCGGATGAGGAATCTGGTCCGCGATGGCCTGGTCGTCCCCACGGGGCGAGAGGTTCCGTCGGCGGCGGGACGGGCCGAGATGGAGTGGAGGTTGGTTTGAGGGTCGCGCGTGCGGCCCCTGGTTCGGTGTTACTTGAGGGGATGAGAAATGGCTACTAAGGCAGGAATGAACGGCAAAGTGAACCGCGTGGCTGATGCTCTCGCGGCGATTGCGGATGGAGCGGTCGAGACGCGGATCTCGGCTCCGAACTTCAAGACGGTCGAGTTGAACATCCGGGGCACGGCCCCCTATGTCCAGCTTGCCTTTGGCGAGAAGGCCCGCAACGTCATGCGGGAGAAGCAGGCCGCCGGATCGACGGCGAAGAAGGGGAAGAAGCGGGAGGCCAAAGACTTCGACGCCGCATTCGAGGAGGCCCTCCACCGCAGCCGTGACGGCTGGTGTGGCATCCCGGCCGGGGCGATCCGGAACGCGATGGTCCAGGCCTGCACGATCGTCGACTTCCACATGACCAAGGCGAAGAAGGCCATCTTCATCGAGGCCGACGGCTTCGACGGGGCCGAGGGAACGCCGCTTGTGATGATCAAAGGCGAGCCAAGGCATGTAGAGCACTGCGTCCGCAACGCGACTGGCGTGGCCGATATCCGCGTCCGGGCCATGTACGACGAGGGCTGGACGGCAACCGTCCGCGTCCGGTTCGACGCCGACATGTTCACCGTGTCGGACGTTGCCAATCTGATGATGCGGGCCGGTCTCCAGGTCGGGATCGGTGAGGGACGCCCGTCATCGAAGAACAGTTGCGGTATGGGATGGGGCACGTTCGAGGTCGTCAACCACTGAGGTCAATCGTGAGCAAGGAAGCCAAGGTCGAGGAGTTGGAGTTCATCCGGTCGAAGCACGGTGGCGTGTTGCGTCCGGAAGACGTTGTCGAGTTCGCCCGCGACGAGCGGACAGCTCTCCATGCTGATTTCCAATGGGATGACACGGAGGCGGCACAGCAGTTCCGCCTCTGGCAGGCCCGGCAGGTGATTCGGTTGACGATCACGATCGTCGATTCACCGGCCGGCAAGCAGTCGATCCCGATGTATGTCTCGCTCGTCACCGATCGCCAGAAGCCAGGGGGCGGTTATCGCCCCCTGGTGGATGTGATGAGCGCCGATGACTTGCGGGACGAACTGCTCCGCCAGGCCCTCGGTGAGTTGAAGACCGTCCGGAAGAAGTACCAGCAGCTTCAAGAGCTGCGGCCCATCTTCCGGGCGATCGAGAAGGTCGAGGAGAAGACGAAGTGCCAGCCGGCGTGATGGCAGGCGAGGCGGGGCTGTTCAAGGCGCGGCGCGTAGAGGTGCGGTCTGGCACGGCAGGAGTGGCTCGGCTAGCCGAGGCAGGGACTGGATTCGCACGGCAGGAATCGCTGGGCATGCCTAGGTTCGGAATGGCACGGCAGGCATAGCAGGGTGGGGCCGGGACTGGCACGCAGCGGCGCGCCACGGCAGGAATGGCCAGGCAGGGTGTGGCAGGGGTCGGCTTGGATCGGAATGGCGCGGCAGGCGTGGCTGGGCGAGGTACGGATGGGCTGGGACTGGCACGGCAGGCCCGGCAGGGCATGGAACGGATCGGCGAGGCACGGCATGGCAGGAAAGGCGAGGCCCGGAAGGGTGCGGACCGGACCGGCACGGCAGCCGAGGCATGGCATGAAGTGGCGTGGCGAGGCTGGGAGCGGAGCGGCAGGCGAGGCGCGGCCTGTCTAGGTCGGGTTTGGAGAGGCGAGGCGCGGCAGGATTGGCAAGGTTCGGCTCGGCAGGGCCAGGCATGACACGGCAGGAGTGGCAGGGAATGGCATGGTGAGGCTGGGCACGGCAGGAAAGGTTCGGCACGCCTAGGTTCGGCATCGCAGGGACAGGCATGACACGGCAGGCAAACATGAGGTCAGTCGGCAATGGACATCCGCCACGGCAAGCCGGTCGACCCTGACCGCGAGAAGCGGTTGGTGTCGGAGTTCTCCGACCTGATCGCGGTCTCGGCCAACGAGGCCCTGCCAGAGATCAAGTTGATGATCCTGGACCGGATGGATGACTGGCAGATCGGGGCCATGCCGGCCCATCTGCTCCTGTGCGAGATCGAGCAACGGCTCCGACCTGGGCCGGGGATGAGCCGGGTTCTGGCAGACGGAAGTTTGGTTCCGATCAACCTGATAGGGGGCAAGTGAGATGGCACGGACGCGAAGCATCAAGCCGGGGTTCTTCACCAACGACCTCCTGGGCGAGATCCACCCGCTGGGGCGGATCCTGTTCGCCGGCCTCTGGTGCCAGGCCGACCGCCTCGGGATCGTCGAGTACCGCCCCCGGCGGCTGAAGGCCGAGATCCTCCCCTTTGACGATGCCGACGTCCCCTTCCTGGTGGGAGAACTTGAGGCCCGGGGCTTCGTCCAGCGGTTCCAGGCAGACGGCTCCGAGTGGCTGTCGATCACCAAGTTCACCGCCCACCAGTCCCCCCACCCGAGGGAACCTTCTCTCAACCTTACGATCCCGTTATCCCAGCCGGGAAATTATCCGGCGCGCCCAACATGCGGTGAGGTTCATGAATTGCAAGCCCTGGCGAGCGCCGAGACAAGCCCTGGCGAGCACGACGGCGCGCCCGGGCGAGCGCCAAGACAAGCCGAACTTCCTACTACTTCCTCTTCCCTTCTCCACTTCCCTTCTCCACTTCCTTCTTCTGTGGCCAGACCGGCTGACGCCGGCTCGCCACAGCAGGTTCGATGGGCTGCGCAAGGGGGATGGCAGGGAATCACCCCCGAGGACCGCTCGGAGTGGCGATCGGCTTTCCCAGCCGTCGACCTCGACGCGGAGCTCTCGGCGGCTGGGGTGTGGCTGAAGGCCCACCCGGATCGGGCCAAGCGGACCAACTGGCGGAAGTTCCTGTCGACCTGGTTCCGGAACGCCCAGGACCGCGGCGGCACCCGGAAGGGCTCAGGAGCGGCCCCGCCCCCGGTGAAGGGCTGGAGCGACGAGGATCTCGCCCGGCTGACGGCAACGAGGCAACGGGAGTCTGCCAGGGCTGGTCCCTGAGTTGCCCACCGCCCCCCCTCGTCTACCCTCGGCTCCAGTTCGGTTTCCCCACGGAGGATCTCCACATGCGACAGATCGTATTCGCGGTTGCCCTGTCCCTGATCGCCACCCAGGCCAACGCCGGCCCGTTCCGGCGCAGCGTCACCACGACCAGGGCGAGCACCTGCACCGGCGGCAACTGCTCCTCGGCGAGCTCGAGGACGGTGACCCGCGGCGGCGGGGCTCAGAGCCACGCCGAGTCGATGGCGGCTTCCGGCTCGATGGTCCACGCCGCGAGCCACGGCGCGACCTACGAGGGCGTCGGGGTGGGCGGCAGCCCGGCCGCGGCCCTCGGGGCGTGCTGTGACAACGGCGGGGCCGTGCTCGACGATGGCACGGCCCAGGGGCGGGATGGCCGCTGGTATGCCGTGAGGCGGTACAGCCTGCGTTGATCGATCAGACGCGATTCGTCCAGTGGCAGGATCCCGGCAACGGGAGACGAGGGTTCGATTCCCTCATCGCGTCCTCGTGTGGCTCGTCAAGACGGCGGCCACGGTTCGGTTTAACTCGAAGGGATTCTCACGATGCGATTCGTTTCGACGGTGGTGGCGGTGGCGGCTCTGGCCCTCACGGGCGGCTCGGCTCAGGCGGTGGCGACGCGCACGACTCCGCGGGCGTCGGCCAACGCGGTGGCCTCGACATGGCGGCACTGGTGCCACATCACGCGAGCCGGTGTGGTGCAGCAGGGCTATGTCCAGTGGTTCGGGCTCGGCGATTCCGTGGCCTGGGGGAGCGCGACCTACCACAACATCGCCGGGCAGCCGGTGTCGGCGGCTGGAGCGACTGTGGTGTTGGTCGGGCAGCCCTACCAGTCGAGGTGAACGATGAGACGACCAAAGACTCTCGACATTGACGACGGCTGGGCGGAATGCGTATCGGCCGACGAACACCCGATGCGTCGGTCGGGTGTTGGGCTCGGGATGATGCCGTGGCTGTCTGCGGCGCAATGCCGCCGACTAGCGGCGTGGTTGATTCAGGCGGCGGATTGGATCGAAGCGAAGGAGGAGGGGCGATGAGCGGTACATTCACTCTACCGATCAAGCAGACCATTTGCCCGTGCAATGGCTGCGTGATGATCCGCTGCGACGGCGAGTGGTGGTGTCCGCATATGGGCGGAACGGTCGAGCAGCATTTCCAGTGGCAGGCAGCGAACAAGCTGCCGCCGATTCTTTGTAAGTATCGGAAGGAGGAGGGGCGATGAGCGGTGAAATCAACGACGGTGGACCGGCGTATCCGTTCCAGGAACATGACGGAAACGGCGGCGGGTATATGACATTCCCAGGCATGACGCTCCGCGATTACTTTGCGGCGGCTGCGATGCAGGGGCTGTGTGCATCGTTCTCAGGGCCATGCTTGGACGATGCGTTCGTAACTGAAGTGGTTAGTCGAGCGCTCGACGTTGCTGACGCGATGCTCGCCGCACGCGAGCGAAAGGATGAGTCGAAATGACCCACGCATGGTGCCGCGACATTCCCCGCGACGAGGCCGTTCGCGCGGATGAGGACGGGCGATCCGGCCTGCTGCCGACGCTGGAGGAGGCGATTTCCCGAGCGGGACAATCAGGGCCTCCGGAGCCCTCTCAGCAGCAGAATTGCACCGAGCGGGAAATCGGCCTGCGGACGGAACGTGTGACGCTGGAGATCACCATCGACGCGGATCAGATTCCAACCGAATGGCCTTGGGATTCGATCCTGCGGCGGCTTGTCCATGCCGACAAAGGCGAGTCCGTCCGCGTCGTCGAGGAGACGCACTTCGACGATCTCGCCCAGGTGGCAATGGAGCGTGACGCTGCGATCCGCGAGCGGGAATCTCTCCGGGAGCAACTGGAGAGCGTGGCCGATCGCGCGGCGGCTGCGGAAATGGCTCTGGAGTTCGCCCCGCAGACCGCGCCCGGCTGGCTGACGGCGGAGGAGCGGGAGGCCGTGGCGTTTGCCGCCAGGATGCTCTGCGAATTGTGCAACCGCCAATACGTCAACGGCGATCAAGACGCAGCCAGAGACACCGCGAGGGAGTATTGCTTCGTGCAATCCCTCCTCGCCCGCTCGTCGCCGCCGGAGGTGGTGCTGCGTTCGGAGGCACACTCGATCATTTATGCGGACAACAAAAATATGAACCGAGTGTTCAGGGCGAAGGACGTTATCGAAGCCCTCGCCGCAATCGGCGTGTCGGTGAAGGAGGTGGGGCGTGAGTGAGCAGAGAGACATTGTCGAGCGGCTGAGTGCAATCAGTTCCGCGCTGTCTGCTTCCGGGTTCGCTGGGTGCGATGCGACGGCCGAAGCGCTTTGCCATGAGGCCGCAAGCGAGATCGCCCGGCTCCGCGAGTCGCTGGCGATATTCGTTCACGCTCACGCGACAGGGAATAGCGTTCTGCCGCACATCGAGGAGCAGGCATCAGCGTTGGTGAAGGAGGTGGGGAAGTGATGCACAACACATGCCCGTGCTGCGAAGTGGCTCGCCTACAACATCGAGATGGATGCACGTTTCATGTGGACTGCCATGAAGCGGCTCAAGACTACGACGAGGTGTCAGCGTTGCGGGGCGAAATCGCCCGGCTCCGCGAGGAGCGGCGGTGGATTCCGGTTGGGGAGAGGTTGCCGGAGAAGTTCGAACGCGTGTTGCTGTTTGACCCGACGATCCCAGACTTTCCGAGGACAAACACGCATGTCGTGATCGGTTACTTTCGTGGGCTCGACGATTGGATTTCTCCGTGGCATTGCCCCGACGGTCGAGGGCCAACGCACTGGATGCCGCTGCCGCCGGGGCCGGAGGCGAAGGAGCCGAATCGTGAGTGAGCGCAAGACAGACGACGCGACGTTGATTTCCGCCCTGCTAGTCCTCAGCTGCACGATCACGACCGAGGACGGCGTGATCCCCGCGTGTCTGGCCGAGGCGGCTGATCGGCTGGCCGAGCTTGTGGAGGAGCGGCGGTGGGTGCCGGTTGGGGAGAGGTTGCCGGAAGCTGGATCGCTCGTTCTCGCCTTCATCAACGGAGAGGCCATGGAAGCCACCTTCTGCGGCGGTGGAGGGCGTGCATGGCAGACAGACCGCGGAGGCTTCAGCGCAACTCACTGGCAGCCGCTGCCGCCGGGGCCGGAGGCGAACTGGAAAACAGAGTTGCCCACCGACTGATCGTCCGTACCGTCTTGATCCATGGACTGGATCACGCTCGAGATACCGACCCGCGCCATCCCTCAGCCGCGCCACCGCGCGACCCGTTGCGGCCGGATGTATTTGCCATCCTCGGCCCCCGTCCGAGCCTTCAAGGCGGCGGTCATCGCTGCGGCCGAGACGCGGTTCCGGAAGCCCCTGGCGGGGCCGGTGAAGGTCGAGATCACCGGCCTGTTCCGCAGGCCAGACTCCCACCTGACAAGCCGCGGTGAGCCGCGGAAGGGAGCCCCGTCGTTCCCTGGGCGGAATCTTGGTGAC
>CAJBCV010000138.1 GCA_903951635.1 uncultured Planctomycetaceae bacterium
GAGCTTCGCGGCCAGCGGATTGGCCCAGGCCTGGATACCGTCGGCAGCCCGGGTCTGTCCGGCGAAGAAGCCGCCGTCGAGGAGTCCTGAGAGGGCAAGCCCGGTGAACGACGCCCCCGCCTCCCAGAAGAACTCGCGGCGGGTGCGACGGCAGAAGCCGGCGCGGGAATCGTGGTGCTGCGTCATGGATTCAGTCCCGTCAGTCGAGATAAGCGAATTCGTTCGTATTGAGAAGCATGAGGCAAAACAACTCGAGGGCACGCCCCGGGCCGACGCCGTCGGTGTCCTCGAGGGTGTCGATGAGCGCCACGCCGCGGGCCACCTCGTCATCACTGGCCTCGCGGACGAGCGTCACCCGGTAGGCACGGCGGATCTCGGCGGCGACCTCGTTGGCATCGCGGCCCCCTGCCTCGCGCTTCACCCGCGCGGCCAGCACCTTCGCCTGCTTTTGGAGAAACTCGCCGTTCATCATCCCCAGGGCCTGCGTCGGCTGCGTCGTCACGAAGCGCACCGGGCAGGCAGAATCGGTGTCGGCCATGTCGAAGTCGGCGAGGATCGGCGTGAGGAGCGATCGCTTCACCTTGATGTAGACAGAGCGCCGCGCCTGCTCCTCCTCCGACACCTTCCCCCAGCCGCTCCCCGGCTGCGACTGGCCGGCGAGGATCTCCTTGGGGATATCGACCGTCACGCCAGGGCCTTCCATCTTGGGATTGAAGGCGGCGCTTGCGACATGGATCGAATCGCGGATCTCCTCGGCCGTGAGCCGCCGCATGTCGAACCGCCAGAAGGCGTCATTGAGCGGATCGACGGCCAGCGCCGCTGAATTGGCAGCGGAACTCGCCCGGTAGGCGCGCGAGAGCATGATCGTGCGGTGGAGCGACTTCAGCCGCCAGCCGCCATCGACGAGTTCGGCGGCGAGCCAGTCGAGCAGCTCAGGATGGGTCGGCGGATCCCCCATGAGGCCGAAATTACTCGCCGAACGGACGATCCCTCGGCCGAAGTGATACTGCCACACCCGATTGGCAAGGACCCGCGCCGTGAGCGGATTGGCAGGGGAGGTGATCCACGTCGCCAGCGCCGTCCGCCGGCCACTGCTCTTTGCGTCAGCCGCAGGCTGGGGGATTTCCGGAGCCGGGGCCCGGAGGATCGACGGGAACGCCGGGCCGACCTTGTTCTCGGGCTTTGTCTCGGCGTGCGGATTGCCCCGGTAGAGGACGAACGTTTCGGGGGGACTGGCGCCGTGCTCGGAGACGACCAGCGCCTTCTCCACCGGCACCTGCTCGCGCTTGAGGGCCTCGAGCGCCGCGGTCGCCTTCTCCCAGGCCTCGAAGGCCTCGGCGCCGAGGATCGCCGGCCCCTCCGCCTTGATCGTGGCGGCGAGTTCCGCCGCGGCCTTCCGCCCGCGCGGCTTAGGGAGGGTGGAGAGCGGCCGCGACTCGCCGCCGACGGGGCTCCAAGACAGCGAGAGCCCCTTGTCCCCCACCGGTCCCTGGAAGTAGTCGACGCGGAAGGGGACACGGCCGGCGCTGAGCGTCACCGTCGCCGTCCGCGGGCTTCCCACGCCGTGGATGCCGTCGTAGTCGAGGACGGTGCTGCCACCGAGGGTGAGCC
>CAJBCV010000139.1 GCA_903951635.1 uncultured Planctomycetaceae bacterium
CCACCGGCGACCTCTACGACACCTTCGCCGTCGGCTACCACCACTACCATCACCGCCTCGGTCTCGACCTGCCCCACACCGAGCGGCTGCTCCGCGAGGAGATTCGCCGTCGTGGCCAGTCCGACTGGAACATCTTCTTCGAGACCTTCACCCACGGCCGATGACCGTGTCACGCTCGCTCCGTCGTACCCGGCGACGGCGACTCGGTCCATCGGTTTCCCGGGAAAACGAGGCCGGTCGCAGGAACGTCGGCCGCTGGCCGAAGCCAGCTCACAAATAGCCCTGACGCTTCAGTTCCTGGATAAACTCCGCCCGAAGCCGGCGTTCAGTGGCGGTGTATCCCCGGCTCGGGTCCTGGATGACGTCAACTGCATTGTGTTGCCACTTGGTTCTGATTGTAGGATCTGCCCCCCGTTTCAGCAGAAACATCGCCATCTCAAATTGGCTTCCCGCCACGGCATTCATGAGCGGAGTGTAGCCGTCCCCCTGTGACACCGAGTTGATGTCGGCCCCGGCGTCGAGCAGCATGGCGGCGTGCGGGATGTGGCGCTGCCACACGGCGTGAAACAGCATCGGAGTGCCATCCGACCGCGGGTGGTTGGGATCCATGCCCCGCTTCAGGAGGGCTTTGAGATAGTCCGATCGCTTGGTGCCGACGCAGAGCTCGGCGACGAAGGGAGGCTTCTCGCTGAGGCTGTGGCCCTCCGGCCGGTCCCAAGCCGGGCGAAAAGGATCAGCGCCATGGTCCAGGAGGCTCTCGAATCCACGGGGATTGCTGTTAAACATCGCCCATGTCAGGAGGGTGTAGCCGAGCTTCCCGGTAGCGTTGACGTCGGCGCCTTGCTTGACGAGCACATCAATCTCCGTAGCGTCCCCCTGGGCGACCGCGTCGGCCAGCCTCGCTACGAGGGGATCGGAGAAGTAGTCTGAAGCCCGGTAGGGATTGAATGGCCAGGTACCAGTGTAATACGTCATTCCGAGCGTCACTGCTATCACTGCTCCTACTACCCCGACCAAAGCGATCCACCAGCGATTGCCAACGGCAGACCACCGGAGCTGATAAGTTGCGGTCATGCTTTTCATTCGGCCCCAGGTTGATTCATTCGATGCTTCGATACGGTGGGCCACTTCCATCTTCGTGAGATTAACTCGAACGCGGCGATCACGATTGCGTCAATGGCTTGGGAAGTTCCCAAGTCCGTGCCCATTGATGAGAAACTGTCCTTTGAAGTCGTGAAGGATCAAGTCTCCTCGGGGGCGACGCAGGGAAAAGACAGGGTTTCGTGCATGAACGTCCCGAAAGAAGTTCGTCAGAGTACGGCCGACCGAAAGCGGATCTCCAAAGACCACATGGGAACGGATTCGGGCCCGGACGTCATCGGCAACCGATGCATGAACCGATGCTGACCGCGGTAAGCTCTGCGCAGGCGACTTCCTTCTTGTAGTCCGCCCCGATCGTTGCCCGCTCGCGGGCGTTGAGAATCACCGCGCCGCACTGGGCCGCCGCGTAGGTGCCCCAGGCAGACTGAAGATCCTGAGCGAGGACGACGTCGGCTTTCGCCACCGCCTTCCGCTCGACGGTCTCCGCGGCCGCGATCGCCTTCGTCGCCTTGA
>CAJBCV010000140.1 GCA_903951635.1 uncultured Planctomycetaceae bacterium
CTCGCGCCGGGCGACATGCTCCTCCTGTTCACCGACGGGTTTTTCGAGTGGTCGCGGCCCGACGGCGAGCAGTTCGGCACCGACCGGCTCACCGACATCGTCCGCCGCCATCGGGATCTCCCCGTCGCGGAGATCATCGCCTTGGTCTACGCGGCGGTGGTCGAGTTTTCGGAGGGGACGAAGCAGGCCGACGACTGCACGGCGGTGATCGTCAAACGCCTTTCCGGGCACGGCGGCTGACTTGCGGAGTCTTTCCGATGACACCAGCGCACCTCGCGCCGCTTCCCCGCGACCGCTCCGTCGGCATCGGGTGCATCGGAGCGGGATTCATCATGGCCGACTGCCACCTCGTCGCCTACCGCGGGGCGGGGCTCAACCCCGTGGCGATCTCCGCGCCCCGCCGCGCCGCAGCCGAAGAGGTGGCGGCCCGACACGGCATCCCCACAGTGCACGCCGACTGGCGCGGTGTGGCTGAAGATCCGGCCGTCGAGGTGGTCGATATCGCCGTCCCCCCCGATGTCCAGCCGGGGATCATCGAGGAGATCTGTGCGCTCGTCGAGCGGAAGGAAGCGAGAGTCCGTGGGATCCTGGCACAGAAGCCGCTGGCCTGCGACTATTCCCAAGGCGCCGAAATCGTTCGCCGCTGCCGCGAGGCCGGGATCCGCCTCGTCGTCAATCAGAACATGCGCTACGACCATGCCGTGCGCGCCTGTGGCGATCTCCTCGCCCGCGGCGTGCTCGGGGCGCCGGTGCTCGCGACGATCGAGATGCGGGCGATCCCCCACTGGATGCCTTGGCAGGAGCGGCAGGGCTGGGTGACGCTGCGGATCATGTCGATCCATCACTTCGACACCTTCCGGGGCTGGTTCGGCTCGCCGCGCCGCGTGTTCACGAGCGTGCGCAGTGATCCGCGCACGGCCGGGAAGTTTGCCCACGAAGACGGCATCTGTCTCTCCGTCCTCGAATACGACTCCGGTCTCCGCTGCTCGTCGCTCGAGGACGTGTGGGCGGGGCCGGCCCGCGAGGGGGCCGAAGCAGATTGCTTCGTGCGCTTCCGGGTCGAGGGAACGCACGGCATGGCGCTGGGGACGGTTGGCTGGCCACGCTATCCGGAAAAGTCCCCCTCGACGCTCGATTGGACGACGAGCCTCGTCGAGCATGGCGCGGGGGTGTGGCACCGGCCGCGCTGGGAGGAGGCCTGGTTTCCAGATGCTTTCATCGGCCCGATGGCCGAACTGCTCCGCGACCTCGAGGGAACGAGCCCGGCGATCGCGACCGGCGAGGAAAACCTCGGCACTCTGGCCATGGTCGACGCGGCTTACGTCTCGGCGCGGGAATACCGCGCGGTGGAACTGGCCGAGATCGTCGCCGCGGCGGCGAAGGAGTCGCCCCGGCTGGGCAGCCCCGCCCTCCACGAGAGTGATTGTCCGAACTGGTCGGGTCGCCCTGCGTGATGTCCGTGTTTTTCATCTGTCGTCACCCCTAGGTAAACTGCCGTGACCGCGATCAGCGCTGCAGTCGCCGCGACGGCCATCATGGCTGGCGCGGCCGTGGTCATGCTCGTAGGTTCGGTGGTGTTCTCTGTCAGCGCGGATCGCCGATCGCTCACCTACGACCGGATGCTCGGCCTCGGAACGCCGTTCGTCTTCGCAATCGCGCTGTCGACCGGGGCGATGGAATCGCTCTCCCGCCCCTACGACCGGTGGGACGAAGCGCGGTTCGCGATGACCTTGGCGATCAGCCAGGGCATTCCCTTGTATTCACCCCCGGACCAGGGGGCCCAGTTGCCCACGATCTACGGCCCAGTGGCTCCGCTTGTCTACCTTCCCGCCACGCTCGCCACTCGCCCCGACGTGGCCATGGTCATCGCCGGAGTGATCGCACAGGCATGTTTTTTTGCCCCCATCGCCTGGCTGTGCTTCTGGCCCCGCGTCCGCGGCGATCCGAAGGCGGTCGCCGAGCGTCGCTGCTTCGACCTCCTGCTGTTGAGCGCCTCGGTGTTTGTCTGCACCAGACTGAGTCCTCTTCACTATTCCGGATTCAGGATCCATGTCGATGCACCGGCCCTCGGTTTCGCTGGTCTCGCTTGCTTGATGGTGTCGCTTGGCACGGGGCGGCGTTCGGTACCCCGGCGTCCGCCGACGTGGATGCTCGTGGCTGCCCTGCTCGCCACGTTGGCGGTTTTCTCCAAGCAGACGCTCGCGCCGCTCCTACCGGCCCTCGTGATCCACGTGTGGGTGTCGCAAGGGCTCCGTGCCGGTATCCGGTTTGCCGGCGTTCTGGCGATCGTGCTCGGCTGTCTCGCCGGATTCTTCGTTTGGACCTTCGGTTTCCGCGAGATGGCGTTTCATACCTTCGTCATCCCGACCTCACATCCCTTGACGGCTTCGGCCCGTCGGGTGATCAACGCAGTCGTGCAGTCCTGCGTGCCGTTTGCCTCGGTGCCGTTGATGTGGTGGATCGCGGAGGCAAGATTCACGGGGCGACCGATTGCCATCGGGCTCGGCCGATCGCGCTGGCAACGCGAGCCATGGATTCTTTTTTGTCTCACGGCTCTCTGCTGCCTACCCACTGCAGCGTTGGCATTTGCGAAAGAAGGCGGCGACGTCAACAATTGGTCGTTGCTGCAGTATTTTCTGTTGCTGGCCTGTCTGTCGGCGATTCGCCCGCTCCTCCACGGCGGCGGGGCATCGGCGGGCTTCGCCTGCGCTGAATCCCTCCTTCTCGCGACGACGCTGTTGATGGCGATACACGCGGCCACCATCGAGTTGCCTCTGGCGGCGCTCAGGAATCGGGCACCGAATCGGACGGGAGCGGTCTACGACTACTGCCGGGCAAATCCCGGACAGATCTATTTCGCGTGGCATCCGGCCGCGGTTCTCGCGGCCGAGGGGGAACTCTATCACTTCTATTACGCCCTCTTCGACCGTGATCTCGCGGGCCATCCAGTCTCCCCGGCCCATCTCGCGGCGCACATGCCCCCGCACGCGACGATGGTCGTGATCGAGGATCTGATCAACGAAGAATTCCTCGAACGAGCCTTCAAAGGCTTCGGGCGTCGAGCGAATGATGCTTCCCTCCCGGCGCCGCTGCGGGGAACGATCCTCGAAAAGAAGGTTGGTCCAGGCGGGCCGTGACGCCTTCGTAGGTCCAGTCGCCGGCTCCGCGGCGGTGGAGGTCGTGTGACGGATGGAGCGACGGCGCGGCCGGGTTGCCGCCCCGGACGCAGGGTGGGCGAGTGTTCAACGGGATCGTGCCAGCGCATGGGAGGCCGCGAGGGGCCCACCCACGTGCCCCGACAGGGACGATCCACGGGGAACCCGGTCGGTGTTGCAGCCCAAGGCCATCAGCGCTTCCGCAGCGACTCGGATCGAGTTGTTGCAACTGCGTTCATCGGGATAGACGTGTACCATTCCCCCGTACGTGAGGCCCGCGATGGGGGTTTTCATCGAGGGTACTTTCGTGGAGAAGTTCAGATCGCAGACGACGGCCGCGGTGCCCGTTCGGAAAACGTATGAAGCCAGGATGTGGTCGGGTCTTAGTTGGGGATAGATCGTGCCGAGCGCGCTGGTCATGAGAGATCCGATCTCGGTCGTTGGCATCGTCGCCAGTGGATGCCCCCTCTCGAAGTACCGCGACAGATAGACGAGGTGCCTGCCGTCGTACTCCTCCGGGGGCAGGAGTCGGGTGTGCTCGATCACGCCTCCGAAGGGAAAGCCCGGGTCAGCGACATTGAGCCAGTAGCACGGGCCGAGTGGTCGATCCATCTCGAGGATTGTGCAGACGGCGCCGAAATGCTCGACGCGCCGAAGCGACTCTGCGTAGGTCGCGTCGAAGTCCGCGACGATGCCGGCTAGCCTGTCAGCCGGCACCGTCGCGAGGATGTCGTCGGCGGGGAAGTCGCCATGGGGCGTTCGCACGCCCGTGGCCCGGCCAGAACCTCCGATCAGCCCGATGACCGGATGATGGGTGAGTACCCTGACCCCGAGTTGGTCGAGCCTCGCCAAAAGACGCTCAAGGAGCATCGAGAGGCTGCCGTGTAGGTAGCCGAGGCGCTCTCCGCCGTGTTTGCGGGAGTTGAGCCGCTGCCGCAGGCGGCCAACCATCCAGGCGGCGGGGACGCGGTCGGCATACGGCCCGAACTTGATATCGAGCATCGGGCGCCAGATTGCGTCGGTCGCCGCTTTGCCGGCGTATGCCCGGAACCATTCGAGGCAGGGGACGCCCTCCCACTTCCTCCAATCGGCGACTTTCGCCAGATACATGCTCGACGCCGCGAATCGCCCCTTGGCGACGAATCCGATCGGGGTGAAAGCGAGGAGATCGGCGGCCCCGTTGAACGGATGAAGACGCCCGTTCCGGTAGATGCCCATGGAGGCTGGAAAATAGCGGAGTCGCGATTCGATCCCGAGTTCGTGCACGAGCCAGTGGAACTCCGCATCATGGGTAAAAAAATGGTGGTAGAAGTTTTCCAGGCGGGTTCCGCCGACGGGAAACGTCGCCAACAGGCCGCCGGCGGTCGGGGCCCCTTCCAGGACCGTGACCGACCGGCCCTCTAACGCAGCCATGTAGGCGGCCGCGAGGCCCGTCACTCCCGCGCCGACGACCACGAGCGTAGGGGCGGGCATCAAGCCGACTTTCTGAAGGAGATCAAGCGGTTGACGTTGTATTGAATGGGTACGACGGCGATCAGGGTGGCCACCTTGGAGAGATAGGGATCGAACCCGGCCCGCTCGATCAATCCGTGCAGGGCGACGACCGACGTGGCGTAACCGAGGAGCCCCACCGACAAGAACAGGGCGAATCGCCGGCCGAGTTTGTCGCTGATGCGGAAGTTGTAACGCGAGTTGAGGGCAAACGAGAGGAGCGTCCCCCCCAAATAGCCCATCGCATTGGCGACCTGGTAGCTGACGATCGACAAGCGGAGGAGAAGTGAGTAGACGATGAAATCGATCCCCACCCCGGCCAGCCCGATGGCACAGTACGTCAGAAAGGTCTGCTTGGTCCGCAGCCACGCCAAGATCGTATTCATGGCGGGGGTACCCGTCCGCGGACTCCGACGCTGTCGCGAAATACCCACTGCGGGCGCCGCTTCACCTCGTCGAAGATCCTGCCGAGGTATTCGCCGAGGATTCCCAGGCACGTCAATTGCACCCCCCCCATGAACAAGACGGCGATCACGATCGTGGCGTAGCCTGGCACGGGTTCGAGACCGATTCCCGCGAACCATCTGGGAAAGAGTCGCTGGATCATCGTGAACAGGATCCCCCCCGACGCCAAGAGCGACACCACGAATCCGAGCCACGTGGCCAGCTTCAGGGGAACGAGGGAGAACGAGAAGATTCCGTCGAGCGCTAGCTTGAGGAGTTTGCGAAACGTGTACTTGACCTCACCGGCTGCCCGGGCCTGACGCTCGTACTCGAGGCCAGTCTGTTTGAATCCGGCCCAGGCACGGAGCCCGCGGACGAAACGGTTCCGCTCCGGCATGCTTTTGAGAACATCGACGACCTTCCGATCCATCACGCAGAAGTCGCCGGTATCAAGCGGGATGGGAAACGACACCAACGGCGCCGCGAGACGGTAAAAGGACCAGTAGCAGAAGCGTTTCAGCGGTCCTTCCTTGCGCTGTTTGCGAATCGCATAGACCACGTCGTAGCCCTCGCGCCACTTGTCGATGAACCGGCCGAGTTCTTCCGGCGGGTCTTGGAGATCGGCATCGATAACCACCGCCACATCGCCGTCGGCGTGGTAAAGGCCGGCCGATACGGCTGTCTGATGGCCGAAATTCCGTGCGAGTGCCAGGGCCTGCCAACGCGAATCGAGTGAGTTCTGCCTGCAGAGTACCTCCCAGGTCGAGTCACTCGACCCGTCATCGACGCAGATCACGTTCCAGTCCATCTGCCACCGATCTGCGGCTGCCGTGAAGCGGTCGAACAGCAGCGGAAGCACCGTGGCCTCGTTGTAGCAGGGGATGATCGTCGTGATCTTCGCCATCGGGTTCCCATGTGCACTCGAGGGGGTCGAATTGACCTGGACTTGTGCCCTATCATATCGTTGGTCATCGGAGGTCACTTCTTCAGCGTGAGGCGGTTTGTGAAGCTGCGCTCCCTCGTATTCGCCGCAGCGATCGCGGTCGTCGTTCAGCTGACGGGGGCCCCATTGACGATCGCGGACGGCCTTCCCTCCTACTCGCGCGATGTCCTCCCGATCCTCGCTGCCAACTGCTTCGCCTGCCATGGCTTCGACCCCCGCGCCCGCCAGGCGGGCTTGCGCCTCGACGAGCCGGCCGGGGCCGTGGCGCTGCTCGACTCGGGGCAGGCGGCGATCGTGCCTGGCGACGTCGCCGCCAGTGGCCTTGTGGCCCGGATCGAGAGTGCCGACGCGAGCGTCGTCATGCCGCCGCCGGAGACGGGCAAGCGGTTGTCGGATGACGACAAGAAAATCCTTGCCGACTGGATCGCAGCCGGCGCTCGCTATGAGCCCCACTGG
This sequence comes from uncultured Planctomycetaceae bacterium, assembly GCA_903951635.1. Taxonomy (GTDB): domain Bacteria; phylum Planctomycetota; class Planctomycetia; order Pirellulales; family UBA1268; genus QWOP01. Next base: position 6,490 of record CAJBCV010000140.1, read on the forward strand.
GCGTTCACGGCGCCGAGACAAGCGCCTCCGCCAGAGGTGGCAGGGATCGGGCATCCGATCGACCGGTTCCTCGTGGCGGCGCTTGCCGAATCGGGGCTCGAGCCGGCGCCGCCCGCTCCCCCCGAGACACTCCTCCGCCGCGTTAGCCTCGATCTGACGGGCCTCCCACCGACGGCCATGGAGTTCGACGATTTTCTCGCCGCCCATTCGGCCGATCCCGAGAAGGCTTGGGACGCGGCGGTCGATCGGCTCCTGGCGAGTCCGCACTACGGCGAACGGCAGGCGCGGCTGTGGCTCGATCAGGCCCGCTATGCCGACAGCAACGGCTACTCGATCGACGCCCCCCGCGAGATCTGGCGGTGGCGCGATTGGGTCGTCGATGCCTACAACCGCGATCTCCCCTTCGATCGCTTCACGATCCATCAGCTCGCCGGCGATCTCCTCCCCGACGCCACCGACGAGGAGCGGATCGCCACCGGCTTCCATCGCAACACGCAGATCAACGAGGAGGGGGGGATCGACAAGGAACAGTTCCGGATCGACGCCGTCTTCGACCGGGTGGCGACGACGGGAAGCGTGTGGCTCGGCCTCTCGATCGGCTGTGCCCAGTGCCACGACCACAAGTTCGATCCGGTCAGCCAGGTCGACTACTACCGGCTGTTCGCCTTCTTCAACAACCAGGCCGACGCCAAGCTCAAGGTCACCGATCCCCGCGTCGATATGGCCCAGCTCATCGCCGACCGCGACGCCGCCCGCGCCGAGGTGTTCGCCTATGTCGAGGCCCGCGCCGAGGCTCTCGCCGGCTGGGAGGCGGGGCTCAACGACGATGCGAAGCAGCTCCTCGATGCCGAGCGGACGAAGGCCCTCGCGACGCCGGCCGTCGATCGCTCCCCCGATCAGCGGCGGATCTTGTTTCATGCCGGCCTGGGGGCCAACGATCAGGAGTTTCGCCGCCTCAACGAGCGCTATCTCGATCTCCAGGCGAAGGTGAGCGGTGGGCCGACGACGCTCGTCCTCGCCGAGCTGCCGACGCCCAGGCAGACGACGCGCTTCGTCCAGGGGGATTTCACCCGCCCCGCCGAGGAGGTCGCCCCCGGCACGCCGGTGATTCTGCCGCCGCTGGCGACGACCTCCGCGGCCCCCAATCGGCTCGATCTTGCCCGCTGGCTCGTGGCGCCGGGGCATCCGCTCACCGGCCGGGTGCTCGTCAACCGGGCTTGGCAGCAATTCTTCGGCCAGGGGCTTGTCGAGACCGACGCCGACTTCGGCCTCATGGGGACGCCGCCGAGCCATCCGCTCCTTCTCGACTGGCTGGCCCTCGAGGTGGAGCGGCAGGGGTGGAGCCTGAAGCGGCTCCACCGGCTCCTCGTGACCTCGCGGGCTTATCGGCAAAGCTCGCGTGTCACGCCGCTCCAGGCCGAGCTTGATCCGCAGAATCGGCTTTTCGCCCGGCAGGCCCGGCTGCGACTCGACGCGGAGCTCGTTCGCGACGTGGCGCTGGTCGCCTCAGGGGTCTTTTCACCGACCCTCGGCGGCCCGCCGGTCTATCCGCCGATTCCGGCCGGGGCCACGGCTGTCGGTCAGGTGAAGCGCGACTGGCCGACGAGCACCGGCCCCGATCGCCATCGCCGCGGGCTCTACACTTTCCTCTACCGCGCCTCGCCGCCGCCGAGCCTCGCCGTCTTCGACGCCCCCGACGGCTATCAGTCGTGCACCCACCGCGGCCGCAGCAACACGCCGCTCCAGGCGCTCACGCTCCTGAACGACCTCGCCTTCGTGGAATGCGCCGAGGCACTGGCCGCCGTGGTGGCCCAGGACGGCCCGGCCGTCGCCTTCCGACGCTGCACGGGGAGGCATCCCGATGCGGAGGAGCTCGCCGTCCTTGCCCCCCTCGATCCGCGCGACGCCGCGCGGGTGCTTTTGAATCTCGACGAGACGGTGACCCGCGAGTGACCGTTGTCGCGGTCGACTGTGATCCTGTTTTGATCCTGTTGTGATTCGGGAACGCCCCATGGCTCACGATCATCCCGTCTCCGGTAGCCCGCTCCTCGACCAGACGCGGCGGCACCTCTTTGCCCGCTGCGGCGTCGGCGTCGGGGCGATGGCCCTCGGGGCGTTGCTTGCCGACGAGGGCTACGGCGCGGGGGAGGGGGCCGGCGGGCTCTCCGGTCTACCCGGCCTTCCCGGCCTGCCGCACTTTGTCCCGAAGGCGAAGCGGGTGATTCATCTGTTCATGGCGGGTGGCCCCTCGCAGCTCGATCTTTTTGACTACAAGCCAGAGCTTGCGCGCCGCGACGGTCAGCCGATCCCGGCGAGTTTCACCGACGGCAAGCGGTTTGCGTTCATGAACGAGAGCCACCGCACCGATCTCCTCGGGTCGAAGCGGTCGTTTCGCCAGCGCGGGGAGTCGGGGATGTGGATCGGCGATCTCCTCCCGCACCTCGGGGGCATCGCCGATCGGCTCTGTTTCGTCCGCAGTTGCTCGACCGATCTGTTCAATCACGCGCCGGCGAAGCTCTTCATGAACACCGGCACCGGCCGGTTTGGGCATCCGTCGGTCGGCTCGTGGGTGACCTATGGCCTGGGGAGTGAGAGCACCGATCTCCCTGGCTTCGTCGTTCTCCAGAGCGGCCCGCGCGGGCCCCGTGGCGGGGCGGTGCTGTGGGGGAGCGGGATGCTGCCGAGTGCGTATCAGGGGGTGCCGCTGCGCAATCGCGGCGAGCCAATCCTCAATCTCTCGAGCCCCGAAGGGGTGACGAGGGAGCGGCAGCGGGGCGTCGTCGACGCCGTCGGCCGGCTCAACCGGCAGCGGCTCGCGGTCACCGGCGACGGCGAGATCGCCACGCGGATCGCCGCCTACGAGATGGCCTTCAGGATGCAGTCGAGCGCGCCTGATCTGGTCGACCTGCGGAGCGAGTCGGCGGAGACGCTCGCCCTCTACGGGATCGCCGATCCTGGTGAATCGACCTTCGCCCGCAACTGTCTTCTCGCCCGCCGGCTCATCGAGCGCGGCGTGCGCTACGTGCAGCTGTGGCACACCAACTGGGATCACCACGGCGGCCCGAGTGAGAATCTCGAGAAGCATCTCCCGGAAGTGTGTGGGCAGGTCGACCGGGCCAGTGCCGGGCTCGTTCTCGATTTGGCCAGGCGTGGGCTTCTCGACGACACGATCGTCGTCTGGGGAGGGGAGTTCGGGCGGACGCCGATGGGGGAGAAGCGGGAGAGCACCGGCCGCAACCATCACATCGACGCGTTCACGATGTGGTTTGCCGGTGGCGGCTTCAAGCCGGGAAGCGTGCACGGCGCGACCGACGATTTTGGATTTGCAGCGGTGGAGGGGGGCGTGCATGTTCGCGACATTCACGCCACGCTCCTCCATCTCCTCGGGATCGACCACCAGCGCCTCACCGTCCGCTTCCAGGGCCTCGACGAACGCCTGACGGGCGTGAAACCCGCCCGCGTCATCGGCGAGATCTTGGCGTGAAGGGAGCGGGTGATCCAGCGGCTCCCGCGGCCCAAAGCTTGACGGCCTTGGAAGGATCGCCCACACTCCGCCCAGAGGGAGGAGCACCGTCCTACGGGGGGCGGTGGACGAAGCGTGGGCCTCGCGCTTCGTGGCTCCCAATCAGGAAACGATTCCTCTGGGGGAGATGATCCGATGCGACGGACCGGCGGATTTCACATGACGGAATCGGGGGGGGGTTAGGCAATCTCGCTCGCGGCAGGCCGGAGCGACAGCGTCGCCGCGTCGTCATCGCGAAAGAAAGCACCGTCGGGCGCGAAGCGCCGTCGGTCTCGACCACGAGCCGCTCGAGCCGCGGCAGTTGATGACCGGGAACGACCCGGCCGATTTCGCAGGGCGTTTTCAAGCCCTCGTCGATCAGGCGACGCAGGCTGGCGTCGATCGGACGACGTCCCTCGCCCAGGCTGCGGCCATCTGGGATACGGCCGTCGCCGATGCCGATGCGGCCGAGTCGGCCGCCAAGGCGACAGCGCTTGCCACGGCGCTCTCCAAAGCCGCCGCCGCCGATGCCACGCTCGGCACGACGCTGACCGAGGCGAGCGCGACGTACAACGCCAAGGCTGCCAAGGCAAACGACACGGCCGACGCCTCCAAGGCAGCAGCCGTGGAGACCTTCGTCGGGGCGGCGACTGCCGCCGCAGACCAGGCCACCGTGACGATCGACGCGGCCGCCGATGCGGCCGTTGCCAAGGCTGCCGCGGCGGGCGTGATCTACGTCGGCGACGTCACCGACGCCGCGACGCACTACGACGTCTCGATCAGTTCGGCCGGCGCGACTCTCGACGCCAGCGTCGACGCCGCCAGCGGCAATCGTGACGCAAAGCTCGCGGCCGCCGATGGCGCCCTCGACGCGGCATCCACCTCCGCCGATGCACGGTTCAAGAATGCCGCGGACAGCATCACCGGCGGGCTCGATCAAAAGCTCGACGATCTGAACAAGGGCTTCGAAGGCAGCGTCGGGATCGCCAACCGGCTCGCCGACGCCGGGGTCGCCGCAGCCGATGCGGGACGGACGATGTTTCTGGCCGGCGCTCGCGCCGGCCACGACGCCACGGCGGCCGGAGCGGCGGCGACCGCCGCGGCGGCGAGCCAGGATCACGCTGATACCGAAGCAGCGGCGATCGCCGGGGCGCTCTCCACCTACCAGTCTTTTCCCGACGACTCTTCGGCCACCGATCCGCTCGATCTCGAAGGGGATCCGCGGTTCCAAAGCGCCCTTCAGGCCGCCCAAGCCTCTCTGACCGCCGGCACGGCGGCGGCAGAGATGTCGTTCACGATTACCACGCAAGCGATCTCGGCCGCCTTCGATGCGGCCCTCGTCACGGCGATCGATGTCTACGACCGGAGCCTTGCCAAGGCCTCGTTCTCTTATGAGGCAGCCGTCAAGGCCGCCGAGCTCGCCAAGGCCAGCGCCATCTGGCAAGCGCGGCTCGCCCGCGAGGAGGCGGTCGCCGCAGCCAAAAACGCCCGCGAGGACACCGCGACCGCCGCCGGCGCGGCGTATGCCGATGCCGTATCAGCCGCGGAGGCAGCCTGCTCGGAGGCGATCCTCGCGGCCGGTGCCGCGAGACTCTCAGCGGTCGCGGCGGCGGGCACAGCGCTCACGGCCGATCAAGCCGCCGCCGACCGGGCCCACGAAGTCGCGCTTGATGCGGCCGGCAAAGCAATCGTCGCAACAATAAAATCGATCACCGACGCTGCCGTGGCCGACGCTGGAAAAGTGTCAAAAGCTCTTGTCGCCGAGGTCGATGGCCTCGTGGAAGCCAATGACGCTGCGAAGGCGGACATCGACACCGTGGCGGGCGTCGACGCCGCGAAGGTCGACCGGGGCTTTGCCACCCTCGTGGCGGTCGCCAAGGCCACGCTCGATTCTACGGAGGCCAGCGAGGCCAATCGCCACGGCGACGAAGAGACCGCGATCGAAAAGGAGTTTCTCGCCGCGGTCGCATCGGCGGCGACCGCCTTCGATGTGGCGATGCAGGGAATCAAGCGGGAAACCGGCAGCGACACGGCGCTTGCGTCGAATGCCCGTCAGCAGGAACTGGCAGCGGCGTCGCTGGCGGCGGTGAAGGCGCAGCAGACGGCGATGATGGCGATGCGATCGAGTGGCGTATCGACGCAAACCGCCGCGACACCGACGATGCCGACGGGCTCTGGCATGCCCGTCGGCGGAGCGATGATGCCCTCCGGCGGTTCGACAAGCGCCGCGCCGGCCACGAACACCGCCGCGCTTGCTGCGGCGCAGAATGCGGTCAAGGCGGCGCTTGCCGGGCAGCAGGCCGCCGATGATCGCTTCAGCATCAAGCTTGCCGAGATCGAGCTTGCGGCGACCGTCAAAGCCAAAGTGCCGGCGATGGCCCAGGCGGAGGCGCTCCGTGCGGCGATGAAGACCGCCGCCGAGCGGTTTGCCGACGAGCAGAGCCGGTATGATGCCGCGGTCAACAGTGCCCGCGTCGCGTATGTCGGGCAGGTGGCGACGCTCCGGGCCGATCGGGATGCCGCGGCGGAAGCGATCGCCGCCGTGGCGAACGAAGCCAAATTGAATCTCGATGCGGCGCTACGGGTGGCGGTAGCCAAAGCGAGCGCCGCGGCGACGGGCAAGGTGGCGGCGATCGACGAAGCGGCCACCGTGGCGATCGCCCAGGCCGAGCGTGCCTCCGCGCTCGAGATCGCCGACATCGATGCGGCTCACGCCACGGCCCTGACGGCGGCCCAGGCCGCTCACGATGCGGCTGTCGCCAGGGCTTACGAGACCGAAGCGGCTCGGGTGGGGGATGCGACGATCGCGGCCGCGGGGGCGATCGCCACGGCGCAGCTCACCTTCGCGAAGGTCGTTTCCCAGGCGGAGGCCGACTGCACTA
>CAJBCV010000141.1 GCA_903951635.1 uncultured Planctomycetaceae bacterium
CAGCACGGGAGTGTGACACAGCGCCAGCGATGTCAAACGAGAGTGTACACCAGTAAAGGGATGTTACAACCCTCTCGCGACGTATTAATGTCTGGTGGAATACCCCCTCCGATGTCAGATGCGGCGGTGCCGGACGTGCGGAAAAAGGCCGAGGGCCCGCTCAGAGCCTCGGCTTCGCCGGTGTCGTCGGGGGAAGAAAGTTCGGCGCTCCCTTCACTTTCACCTTTCGGCGGTAGACCTTGTCTCCGCAGGTGGCGACGACCGTGTCGAACTCCGGGCCGGCAAAGCAGAGATTCGACACCCGGCCGTTCGGCGTCGGGATGATCGCGTTGACACGTCCCGGTTGATCGCACACCTGAAGCCCCATTCGCGTCGCCACCCAAAGCCGGCCGTCGCGGTCGACGCGCATGCCGTCGGCGCCGCTGTCGTCGGCGGTGTCGGGGACATGGAGATGGTCGTAACGCTGCTTGTTGGCAAGCGTCCCGTCGGCGGCGACAGAGTAGCTGTACACCCAGTGGCTGCGGCTGTCGGCCACGTAGAGGAGGGTCTGATCGGGAGAGAGGCAGAGACCATTGGCAAACAGGAGGCCCGTGTCGACGACCGTGTCGGTGCCCGTGGGGCTGATGGCGTGGACCTTGCTCGGAGTCCGGCCATCCCAACCCGGCTCGGTGGCATAGATAACCCCGGACGCCGCCACGACCAGATCGTTGCCCCGCCAGCCTTTCGCGACGACTGCCGGCTCGCGGTCGGGAGTCCAGGCGAGGATCGCCTCGTCGGCGGCGCTTGCGGCGATCAGGCGTCCATCGGGAGCGAAGCTCTGGCCGTCACCGCGGTGGGAGTTCTCGAGCCACGGTTCCGGCTGCCAGTCGGCCGTCAATCGCCACGTCTGCCCCTTGCCGACATCGTTGTAATAGACCTCCCCCTTGGCGTTGACCGCAGGGCCTTCGGTGAAGCCATACCCCTCGCCGACGAGCGTCCATTCCTCACCGGGGATGAGGATCTCCTGGAGCTGCGGGCTACCTGCCCCGCGCGCTACCGGCGCCGGCCAGCCCTTCCAGAGCCATTCGATCGCCTCCGGGAAGACTGCCGTGGCGTGCTCGTTGTTGTGGCCTCCCTCCCCCCATTCGTGCTTCACCTCGTAGCCGGCGAAGGTGAGCGACCGCTCGAGGGCCTGGTTGGCGATCCACCAATCTCCGCCGTAGATGTTGAGATCCTGGGATCCTCCCTGGAGGAAGACGCGGATCGGCTTCGGCTCGAACTTCCTCACGAGCGTGGCATATTCATGGCCGCCGCGCAGACCCACATACGTACCGATGCCGCTGAAGACCCGGCTGAAGGCGTCCGGGCGCTCCCAGGCGGCAGTAAAGGCGGCGATCGCGCCGCTCGAAGTGCCCCCGATGGAGCGGTCGTTGCCCGACTTCGAGAGGAGGAGTGCCCGCCCGTCGGAGGCCTTCCGCTGCTCTACGTCGGGGAGGAGTTCGTCGAGGAGGAAGCGGGCGTAGGCGTCTCCCAGGCCGTCGTATTCGTAACTGCGGTTGTAGCGGTCGAGGGCGCCTTCTCGGCCGGCGGGGACGCGGCCGTGCATGATGAACACGCCGATCGTCACCGGCATCCGCTTCTCGTGGATCAGTCGGTCGAAGACCTGCGGCGCGTTGAACTGGATGCCGTCCTGATTGACATGGACACACGCCGGGGTGGTCCCGTCATACTGCGCCGGGACATACACCCAGTAGTCGCGGACCGTGCCGGGAAACACTCGGCTCTCCTCGAAGCTGAACTGGAGCACTTCCCCCTTGGGAACTTCCTCGGCGGCACTGGCCCGCGAGGAAGCCAGGGGGGACACGAGAAACCATGCCGCGAGGACGACAGCTGGAACGGCAAAGAGCGCGGTGAGACGGCGATGAACCATGGATGACGACCCCCGGGGCGGTTCCCCGTTCCTGTTTCGAAGCCGAGCAATCGGCAGTCGCGACGGGGGGCGGTATCATAACGGGCGACGCCGACGAGCGCTTTCCCGGGGTTCCAGGGGGAGTCCCGGAGTGTTTTTATTCCCGATTCCTTCGAAGTCCGTGGACCCGGTGGGGGCGACGAGGACGCTCGGGGCCACTTCCTCCGACGCCTCTTGGTGGCCGCGATCGGCAGCCACCGCTGTCTGCATCAACCGCCGTCTGTCCCTTTGGTATGCGACCATGTTCTGCCCGACCGCCGACGCCCGATCTCCCTCCCCGGGGCTCCCTGACTGGACGGCGAGCTTGACTCAGACGCTGACCTCGTTTCGGACGACATGCTCGATCGTGGCGCTGATCGTCGGCTTGGCTCCGTGGCATGGCGCGATCGCGGCCGACGAGCCACCGCGATCGAGCCCGGCGGCGAAGGCGGCCTACACCGCCGCTGCCGCACTCCAAAACCGCGGCGCTTGGGATCTGGCGGCCGACGGGTGGAACACGCTCCTTCGCGATCATCCCAGTGACCCGTTGGCGGCGAAGGGGCGCTACTACCTCGGACTGTGCCGGCTCCAGGAAGGAAAATGGCCGGAGGCAGCAGAGGCTTTCCGCGCTGTCGTCGAGAGTGCCGGAAGGCCGGCAGGGGCCGATCCCGATACCGTCGGCCTGGCCCGGTTTGAACTTGGCCGCGGCGCGTTTGCCCAGGCTCAGGAGCGACGGACAGCCGAGGCTTATCGCGACGCGGCAGCGGTGCTGCAGGAGTGTCTCGCGGCGAAGCCGGCGCCGATGCAGGCGGCCGAAGCGTCGTATCTGCTTGCCGAGTCTCTCTGGCAGGCAGGGGACCGAGCGGCCGCGCTCGAGGGCTGGCAGCGGTTCATCACCGATCACGCGGCATCGCCTCGCCTCCCGGCGGTCCTCTATGCCCTCGGAGTTGCCCAGTCCGAGATCGGAGACGCCACCACGGCGGCCGCCACGCTGCGGCGTTTCGCCGAGACGTTTCCCGACGATCCCCTCGCCGACGAGGTGGCAATCCGTCGGTCCGATCTCGCGCTGGCCGCCGATCAGCCCGCGGAAGCGGCGAAGCTCGTCGTCGAGATCGCACGCCGCAAGGAGGGCCCGCGGATCGGCGATGCGCTCGAGCGTCTCGGCGCCGCCCTCTGGAAACAGAAGCGCTATGCCGCCGCCGCTGGGGCCTACGACATCCTCCTTGCCCGTGATCCGGGGGTGGTGGTGGCGGCGCCGGCCCTCCTCTCCGCCAGCGCCGCCTGGAGCGAGGCGGGGAATGTCGATGAAGCGCGGAAGCGGCTCGAGCAGCTGCTCGCTCTCGATGGGGCCCCCGCCGCGCTCGCTGCCGAGGGGGCAGCGAGGCTCGCGCGGATTCATCTCGCTTCCGGCGATCCCGAGGCGGCCGTCGCCGTGGCGGAGGCGGCGCGAGCGCGGGCGGAGGCTGCGGGCCCGGCGGCGGCCGCTCCGGAGGGAAAAGTCGAAGGCTCCATCGTCGCCCGCTTGCAACTGGTGGCAGCCGAGGGGCTCGTCGATCTTCCCGGCCGGCGCGACGAAGGGCTCGCGCTCCTGACAAAACTGGTCGCCGAGCATCCCGACGATCCCGCGGTGGCACCGGCCTTGGCGCTGCTGTCGTCGGTGCTGCTCGCGGCGGGAAAGACCGACGAGGCGATCGGGTCTGCCGATCGCTTTCTCGCCCTGCCTCCGGGGAATCGCGGCGCATCGGCGGCCGATCTGACGACGGCCTTCGATGTCCGCGTGATCCGGGCCGAAGCGCTGCTGGCTCGGGGGGATGCCGCTGCCGCGGCGGAATCCTTCGGAGCGTTGGTGGCTTCCTCCGGAGACGATCCCCGTGCGGCGCACCTCCGCGTGCGGTTGGGCGCCGCGCACGCCGCCGCCGAGGACTGGGAGCGGGCGCATGCAGCGCTTGGGCCGCTGGTCGCCGGTGGCGGGGCGGGGCTCGACGGGGACGAGCGTCCCCTCGGCCTGCTTCTGGATGCCACGGCGCTGGTGGAGCTAGCGCGTGCCAAGGAGGCGGTGGTCCTCCTCGACCGGCTCGGTCGTGAGCATCCCACCTGGCCACGGCAGGCCGAGGGACAACTCCTCGCCATGAGAGCCCGGCGCGAGGCCGGGGATGCCGCCGGTGCGGTGACGATCGGCGAGCAACTCGTGGCGAGCGCTCCTGTGCCTGCGATCGCGGATCGAGCGTGGTTTCGTCTCGGCAAGGCGCGCGAGGAAGCCGGCGACACGTCCGGGGCGATTGCGGCGTTCGTCGAAGCCCGTCGGATCGCGCCACAGGGGCCGCGCGTGGCTCCCGGTCTCCTCGCGGAAGGCTGGTGCCACGAGGCGCTCGGCCGTCTCGATGAGGCGGTCGCCTGCTGGACGGAGGTGATCGATCACCACCCCGACTCGGCGGCGCTCGTGCCGGCACTGTTGGCCCGGGGTGACGCCCGGCAACGTTCCGGGGCGACCCTCGAGGGACTCGCCGACGCCGAGCGGGTCGGTGCCCTGGCGGCGGCCGACGACGGCCGGGTAAGCGCCGCGGCCGAAGCGGAGGGGCGATTCCTTGCCGGGCTCTGCCAGGCGGCCAGCGGCCAGACCGCGGCGGCGATCGACACGCTGTCGGCCCTCCTCGCGGCCACGCCCGACTTCCCGGCAGCCGATCGAGTGCTCCTCGAACTCGGCACGGCCCGGTCGCTCTGCGGTGATGCGGCCGCGGCCGAATCGACCTTCGAGGAGCTGCGGCGCCGGTTTCCGCGCAGCCCCAGAATGGCCGATGCCTGGCTCGAGAGCGGCGAGATCCGGTTTGCCGCCGCCGACTGGGATCGTGCTGCCGAGGCTTATCGCAACGTGCTTTCAGCCACCGCGGAGAGCTCCGGGATCGCCGCGCTTCGCGAGCAGGCCCGCCACAAGCTCGCTTGGATCTTTGCCATGCAGCAGGATCATGCCGGCGCGGCGCGGGCTTTTGAGGAGCAACTCGCCGAACATCCCGACGGCGTCTGCGCTGCGGACGCCGAGGCGATGCTCGGCGACGCGCTGTTTCGGCTGGGGCGTTTCGACGAGGCCGAGAGGGTGCTCGGCCGGGCGCTGGCCAAGCCGGAGGCGCTGTCGTCGCCCGATCTGCTCGGGCTGGCGACGGTGCGCGCGGCCGAATGCGCTGCCAAAGGGGAACGGTTCGAGGAGAGCTTCGCTGCCGTCGACCGCTGGCTCGGCGCGACTCCGGGCCCTGAGGCCGGGAGCGCGACGGTGGCCCAGGGGAGGTTTGCCCGGGCTTGGGCCCTCCAAAATCTCGGTCGGCTCGACGAGGCGCTCTCCGAGTTCCGCGCGATCGCGGACGCGGGCCTCGCACCGGGCACGGGGGGCGGTCCCGGTGAGTTGGCCGCCCGGGCCCGGCTCATGGAAGGGGAGATCCTCTTCGAGCAGGGGCTCCACAAAGAGGCGATCGCTTCGTTCTTCAAGGTGGCGTACGGTTTCGGGGAAACCGAGGCCCCGGCGTCCTTCCATCCCTGGCAGGCGCAGGCGACCTTCGAGGCGGCCCGCTGTTTCGAGGTGCTCGCCAAGCCGCAGCAGGCCCGCGGGCTCTACGCTGAAGTGGTCGAACGCTACCCGGAGTCACCGTACGTGATGACGGCACGGAAGCGGATCGACGCACTCGACGGTGCCGTCAAGTGAATGTCTGCTTTGTTGTTCTGCAATCTCTTCCACCCGTCACCGCTGCGAAGGCCCTGCCATGTCGATGAATGTCGGTGACCTGAAGTCCCTGTGGGAGTTGTTCCTCGCCGGCGGTCCGCTCATGTGGCCGATCACGGTGATGTCGTTCCTCGTCGTCGCCTTCGGTCTCGAGCGGCTCGTGGCGCTGCGGCGGGGGAGGTTTGTCCCGGCGGCCCTGGCGATGAAGCTCCGCCTGATCGCGGATGGATCGCCGTTCGACCCGCGGCAGGTGGCTGCATGGTGCGATGCCGACCGCTCGGTCCTGGCGACGGTTGTGCGCGCGATGCTCGCCCGGCTCGGCAGGCCGCTGCCCGAGGTGGAGCATGCCGTCGAGACGACCTCGAATCGGGAGGCGTCGCGCCTCTATGCCAACATCCGGCCGATCAGTCTCGCCGTTACGATCACTCCGCTCCTCGGTCTTCTCGGTACCGTCCAGGGGATGATCATCGCCTTCTACACCACGGCGAACCTCCAGGCGGGAGCCAATCGGGCCGCGGAACTGGCCAGCGGAATCTATCTCGCGCTGATCACGACCTTCGCCGGGCTGTGCGTCGCGATCCCCGCCGCGATCATCGCTCATTACCTCGAGGGGCGGATCCTCGCCGGTTTCCGCAGGGTCGATGATGTCGTCGCCGGGCTGCTTCCCGCGATCGAGTCGTTCGAAGGGCGCCGCAGGCCCGAGGGGAGCGGCCGGCCGTCCGAGGCGTCGGCGGGCGGGGGGAAGCCATGAGTGTCCGCATTGACAAAGGACGGCTCGGCGGAGGGCTCGAGCTGACGCCGATGATCGACGTCGTCTTTCTTCTCATGATCTTTTTCCTCGTCGCCAGCAAACTCGAAGAAGACGACCGGGCGATCGACGTCATCCTCCCGCAGGCTTCGGCCGCAAAGCCGCTGACGACCCGTCCACGCGAGTTCATCATCAACATCGACCGCGGCGGCAACACCTACGCCGGCGCCAGGCCGGTGGCAGCCGAAGAACTCGTGGGGCTTCTCCGTCAGGCGGTCGCTGACAATCCCGGCCGGCAGAAGGTGACGGTCCGAGCGGACGAAAATGTGGCCCACAAGCATGTCGTGGCCGTGATGGACGCCTGTGTGCAGGCCGGCATCGAGGACTACCGCGTGCAGTCGGCGCCGGAGGTGAACGGGGACCGGGCGGCCGGTCCGGACGACGTCCCCCCTGGCAATCGCTGAGGACGACCATGGTGCTGGCGATCGACACTCCGCTGCCGGCCAAGGCCTCGTCGCGCCGCTGGCGGAGCCGCGCTCGCCTCGCCACCGCCGTGATGGCGAGCCTCCTCCTTCACTGGCTCCTCCAGCAGGGGCTGGCGCGAACCGTGATCGCCGTTCGCCCTCTCGACGGCCTGTTTCCTGACAAGGAGGCCTCCTACCGTCCCGACTTGGCTTCCGATTTCCCGCTTCACGATGAGTCGAAGACGCGGGAGTCGTTCGCGCACGAGATCCCCCTCGACGTGCCGATAGCTCTCGATGCCGCCGCCGCGGCGTCGTCCCGAGGGGCGCTTCGCGATACCGAACGGGCCGTCGCTGAGAGGCCGGTGGACGAGTCCGTTGAAAAGCCAGATGTCGGCGCGACGCGGATCGATCGGCCCGTGTCCGAAGCCTCGGCGCCGAGCCCGGCCGAACCCGGGGAGCCGGAGCGGGTCCAAGCGGACGTGCCGGAAGCGGCGACGGCTGCCGAGGGGATGCCGACCGTTGTCGGCAGGGAGGCCGACGAGCCAGTCCCGACGCCGCGGAGGGAGCGGCCGAGCGTCCTTGCGGAGCCTGCCGTGTCGGTGGAGCGGTCGCAGGGAGCAGTCGACGCCGACCGCCCCGACGCCTCCGCCATCGCAGCGTTGCCAGCGTCGCCGCTCATTCCCCGCCGCTTCTCTCGCGCGGCCTCCGAGGCCGACTCGGCCCCTGCCCTTCCCCGCTCGCCGCGTCGTACGGACGCTGCCGACACAAACGCCGAGGGAGCGACCGCGACGGAGAAGATCGAACTGTCTTCCCAGACTTCGGCGGGGATGGAGCCGAGTCCGGGAGCCTCCCCGACGGCGGCCCCGCCGGGGGGCAGCGCGGCCGATCTGCTCGCGGGGGCAGCGCCGCGGCCCCGTCCTTCGGGCCGGATTCCCGATCGGGGGCGAGCGGGCTCGGCGAGCGCTCGGCGGTCAGCCGTGCCGGTCATGGAAGAAGACGGGGAGAGCTTGTCGGTGGGGGACGCGGGGGCCGCGGCCGGCGCCGCGCTCCGTCCGCGGTCGACGCCCCTGGCTGGCGCTGACGCCCTCGGCGGAGCAGTCGGCGCGGCGACGCCGCTTCCCCGTGCCGGCACCCTCGCGCTCCCGGCGGAGTCGCGGGTTCGGGAGACGGCCGAGGCTTTCGCCCGGCGATCGCGCCATTCTCGGGGAGAGTCACGCGCCGATCGAGTCGTGGAACTCGGCCTCGGATGGCTCGCCGCGGCCCAGGAAGACGACGGGCGCTGGACGCTCGGGACCTATCATCCCAAGGGGGTTGGGGGCGCGGTTCGACTCCAGTCCGACACCGCCGCCACCGGTCTGGCGCTGCTCAGTTTCCTCGGCGCCGGCTACGACCACTTCGATGGCCGGCATCGCGAGGTCGTCCGCCGCGGGCTGGAGTGGCTCCTGTCGGTGCAGAAGGAGGACGGCGATCTGTTCGTTCCTGCCGATCCGGTGTCGAACAGTTGCTCGTGGATGTACAGCCACGGGATCGCCACGACGGCGCTTTGCGAGGCGGTCGGCATGACGGGCGATCCGCTCCTCAGGCCGGCGGCGGAGAAGGCGATCGGATTCATCGTGGCGAGCCAACAGGCCGAGCGGGGTGGATGGCGCTACCAGCCCCGGTCCGATTCCGATCTCTCGGTGAGCGGATGGATGCTCGTCGCACTCCGCGCCGGATCTCTCGCCGGTCTCGCCGTGCCGGCCGAGACGTATGACGGGGTCCGCCGGCTCCTCGACGAATCGGCCAATCCCGACAGGCTCGGGCACTACCTCTACAACGCGCAGAGTCCGGGGCAACGGCCCTCCGATCTCTCGGCCGCTTCGATGACGGCGCTGGGGTCGCTGATGCGCCTCCACACCGGCACCCCCCGCACCGACCCGCCGCTCGGCGCCGCGGCCGCGAGCCTCGCAGCGATGCGGCCGGCCTACGGGACGCGCCAAGCGCGGACGCGTGACGCCTACCTCTGGTATTACGCGTCGCAGGTCCTCGTCCAGACCGGCGGCCCCGAATGGGAAGCATGGTATGCCGCCCTTTGCACGTCCCTCGAGGCCGAGCAGGTCGCCGACGGCGCCAAGGCCGGCAGTTGGGAGCCGCTCGGCGCCGTCCCCGACCGTTGGGGGTCGTTCGGGGGCCGGCTCTACGTCACGACCCTCCACCTCCTCGCCCTCGAGGTCCCGTACCGGCATCTGCCGACGTACGGCGTCACGGACGGAGCGAATCGATGATCCGATCGTTCTCGATCTGGTCGAGCAAGTCGACGACGTGATCGGTGAGCTGGTCGATCTGCATCTGCATCTCGTCGATGATCGACGGCGCGTTCTCCGGGTCGTCCCAGAGCGCGAGGCGGAGCCGGGCGATCTCCGCCTTGGTCTCGTGCCGCTGCACGGCAAGGGCCGTGAACGCGGTCGGCTTGAGGTCGTGGAGGTTCCTCGCCTGCTCCAGATCGGCATCGGCCACCGTAACCGCGGCGCGGGCCCGGGCTCGTTGTCCTTCGATCCCGGTCCCGTGCGGCTGCTTCCGAGTGGCCTCGGCGATCTCCTGGAGGACAGCGACCCGGCTGCGGAGTCGGCGCCGGTCTTGGTCCGATACGATGCGACCGCTCCCCCGGCTCTCGAGAAGCGTCGCCTTCTCGAGATCGAGTTCGGCGAGCTTCAGCCTGGCCTCGGCATACCGGGAGTGGAGTTCGTCGTGGGCGCTGCGACGCTCGGCCGGGTCGTCTCCGCGCGCGAGCTGCGAAGGGGGCGCGGCCAAGACCAAGAAGGTCGCCTGGAGGACGATCACCCCCATCAGGACCCGCGGTGAAGAATGGCTTCGATACGGCGAGAGATTCCCGGCAGGCGTCGTGGGCATGGATCATGGGTCTCCCAAAGCTCGTCGTTCCCTCTGGTGATTCTTATCTCCCCTGTCCTCGGGGTCCAGTGACGAGCCGTCGATTCTCCCATGGCTTGGTAGCATTTCTGTCGGATTGCCAGCGCCCCTCCGATCCATACGAGCCATGCCACGAGACGACGAAGACTTCGACGCCGATGACGATTTCGAGGATTCCGACAACGGGAGCGACGGCGGTGATTCGGCCGTCGACGACGATGACGAACCGACGATCCCCTGCCCGTTCTGCAAGGCCGAGATTTGGGAGGATGCGCCCCGCTGCCCAGCCTGCGGGAGCGAACTCGGTGGCGCCGACATGCCGGCCCCACGACGGCCATGGTGGGTGCTGATCACCGCCCTCCTGCTCCTTTATCTGTTCGTGCGAACGCTCCTCCCCTGGTGATTGCCCGGGGGGCGGAAGGCCACGGCCTCTGGCCGACGCCGGTCAAAATGGTGTCGGGATGAGGAGCGCGTGGTGGTCGAAGAGCGCGCGGCGGCCGAAGGCGTCGATGGCGGGGGTGAAAAAGAGGAGGAAGACGTAGAGCGCCAGAAGCGGCAGGAGAATCGCCGTCACGGGCCAGCGGAGGAGGAGCCAGCGGCGTGCCGGCCGCGCTTGAGCGCGGTGGGTGGCCCAGCCGACCACGAGCCGCGCCGGGTAGATCGTGAGGACGAAGATCGGCGTCAGGAAGAGGACGGCATCCCGCGGCGTCGCCACGATCTTGAACAGATAGAGTGGAAGCGAGAGCCCGTAGAGGATCGTGAGCGCCAGAAGCATCACGATCGGTGCCCGCCGCCACAGTTCGCGGACGGCCCCGAGGTCACGGAACACGGCCAGGCGCTGCTCGGCGGCGAAGCGGGCCTGGAGAAACGGCACCCAGGCGAGGACGGCTCCGAGAAGGATCGCGCCGAGGAGCGAGACGAGCACCTGACCGGGCTTCGTCGTGTCACGAAGCGCCGAGAACAGGATCGTGGGGACGAGGAGCCAGAGAAACGTGCCGACGAATCCGCGCAGGCCCAGGGAGAAAAGTTTTCCCGGCTCGATGGCATCGACGACCCGCGTCAGGGCCGCCGTGGCCGTCCCCCAGGCCGTGCCGGCGCGGATCGCGGCGACGAGGCGGCGGCCGCTTCGCACCGGCCGAAAGAAGGCGGAAAATCGCCCTCCGGAAAAGAGCGCTCCAAGAAGATGCACGCCGACGAGGAGGATCGTGCCGGCGCGGAGGAGGGCCCAGATCCGCGCCGAAGGCCCTGCGGGAGCGATGAGCGTTGCATCGGCGGCAGCCTGTGTGACCAGGCGGATGAGGAGGAGCCAGAGCCAGGTGCCGATGACGATCCCGCCGAGGCGGGGCAGCGCGCCGGCGAAGGGAATGCCGTCGCGGAGGCGACCAGAGCGGACGACACGCCCTTCCGCCTCGAGCATCGTTCCGAGGGCGAGGAGATTGACGATCGGAATCGCCGAGAGGATCGCGAGGATGAGGAGGAGGCTTGCCAGTCCGGCGCCGACAGTGAGGAGCCATCCGGCGGCACGGAACGGATGGTTCCGGGGGGAGGGGCACGGAGGAAGGACGCCGAAGTCGGGTGGCACGACGTTCCTTTCCCCTGCCGCTGCCACGTTGCGTCTCCGCTGGATCGATGTCCCTTGCCGGGCAAGTTCTGCCTGGGAAGCTCTGCCAGGAACGTCGTGCCTGGCAAGCATAGCCGGCAAGCATAGCCGGCGAGCCCCCGGCCGAGTGTGCCCCCCCGCTGCGGTGACGACTCGATCTCGTGCTGCAGGCACGGCCCTCCAGGCGTAGAATCTCACGGAGGAGCGAACCATGTCCGACGAGCGATTCCGCCGATTCCACCTGCCGCGGCAGGCGCTCCCTGCCGTGGCGCTGGTTGCGCTCGGTCTCCTTGTCGGGGCTGCGGCCCGCGATCCGTTGTCGATTCGCCGTCGGCTCCCTCCGTCGGCGACGGAGAGCGCCGGGTCGGCCGCGGCATCCCTCGCGACCGATGCCACTGTCGTGGCGATCGATCGCCTCCTCGCCGAGCGGCGGACTGCCGCCAGCGTCGATGCGGCAGCCGCAGCGGACGATCTCACCCTCTTCCGCCGGCTTTGGCTCGCGCTTGCCGGAACGATTCCTTCGCTCGAGGAGATCCGCCGCTTCGAGGCCGACGCCGCGCCAGGGGCGCTCGAACGCGCGCTTGCGGCGCTGCTGGCAGATCGGCGGTCGGCCGACGCGCTCGCCCGGCGCTTGGCCTCGCCCCTGGTGGGGGATGAGAAGGGGCAGTTCATCGTCTTCCGGCGCGATCGCTTCACAGCCTGGCTCGCCGATCAGCTCGCAGCCAACCGTCCCTGGGACCAGACGGTGCGGGAGATGGTCGCCGCGCGCGGCCTGTGGACCGACACGCCGGCGGTGAACTTCGTCACGCAGGCGGCGGCCGACGGGGTTATCGATGCCGACAAGCTCGCCGGGCGGGTGTCGCGGGTGTTCCTCGGCTCCCGGCTCGACTGTGCGCAGTGCCACGATCATCCATTCGCCCCCTGGAAGCAGGCGGAGTTCGAGGGCTTGGCCGCCTGTTTCGCCCAGGCGAAGCTCTCGCCAGTCGGCGTAGAGGACGACCTTGCGCGGGTTCACCGGATCGACCGCACGTCGGTAGCCGCGGTGGCGACGGCGATGACGGGAGCGGGGCGGAATGTGCCTCCGCGGGTGCCGTTCGGGTCGGAGTGGCTGGGCACCGGCGGCACCCACCGCGAGAACCTCGCGGCCTGGGTGATCCACGCCGACAACCGGCGCTTCGATCGGGCGATCGCCAATCGGATGTGGGGCATCCTGTTCGGAAGGGCCTGGCACGAGCCGGTGGACGACATCCCCGATCCCGGGCCGGCGTCGAGCTCCGATGACCTCCTCGACCTGCTCGCCGACGACTTCCGCGACCATGGCCGCGATCTCCGGCGCCTCGTCAGCGTGATCGCCGCGACGGAGGCGTTCCGGTTCGCGTCGACCCATCCCGAGCTTGCGTCGCCGGAGGGGGGCACGCGGGTGGCGGCGGCGTGGGGGGCGTTTCCGCTCTCCCGGCTGACCCCCGATCAGATGATCGGCGCGATGGTGGCGACGACGTCCCTGCAGACGATTCAGCGCGACTCCCATGTCCTCACGCGCACGATCCGATTCTTCCGGGAGACCGACTTCCTCCGGGAGTATGGCCAGGTGGTCGATTCCCAAGGGGGCTCGCTCCCGGCGACCATCCCACAGGCGCTGGTGCAGATGAACGGCAAGCTCGCCAGAGAGATGGTCGAGGCCAACGCCGTCACCGCGACTGGTCGGATCGCCGGCATGGCCGCCGACGACGTCGCCCGGTTGGAAGTGGCGTTTCTCGTCGCCCTCACCCGTCGTCCGACGTCGGAGGAGCGGGAATCCCTCCTGCCGCTGTTGAACCTCGCCGAGACGAAGGGGCGGGGGCTGGAGGATGTGATGTGGACGCTTTTCAACTGTCCCGAGTTCTCCTGGAATCATTGAGGCCCCCAGATGCCTTCACGCTACCCCGGAGCGGTCGAGCCGCGGCACGCGAGTCTCGCTTTCGCGCCGTCGGGGCGACGCTCGCTGCTCCTGGCCACCGCGTCGCTCGGGTTGTCGTTCGCCCTGCCGGCGCTGCCGGCGCGCGCAGCGCGGCGTCGCGGCAGCGAGCGTCCCCGGTCGCTCCTCGTCGTCTGGCTGGCCGGCGGCCCGAGCCAGTTGGAGACGTTCGATCCCCATCCCGGCGCCGCCGCCGGGGGCCCGACGCAAGCCATTCCGACAGTCATTCCCGACGTGCGGATCGCCGCCGACTACCCCCGGCTCGCGGAGGTGCTTGATCGCTTCGCGCTCGTCCGGTCGCTCGTTTCCAAAGAGGGGGACCACGAGCGCGGGCAGTACACCGTGAAGACGGGCTACCGCCCCGACCCGACCGCCATCCACCCGGCCCTCGGCGCGATTGCGGCCCACGAACTCCCCGTCCAGGGCCTCGAGCTGCCGCGCTTCATCGCGCTCGGGGGAGCGGAGTTCCCCTCGCGCGGCGGCTATCTCGGAAGCGAGTTCGATCCTTACCGGGTGTTCGCGCCGGGGCAGAAGGGGCAAAATCTCGTGCCGCACGTCGCCGAGGATCGTCAATCGCGCCGACTCGGAGCCCTCGACGTGCTGACGCGGACGTTCGAGGCCGGCCGTGGCGAGGCTGTTCGGCGCACGTTCCACGAGCACACGCTCCGCGAGGCGCTCACGCTCATGACCTCGGAGCAACTCGCCGCGTTCGATCTCGACGGCGAGCCGCAGGCCGTGAAGGAGCGCTACGGCGAGAGTGACTTCGGTCGGGGGTGCCTCGTTGCCCGGCGGCTTGTCGAAGCGGGGGTGAGGAGCGTCGAGATCACGCTCTCCGGCTTCGATACCCATGCCCGCAATTTCGCGGGCCACACCGCCCAGGCGCAGCTCCTCGATCCGGCGCTGGCCGCGCTCGTCGGCGACCTCGAAGACCGCGACCTCCTCGATTCCACGGTCGTGCTCGTGACAGGGGAGTTTGGTCGCACGCCGTCGATCAATCCGCTCGACGGCCGCGATCATTGGCCCCACGGGTTTTCCTGTCTCCTCGGTGGGGCCGGGATCGCCTCCGGTCAGGTCATCGGGAGCACCGATCCCGAGGGGGTGACGAAGCAGCCGAGCGATCCGGTCGAGATTCCCGACCTCTCCGCGACGGTCCTCGCCGCCCTTGGCATCGACTTCGCCCGGGAAGTGGCCACGCCGGTGGGCCGGCCGATGAAGCTCTCCTCCGGCGCTCCGCTGGCGAAGC
>CAJBCV010000142.1 GCA_903951635.1 uncultured Planctomycetaceae bacterium
ATCTCCCGGACCGTTTCGCGTATCGGTCATCTGGGAACTCCTGGTTCCACGAAGAAAGCGATCTCTCCGCGATGCTCCTCTATGCATGCACCATTTTCATGAGTGCATTCCTGCTCTTTCTCGTGCAGCCGATCATCGCCAAACAGATCCTGCCGTGGTTCGGTGGATCAGCCGCGGTGTGGACCACCTGCTTGGTGTTCTTTCAAGTAGCGCTGTTGGCAGGCTATGCGTACACCGATTTCTCGACGCGAAAACTCAAGCCCCGTACGCAGGTCATCGTTCATGTCGTCTTGCTGCTGCTGAGCCTCGGCGTGCTGCCAATCGTTGCCGCCGCCAGTTGGAAGCCACTGGGGACCGAAGATCCGGGGCTCCGGATTCTCGGTTTGCTGGTTGCCACGATCGGGCTGCCCTACCTGATGCTTGCCACCACCGGTCCGCTGGTGCAGGCCTGGTTTTCACGTTCGTTCCCCGATGGGACCGTCTACCGCTTGTTCGCACTGTCGAACTTGGCGTCGATGCTGTCGCTGCTCTGCTATCCGTTTTTCATCGAGACGCAGATCCCCACGGTGTCCCAGGCGATCTGGTGGTCCGTGGGTTACGGCCTGTTCGCACTGCTCTGCGGAGCGTCGGCCATCATGAGCCTCCGCTCCTGCGGGGCCAACACCCAAGCGGTCGCCGAATCAGCGGCCTCTGGCGATCATGCCCCGGCACCGCACCTCCGCGACTTGTGTGTATGGCTGGCACTGTCGGCCATGGGGTCGTGGCTGTTGCTGGCCATCACCAATCACATCACGCAGAACATCGCGTCGATCCCGTTTTTGTGGCTCGCCCCGTTAGCGCTCTATCTGCTGACGTTCATTTTGTGTTTCGAAAGTGACGGTTGGTACAGGCGTAGCCTGATCCTCGTGCCGCTTGCCATCAGTCTTGGGTGGTGTGCCTGGGCTCTCCAGACCGAAGATCAACTCGGTGTCAAGATTGCGATCCCGCTGTATCTCGTGGGGCTATTCCTGGCGTGCATGTTTTTTCATGGCGAGTTGGCGAAGATGCGGCCGGCACCACGTTATCTGACGCAGTTCTATCTGATGGTGTCGCTTGGGGGTGCGCTTGGAGGCATCTTCGTCGGCCTGATCGCGCCGCGGGTCTTTTCCTCCTACTCGGAACTCGGCCTGGGCTTCGTCGTCACCGCGTTGCTCGCCGCGTACACCTTGCGGGAGATGCCCGTCCAGGTATGGATGACGTCCATCGCGCTGGCTGGCGTGTACGGCTATCTTTGGAACTCCCAGCTCGACCAGCAGAGTAGGAATGCTCGCGTGATGAAGCGAAACTTCTACGGCACGCTGCACACCAAAGACGAGACCGGTGGCAACGCCGACGATGCGTTTCGGCGTCTCGTTCATGGTGTCATTACCCACGGTACCCAGTATCTGAGCGAATCGCGGCGCAACGCAGTCACCACCTACTACGGCCCAGCCTCCGGTGTCGGCATTGCCATCAAGATGGCCGAGCCCGGCGGCCGCAGGGTGGGCGTCATCGGTCTCGGAGCCGGTACGCTTGCGGCGTGGGGCAAGCCGGGCGATACATACCGCTTCTACGAGATCAATCCGCAGGTGATCGAAATCGCGAACAGTGAGTTCACGTTCCTCAAGGACAGCCCGGCTACGATCGAGACCGTGTTGGGCGATGCGCGTTTGAACATGGAACGCGAGGCACCGCAGGACTTCGACGTGTGCGTCGTCGATGCATTTTCCAGCGATTCAATTCCCGTGCACCTGGTCACCGCTGAGGCCATGGCGGTCTATCTTCGTCATCTCAAACCACATGGCATTCTGGCCTTCCACGTCTCCAACCGCTTCCTTCGGGTCGCACCGGTGATCAAGAAAATCGCCGAGCATCACGGGCTCTTTTCCACGCATGTGATCGACGATGCAGAGGGCACGGTGTTTTTGGGAACCGATTGGATTCTCGTCGCGCGAGACGAGGCGCTGTTGCAGCACGAAGCGCTGGCTGGCAAGGGCCTTCCGGTCGAGGATATGCCTGGACTCAAGCTGTGGACGGATGACTACAGCAGCCTGTTTCAGATTCTGAAGTGATCGTTCGGCACGGACTTCGTGGCGATGAGCGTGCTTTCTCATCCTGGCCATGAACGATGGGATTCGGCCCGCGAGTCAGGTCCGTGCAGTCGCTGCCCGTGGTGTCACGCCTCGGGGCCTCGCTCATGGAGCCGCGGCGTCGAGCGCGGCCTGGGCGGCGAGGAGCTTCTGGTGGCGGGCGTGGACGGCGGCGAGCGTCTTCACCGCCGCCGGCCGCGGGAGGAAGCGGGTTGGTGTGCCTGAGTGATGGGCGGTGAGGAAGGTGGCCCAGTCACGCGTGTCGCCGGCGAGGACGGCGGCCCGGTAAGCGGCCATCAGCGCCGCCCCCCAGGCGCTCCCCTCGGCGGCGCCTGCGAGGATTGTCACCGGCGTGTCGAAGGCGTCGGCGAGGATCTGGCCGAGGGCCGGCGTTTTCGTGAGCCCGCCGGAGAGAACAATCTCGGTGCGCGGATAGCCCTGCGCGGCGAGGATGTCGCTCCCGTGGCGGAGATTGAAGATCGTCGCCAGGAGCATCGCCCGGGCGACGTTTCCCGGCGTGGCGTTGCTCTCGTTGAGCCCCATGACGAGCGCCGTGCCGCCGCGCTGCACCCCCACGCCCGGCTCGTCATCCATGAAGGGAAGGGCGAGGAGGCCGCCGCAGTCGTCAGGCGCCGCGAGCAGGAGCGGCATGAGCGTCTCGAAGGCCTCGCTGCCGGAGCCGGCGCCAGCGAGACCGAACATCCCGACGACCGTGTTCATCGGCGTCGTGCCGTTGCGGATCCAGACCATGTTGATCGGCTTGCCGTCGGGAGCGCAAAAGTGATCGACCGCGCGCGAGATCCCCTCGAAGGCCCGATCGCCGACCGAGTTGGCGACGACACTCGTGCCGAAGCTCATCGACACCTGTCCCGCAGCGCCGATGAGCGAACCGGCAAGCGCCGCCGGCTGATCCCCTTCGGCGGGCGCAAGCGGCGTGCCGACCGGCAGCCCGAGGAGATAGGCGCCATGCGCGTCGAGTGAGCCGCCGTCCTCTCCCGCCCTCGCCACCTTCGGGAGGAGAGCGGCGAGCTTTGGAAACGGGCCGCTCGGTTGAGCGGCGACGAGGCTGTCGTACTCGGCGAGGAGTTTGTGGTCGAAATCGAGTGTCGCCTGATCGATCGGAAACATCCCGGCGGCATCGCCGATCCCGAGGCGCCACTGGCCGGTGAGCCGGAAGGCGATCCAGCCGGCGGGGGTGGTGAGATGGGCGGTGCGGCGGGCCAGATCGGGGCGGTGGCGGACCGTCCACAGGAAGCGGGCGGAGGTGATCCGCTTCGGCATCTTCACGCCGAGCCGGTCGGTCAGTTCGGCCGCCTCGGTCTCGTTGCGACCGTCACACCACAGCCGCGCTGGCGCAAACGACGCTCCGTTTGCATCGGCGAGCACCTCGCCATGCATCTGACCGGAGATGCCGATCGCCGCGACGGCCGGCTCGATCCCCTTGGCGGCAAGGTTCTTCCGCAGGGCCGCGATCGCAACCCCGAGAGCCCGCTCCCAGTCGGCGGGCGACTGCTCGTAGCACTCGGGCCCTAGACCGAGCAGCATCTCGTAGCCGGCTTCACCGCTGGCGAGGATCTTCAGGTCGCTGTCGGTGAAGATCACCGACAGCCCTTGCGTGCCGGCGTCGATGCCGAGGAAGCCACGGGTCGAGGGCGTGGAAGGAGCGCTTTGCATGGAGGCGTCCAGAAAGGTTCGGGAGGAGGAATCGACCCGGCTCGGGGGCGATCAGGAAAGCGGGGCAAGAGGGGAATGGGAGGATGATACCCCGAGGCTAAGCACAGGGGGCAGCCGGCCGGCCCGCGGACATTGCGGCGTCGCGGCCGACGCCCTAGGCTTAAATGTTCCCGGGGGAATCGGCCCCCGCTGCGGGGCTTTGGCCCCTCAAACCCAATCCCTGCCGAGGCCTGTCATGGCACGCTCCCGTCGTCGTTCGTCCCACGCCGCTCTCCGCCGTGATCATGCCGCTCGATCGCCGCGGGGGGCGGGGCTGACGGCGATGTTCGAAGCGCTCGAGGCGCGGCTCCCGATGGCGGCCGACATCGGCACGGCGCTGTGGCGGATCACCGGCGATCAGGTGAAGGGGAACTTCGACGACACGATCGTCGTCGATCGCGACCCGACCAACGCCGCGCTCCTCCGGGCCACCGTCAACGGCACCGTCGTCGGCACGCGCCGCGAGGCGGCGGTCCGCGTGATCCATGTCTTCGGTGGCCGCGGCGACGACACGATCACGATCGACATCCCCGCCAACACGAAGATCCGCACCTGGCTCGTGGGAGGGATCGGGAACGACGCGATCCAAGGGGGGAATGCCGCCGACCACCTCGTCGGAGGGCCGGGTAACGACACGATCAACGGCGGTGGCGGTGACGACACGATCGAAGGGGGCAACGGCGACGACGCGATCGTCGGTGGCACCGGCAACGATGCCCTCCGTGGCGACGCCGGCCGCGACACGCTCCGCGGAGGTGCGGGGAAGAACTCGCTCGTCGGTGGCACCGGCATCGACCAATTCTATGGTGTGAAGGGGGTCGATTCTGTGCGGCTCGCCGCCGGCGAGAAGCTCATCGGTAACGAGACCACCAATCCGCTCCAAGCGGTGACGAGCGCCAACCAACTCGAGAGCTGGTATTTCGAAACTGCCATGCAGCAGTGGGGCGGCCAACTCGGCCGGCCGGTGCCGTGGTGGCCGATCGCCTACACCATGCGTCAGGGAGATGTCGCGGTCTCCGGGCTGAGCCCCGCTCCCTCCGCGGGCACCACCGACTTCTCCGGCACGAACAACCAGGTCGCCGGCGTCGACGAAGGGGATATCGTCAAGACCGACGGCCGATCGCTCTACGTGCTCGCCGGTGACGGCGTCGACATCGTCAGCGCCTGGCCTGCCGATTCCCTCGCGGTGTCGACCCACGTCGCCGTCGACGGCGACGAGCGTTCGCTGTTCCTCAGCGGCAGCCGCTTGACGGTGATCTCGCAGGAGAATCGCTGGGTCGCCCCCAGCGGCGAAACAGGAACGCCTGACACCTTTGCCCGGATCGCCGGCTGGTGGGGCGGGGGGCTGCAGTGGCAGCCGCAGGTCATCGTCACCGTGATCGACGTGGCCGATCCGTCGGCACCTGCGATCCTCGAGAAAACGGCCCTCGACGGTTGGCTCCAGGATGCCCGCGAGATTGACGGCCGCGTGTTCGTCGTCGCCCAGGACGACCTCGGCATTCCCACGCCGGCACTCGTGCCGGTGGAAGGTACCGGGAGCACTCCTACCGCGCCTGTCACCGCCGATCCGGTGGACGTCACCGGCGTTGACGGAGTTGTCACGACGATGCTCCCGCCGATCGACTTCTTCCCCGACGGCATGCCGAAGTATGTCTATGAGGATGCGGCCTCCTACCGGGCCCGGCTCGAGCAGGCTTGGAAGGATCAGGCCCTGCCGACCTACACCGTCACCGCGGCCTCGGGCGCCACGACCTCCGGCCAACTCGTCACCGTCGACCACACCTGGGTGCCCCTCGACTTCCAGTCTGCTTCGATGCTGTCGGTCGTCGAGTTCGATATTACCGACGACACGGTCGGGCCGGAGTCGTCGACGAGCGTCGCCGGGATCTCCGGCACGGTCTACGCCTCCGCGACCGGGCTCTACATCTCGGCTGCCAACTGGGGCAGTTGGTGGGATTCCCGCGACACCGGCCTGACGACCAACATCTACCACTTCGATCTCGCCGCCGCGGGCGTGCCCCTGGTGTCGATGGGGGCCGTGCCGGGAACGACGCTCGACCAGTTCTCACTCGACGAACACGACGGCTTCCTCCGCGTGGCGACGACGAACTGGGGCAGTGGCGGCGACTGGAACTTCACCAATTCCTCCGCGGGGGTGTTCGTCCTCGGCGAGTCGGACGGGAATCTCGTCACCGTCGGCGCGGTCCAGGGACTCGCCAAGGGGGAGCGGATCTATTCCAGCCGGTTCGTCGGCGACGTCGCCTACGTGAGCACCTTCAAGCAGGTCGATCCGCTGTTCGTCATCAATCTCGCCGATCCCACCCGGCCGAAGGTCGTTGGCGAGCTGAAAGTCCCCGGGTTCTCCTCCTATCTCCAGCCGCTCGACGCCACCCACCTCCTCGGCATTGGCCGTGACGTCGATCCGACGACCGGCCGCGTCCTCGGCCTGCAACTTTCGGTGTTCGACGTCGGTCATCCGGCCCAGCCGCGGCGGGCTTCGACCTACACCTTCGCCGGGGATGGCTGGCAGTCGTGGTCGAGCGCCCTGTGGGATCACCACGCCCTGGCCTGGTTCCCCGAGCAGGGGATCCTCACGCTCCCGGTGCAGCAGGGGGATTGGTGGAGCGGCAGCACGGGGCTGGTCGTCTTCCGGGTCGACCTCGCCGCTGACGGCACGTTCACCCGCCTCGGTGAGATCAGCCACGCAAGCGGCGCCGTCGAACGGGGCGTGCGGATCGGCGATCTCCTCTACTCGGTGTCGGCCGGCGAGGTGAAAGTGCACCGCGTCGACGATCCCTCCGTGGAGATCGCCGGCGTGAAGCTCACGCCGCGGTCAGACACCGACCTCCCGGTGTGGATCGCCTGACCGACCGATCGGTTGGAGTTGCGATCGGCGATCCCGGATTCGTCGCTCCGGCTCAGTTGTCCCAACGGCTGCTCGCCGTATCCCCGGGGCCACGCGTGCCGCAGAAGACGACGTCGATGCCGAGGGCCCGGGCGGCGGCGGCCTTCGCCAAGGCACAGCGGTCGGCGCCGGCAGCGTCCTTCGCGTAGGCCACCTGAACGTGGTTCGCCTTGTGGCGGGCCATCATCTGGTCGCGCGAGACGCCGTGCGTGACCGCGTGCATGATCGGCCACTGCTTCGTCGTCGAGTCCAGGCGCCGCTGCGTCTCCTCCTCCGGGAGCTTGACGACGCTCGCCCGGCCGATGTCCATGCAGAGCTTCTCGGCGGGGCCGGTGCCGTCGACCCAGATCCGGCTCCAGACGATCTCCCCCGGCTTGCTGACGCCGGCGAGCGTCGAGCCACCGAGGCGGAAATACATCGGGGGCTGGCGGTAGCCGTGGGCCCCCTTCCAGCCGCCGGTGAAGTGGGCCGGGGGAGCGCCGCCCGAGATCTCGAACACCCACACCCACTGGTCGGTGGTGTTCGAGCGGTCCCAATCCCCCCAACGGATGTCGTGGAGCGTGTTCTCCGTCGGCTCACCGAGGGCCTCGTGAACGCGCTGCGTGAGGAGGCCGTCGAGGCCGGCGCACTCGTCGACTTCGTTGAAGTGGGTGAGTGGCTTCCCCTTGAAGATCGGCTTCGTGGAGCCGGCAGGGCAGACGGGCGGCCGCTTCGAATCGTTGAGCATCCCCTCGACGAGGTCGCTGGCCGGGAGGAGATCCTTGAGGCCCTGCTGGTATTGGATGCCGACGAGATCGCAGCCGAAGCGCTCCGCGAGGCGGAGCGTGGCGATGTACATCCGGCACTGCGTGAGCACCTGGGCCCGGGTCAGGTCGGCGGCGTCGTCCTTCCCGAAGTGGAAGGTCATCCCCGCCGCCTCGAGCCATCGGAAGACCTCGCGGGCCTCGCTGTCGGAGACCTGCGTCGTCTCGTGGTACAGGGCCGACTGGCTGAGACGCTCCTTGAACACGCCGGTCGCATGGAGAAGACGGTCGGGAATGATCGCGTTGTACATCCCCATGCAGCCTTCGTCGAAGACCCCCATGAGGGCCTTGTTGTCGCGGAGCTCCGCGGCGATCCCGGCGCCGATCTGCTCGAGCTTTCCAGGCACCTTCACCGCCGCCATCGGCACGACGTGGCTCGTGTCGTGGCGGACCTTGCCGGTGGCGAGCCACGATTCGAGGTGGCGCTGGAAAGCGGCGCTCGAGAAGTCGTCGGCCCAGAGCGTGGCGTAGGGGACGCCCGCCTTGGTGAGCGAGCCGTTGAGGTTGAGCATGCCGACGAGTCCCGGCCACTGCCCCGACCAATTGGCGACGGTGAGGATGGGCCCAGAGTGGCTCGAGAGCCCGGGGAGGACGTGGTTGGAGTACTGCCAGACGGCCTCGGCGACGACAAGCGGCGCCGCGGGGTCGATCGTCGCGAAGACGTCGATCCCCTCGCGGGCACTGGCGATGAAGCCGTGGCCACGGGCCTTCGAGGGGGAATGGCCGCGGACGAGCGTGCGGCCGGCGGCAGCAAAGGCCCGCGTCAGATCGGCTTCCATCTGTTTCTGGGCCGGCCAACAGACCCGATTGGCCTCTTCACGAAGGTCGCCGCTGGCGACGAGGACGACGTCGGCCTTCCGCCGCGGGGTGGCTGAGGACTTCGAGCGGGAAGAGGTGGCCATGACACGGGTCCCAAAGAGAGAGGAACAAGCAAAGAGAAGGGAAACGGAGAGAGAGGCAACGAATCGTGGGGGAATCGGCTCCCGGAATCCCCCGGCATCGCGGTTGGAAACAGGGGGGCTGGGCAAACTATACTCTTTGCCACGACGGTGCGGGGAAGGGGTGCAAGGGGGGAAACGACCCGGCGTCCATTCCCCATCGTTCGATCTCCAAGAGTCTCTCGAGAGCCCCGGCAGAGGAGCCGACCATGAGTTGCAGCGTCCCTGGTTTCCACCTTCGTTCGCAGCGCTTCGTCGTTGCGGCCCCGATCGTCGGCCTCATGATCGCCGGCCTGCTGGCCGTCGGCGTCGGCCGGGCCTCGGCCCAGGATCCCGCCACGCCCGCGCCTCCGGCCCCCGCCGCCAACCTCCCCGCCCACACGCGCTGGGTGATCGCCGCCGACTACACCACCGACGGCGCCCAACTCCTCACCTCCGGTGGCGAGAGCCTCCTCTACCGTCCCGGTGACGCCGCGATCTGGAATCCGGCCGACGGCAACCGGGCCGGCGACCTCGCCGGCCACCCGACGGCCGTGTGGGCGATCAAGGCCTCCAACGACGGCAAGCTCGCCGCGACGGCCGGCTACGACGGCCTCGTCAAGCTCTGGGATCTCCCCGGCCGGGCCCTCAAGGCCGATCTCAAGAAGCACAAGGGCTGGGTTCGCTCTCTCGACTTCTCCCCCGATGGCACGAAGCTCGCCACCGCGGGTGAGGATGGCACTGTCGTCGTCTGGGACACCGCCACGAACGCCGAGATCCGCACGATTGCCGCTCACGGTGGCCCCGTCACGGCCGTCGCCTTCTCCCCCGATGGCGCCACGCTCGCCACCGGTGGCGGCGACAAGCTCGTCAAGCTCTGGGACGTGGCCGCCGGTACTGAAAAGGGGAAGCTCGAAGGGCACGCCGACACCCTCTGGGCCGTCGCCTACTCCCCCGATGGCTCGAAGCTCGCCACCGCCGGTGCCGACCGGGTGGTGAAGCTCTGGACCACCGCTGATTCCAAGGAGCACGGCACGCTCGCCGGCCACAAGGATTGGGTGACGAGCGTGTCCTTCACCCCCGACAACG
>CAJBCV010000143.1 GCA_903951635.1 uncultured Planctomycetaceae bacterium
GATTCTCATCGGAGCCCTCGTCAATCGCCGCGCCGTGGCCGTCCGGGCGATGACGCTCGCGTTGGCGGGGGGCGGCCGTCCCCGACCGATCCACCTTGTCTGCGCCGGTACCGACGGCGAGGTGACCGAAGAGGACGTCCTCGCCGCCGGGGCGATCCTCGACGCCGCCGGGGGGACGCGGCTCGACGCTGCCGCCTCCGCCGCCCTCGAGCGTTTCCGGGGAACGATCCGCGGGGCGACCGACCCCCGCGTTCCCCTCGCCGCGGCCCTGGCCGATTCCCGCGGCGGGAAAAACCTCCTTGCCATCGGGATGGCGGCCGACATCGGCGACGCGGCGGCGATCGACACGATCCCGGTCGTCCCCCGGCTCGAGCGCAGCACCGGCTGGTTTCACGCCGATTCCTGACCGGGCGGCGGTCGCTGGCCGCCCCGGTCAGCAGCGGATGCCGCCGGGCTTTCCAGCGCGCCTGCCCCCCCGTCTGCCATGGACCCCCTCCCGGCCCCGCCACTACACTGCCGGCCCGCATTCTCCCCGCCCCGACCCGCCAGGATTTCCATGGACAAGCCCACCGACCAGTCGCGGATGGACAAGATCGTGTCGCTCGCCAAGCGCCGCGGTTTCATCTTTCAGTCGAGCGAGATCTACGGCGGCTTGAACGGATTTTGGGACTACGGGCCGCTTGGTGTGGCCCTGAAGCGGAATCTCAAGGATGCCTGGTGGCACGACATGGTCGCCGGCCACGACGAGCTCGCCACGCCGGCCGGCGCCCCGCAGCCCTACGAGATGGCCGGGCTCGACTGCACCATCATCATGCACCCGCAGGTCTGGAAGTGCTCCGGCCACTTCGATCTCTTCCACGACTGGATGATCGACTGCCGGGAGTCAAAGAAGCGCTACCGCTTCGATCACCTCCACGGCCGCTGGGCCTCTCATCGCGGCAAGAAGCTGTTTGTCGTCACCGATCAATCCGGCGACGACGCCCTGCCGCACACCGTGACCCGGGCCCTGAAGGGGTTTGGCGTTCGCGCCAGCAAGGTCGAGGAAATCGAGTGGCTCTCGGGACTCGAAAGCCTCGCCGCTGCCGTCCATGCCCAGACGGTGACCCTCGCCGACGCCCTCGGCCCCGATGCGGGCGAGCCGGGCTCGCTCACCGCTCCGCGCGAGTTCAACCTCATGTTCGAGACCCGGATCGGCGCCCTTGCCGGCGACGACGACGACCGTGCCTTCCTCCGGCCGGAGACGGCCCAGGGGATCTTCATGAACTTCAAGAACGTCGTCGACACCTCGCGCGTGAAAGTCCCCTTCGGCATCGGCCAGATCGGCAAGAGCTTCCGCAACGAGATCACGCCGCGCAACTTCACCTTCCGCTCGCGCGAGTTCGAGCAGATGGAGATCGAGTTCTTCTGCAAGCCGTCGGAATCGGCCGAGTGGTATCGCTACTGGCGCGACCGCCGCTGGAAGTGGTATCTCTCCCTCGGCCTCACCGAGGGGAAGCTCCAGCTCCGCGAGCACCACGCCGACGAGCTCTCCCACTATTCCGTCGGCACCGCCGACATCGAATACGCCTTCCCGTTCCTCGCGCCGGGGGAGTTCGGCGAGCTCGAGGGGATCGCCCACCGTGGTGATTTCGACCTCCGCAGCCACATGGAGGGGAAGCTCGTCCGCCAGGATGGCCAGCTCGTCGTCGAGCAGGGGCCCGACGGCAAGCCGCGCCACCGGGGGAGCGGCAAGGATCTCTCCTACTTCGACGACATCTCCCGCGAGCGCTTCGTGCCCCATGTCATCGAGCCCTCGGCTGGGGCCGACCGGGCGGTGCTCGCCTTCCTCTGCGATGCCTACCACGAGGACGAAGTGCCCGACGAGGAAGGCAAGCCGCGCAGCCGCACCGTCCTCAAGCTCCATCCGCGCCTCGCGCCGCTCAAAGTCGCGGTGCTGCCACTGGTGAAGAAGGACGGCATGCCGGAGATCGCGATCGATCTCTACCGCAAGCTCAAGGCCCACATGCCCGCCTACTACGACGAGAAGGGCTCGGTCGGCCGGCGCTATGCCCGCCAGGACGAGGCGGGCACTCCGTGGTGCCTGACGATCGACGGCCAGACGCTCACCGACGGCACCGTCACTCTTCGCGACCGCGACTCGCTGACGCAGGACCGCGTCGCCGTGGCCGAGGTGGTCGACATGCTCCGGGACCGGCTGCGATGACCGCCGCCCCGGTGTCCGACCTGCCGATCAAAGCGATTCCTGCGGTCGGCACCGTCTGCTCGCTTCAGTGCGACCTTGCCACGATCCTCGCCGACTACGCCGCCGGCCACTGCGACGCTGTCGATCTGTGGCTCGGCCACGCCGAGCGCGTCCTCGAGGCCGGCTCCCCCGAATCGCTCCGCGATCTCCTCGCCTCGTCGGGGGTGAAGGTCGTTGCCGCGAGCTATCAAGGAGGGCTGCTGACCGCCGACGGCGCTGCAGGAGAGGCCCACTGGGAGCTCTTCCGGCACCGGCTCGAGCTCTGCCAGGGGCTTTCCATCCCCGTCCTCGTCGTCGCCGGCGATGCGTTTGCCCCCCTCTCGGCGACCGACCTTAACGCCATGGCAGCAAACCTCGCCAAGGCCGCCGGGCTCGCGGGGGAGGGGGGAGTGAAACTGGCGCTTGAGTTCGATGCCCGGGCGAGCTTTCCCAACAATCTTCAGTCGGCGGTGGCCCTGGTCGACCAGGTGGGGCATCCGGCCCTCGGCCTGTGCCTCGACTGGCACCACTTCATGATGGGTCCGAGCAAGGAAGCCGACCTCGGCCTCCTCTCCGCCGCCAACCTCTTCCATGTCCAGCTCTCCGACGTGGCCGATGTCCCGCGCGAGATGGCAAGCGACTCCGAGCGGATCCTCCCCGGCGAAGGGTCTTCGTCGCCGTTGCCCCTCCTCGCCCGGCTGGCCGACATCGCTTACGAGGGCGGCGTGAGCGTGGAACTGATGAACCCCGCCCTCTGGCCTGTGCCGCCGCGGCAGTTTGGCGAGGTGGCGATGACGGCCCTCCGCCGGCTCCTCGGTCAGGCCGACATGGGGAACGGCTCGGGACGCTGACGATTCCTCGCTTTCCGAGGGGGAGTCGCCGTAGAATGCCGAATGTTTCCCCGACGCTCTGATCATCCGATCGCGGAGCTTTCCATGCCCCCTCGCGCCTTCGCTCGTCGCCTCGTCTGTGGGCTTCTCCTCCTCGCCGCGTGTGCCATCGGCACCGCCCCGCGGGAAGCCCTGGCGTTTCATGGCTGCCACAGCTTCCATCGTGGCGGCTGGCAGGGTGGTTTTGGATTTGGCCACGGGGGCTTCGGCTACTGTGGCCCCGTCCCGTGGGGATACGGTGGCCTCGGCTGCGGTGGCGGCTGGGGAGGAGGCTTTGGGGTTCCCTGTTGGCCGGTGATCGGCAATGTCTCCTACGGCACCGGCTTCGCGGTCGGCGGCACGCGCTTCTGGTCGGGCACGACCGTCTTCGGCGTCCCGGCGTTCGGGGGCTGGGGGGGCTGCGGCCCGGTCTGGGGTCCGCCGGCGTGGGGCGGCTGCGGTGGCTGGGGTTGGGGTGGGCCAGTCTGGAATGGCGGCGGATGGGGCGGTGCCCGGTGGGGAGGCGTCGGGGCGTGGTACGGCGGCTGGAACCCTGGCCCGGCGTGGGGCTGGAATCCCGGCCCTGCCTGGGGCTGGAACCGTGGTCCCGCACGCGGCTGGGCGATCCCGTTTGCGAGCGTCTCACCGATCAACAGGCTTCCGTTTCGTGCCCCCCTCGAGCGAGCCACGTTCGGTGCCCCAGCCTTCGGCTTGGCGGGGATTCAGGGGCCGCGCACCACGAGCGGCACGCTCCCCGTTGGCCAACCGGTGATTGCCGAGGTGGCCGACGCCCCCGTCGGCCGCGGGCATCTGGGCGCTGCGGCGATCGACACGGCCGTGGAGGTCGCCATCCGCACGAGCAACGCGCCGGCCAGGGCCCGCGCGGCCCGGCTTATCACCCTTGGCGATCAGCATCTCCGCGCCGCCATCGATGAGCCGGCGAAGCTCGCCAAGGCGATCGACGCGTACCGCCGTGCCGCGAGCATCGCCCCTGATCAACCCGATACGTTCCTCCGTCAGGCGATCGCCTTCACGGCAGCCGGGAAGGGAACGGCAGCGGCCAAAGCCGTCGACCGGGCGATTGCGATCGACCCGCGGCTGGCGGAAGGGGGAGGGGGCGAAGCCCTGGCCCGCGGACGCGCTGCCGCTCCCATCGCCCCGGTCGCGGGAGCGCCTCTGCTGGCCCGCAGCGGCAAGCTCATGTCGCGGATCTTCGCCACGCCGGACAGCGACCGGAATGCCCCGGCCGACAACTGGATCGCCCACCGCTGGCTGGGGCGCGACGCCGGCCCGGTGATGGTCGCGGC